>NZ_DASQMZ010000205.1:0-10241 GCF_035645235.1 Paenibacillus sp.
CCGAGGCTGCGACCGAGCTCGCTTGCGTCGGCTGCGCGGAGCATCTCGCCGTCGCCCGCGGCATCAGCGAGCGCAGCGTAACGCTCGTTCGGAACCGCGGCGGCGTCTTGCCGCTGCGGCGCGAGCGAACGCTCGCGATCACGGTCGCGGCCGCCGCGCAGACGATCGCGGACGAGGCGGTGCGCGCGTCCGCCGGCCTTGGCGCAGCGCTGGCGGCGCTCGGTTTGGACTGCCGCGACGAATGCGTCGACGTCGCTCCTTCCGAGGCGCGCATTGCCGAGCTCGCGGCGATCGCGCAGGGCGGCGGCTGGGCGCAAATCGTCGTAGGCGTCTATAACGCCGGCTTCCACCTGGCGCAAAAGCGCCTCGTCGAAGCGTTGCAGGCGTCCGGTGCGCGGCTCGTCGTCGTCGCGCTGCGCAATCCGTACGATCTCGCAGCGTTCCCGGACGCCGACGGCTGCGTCGCCGTCTACGAGAATCGGCCGCTGTCGCTTGCGAGCGCCGCGAAGGCGCTGCTCGGCGACATCCCGTTCCGCGGCGCGCTGCCGGTGTCGCTCGGCGAAGCGTACCCCGCCGGCTGGAGAGGAGACGGCGCATGATCGGCGACTATGTCTCGAAGCCGTCCCGTCTCGTCGTCGGCCTCATGTCGGGCACATCGCTCGACGGCATCGACGCCGCGGTCGTGCGACTATCAGGCAGCGGAACGACGGCCAAAGCGGAACTCATTCGCTTCGTCAGCCGGCCGTACGACGAAGAGACACGGGAGCGGCTAAAGGATTTATGTACGGTCGAGCGCTCCGACGTCGCGGCCGTGTGCGGTATGAATTTCCGGCTCGCGGAGCGATTCGCGGACGTCGCGATCGAAGCCGTCGCCGAGGCGGGGCTGTCGATGGACGACATCGATCTCATCGCGTCGCACGGCCAGACGGTGTGGCATATACCGGACGATGCGGCGGACGACCCGTTCCGGCCTCGATCGACGCTCCAGATCGGCGACCTGTCGGTGCTGGCTAAGCGCACCGGCGCGCTCGTCGTCGGCGACTTCCGTCCGGCCGATATGGCGGTCGGCGGCCAAGGGGCGCCGTTGACGCCGTACGGCGACTTTCTCTTGTTCCGAAGCGAGGAGGTCGGCCGACTCGTGCAGAACGTCGGCGGCATCGGTAACTGCGCCGCCATCCCCGCCGGCGCGCGGCAGGCGGACGTGTTTGCGTTCGACACGGGGCCGGGCAACATGGTCATCGACCAGACCGTCTTTCGGTTGACGAACGGCGAACGAAATTACGATGCCGGCGGCGCATGGGCGGCTTCGGGCCGCCCTGACGAGGGGTTGATCGACGAGCTGCTGCGTCACCCGTATTTCGAGCTGCCGCCCCCGAAGACGACCGGGCGCGAGGTGTTCGGGAAGGCGTACGCGGAGGCCTTCCTCGAGACGGCGCGCGGACGCGGCCTCTCGGACGCGGACATCGTCTCGACCGCGACGATGTTCACCGCGCGCACGATCGCGTTCGCGTACCGCCGGGACGTCTTCCCCCGCTGCGCGATCGGGGAAGTCATCGTCACCGGCGGCGGCGCGCACAACGGAACGCTGCTCCGGATGCTCGCGGAGCTGCTGCCCGAGCAACGCGTGACGAACTCGAGCGCGCTCGGCTTCAACGATGACGCCAAGGAGGCGCTCATCTTCGCGATGCTGGGCAACGACTTTCTGTGCGGCGTCGCAAATAACCTGCCTTCCGCCACCGGCGCCTCGCGGCAGACCGTCATGGGCAAGCTTGCGCTGCCTTGGTGAGGGCGTATATTGAAGCAAGGGCCATACGACGGCGATGACGGCGAGCGTCGGGGACGACGGGATTCATATGCGGAAAACTCCCGAATTCCTTCCGGAACAAGGGAGTTTTCCGATGTATGGAGTAATGCGCAAGGAATTTATTTCGTTGTCAGCCAACCGAGTTCTCTAGCCTGCTCCTCCGTCAAGATGAACTCTTCGTTCGGCCACAGCTCGTCCTTCTCGTCTCGCCCGAACCACTCCCGAATGCGATCCCAGACGCCTCTTTCGACCGCTTCTTGCAAAGTAATAATGACCTTCATCCCCAACGCTCGCCTCCGTTTCACATCCTATCCACATAGTTGTCCACATGAATAGCGGGGTTATCAACAGTGATTTGTTGATAAGTTTGAAGATTCATTGAGAATATACACAGGTTGGGTTATCCACAAGCTGTAAACCTTGAAGTTTGCCCGAATTCCACAGGTGTCTTTGCCTAAGCGCGTACATGAATGTTAGTCTGTCCACAGAGATGTCCACAAAATCCCGCAGCTTTATCCACAGAATTAATATTTGCAAGTACCTGCATATCCATATTAGAGAGTTAATGTTAAATACCGGTAATTATTTCTTGGGAAATAATGCAGGAAATAAAGGCGGCGTAGACGAAGACAATCGAATCCGCTTATAGTATTGGGAAAGTATCGTTGGGGGAATCGAGGGGACAACGGATGATAGAAAACGGGGCGGAACGAGGGAAGGGCATCGCCATCGCATTGCTGGGACCGGAGGAAATCGTGGAGGCGATGCTGCGGGCGGTGCGGTCGTTCCCGTCGATGCGGCCGGTGCCGATCGCCTTCGATCGGCCGGAGGAAGCCGCGGGACACATCCGCGCGGTGAAGGACAAGGTCGAGGTGATCCTGTTGGCCGGCTTGGAGCCGGTGCGCAAGGGGCAAGTGCTGCCGATCGACTCGTCGGTGCCGATTCATTACCTGCCCCCGTCCGGGGCCGGACTGTATCGCGCGCTGCTACGGCTGCAGCTCCGGCACGGCCTGGGCGGCGGCGCCGGCTTTTCCGTCGATTCGTTGCCGCGGTCGGTCGTCGAGCGGACGCTGAGAGAGGCAGGGGCGGAGACGGGGACGGCCGCCGGCGCGGTGATCGCGTACGAAGGCTCCGCGTACGCCGCGACGGACGAGTTGGTCTCGTTCCATGCGGACAAGCATCGCGCCGGCGCCGCCGCCGCCGCTCTGACCGGAAGCAAAGCGGTGGCGGAACGGTTGACGGCGCTCGGCGTTCCGAACGAATGGGTCGTGCCGCTCGACCACGATATTACGGTCGCCTTGGAGCGAGCGCTGCTTTCCACCGAATCGCGCCGCAATAAAGAATCGCAAATCGTCGTCGGTTTAATTAACGTCGACGAATTCGGTCGTCTCGTTCGGCAGCGGGCGTCGGAGCACGACGTCCAACGGCTGAAGCTGGACATTCATCGGACGCTGCTCGATTACGTCGAATCGTTGAACGGGTATTTGACGCACCTCGGGGCGGACGAGTATTTATTTTTCACGACCCGGGGCGTCTTCGAACGGGAAACCGGCGGATATAAATCCATCCCGCTCGCTCGGGACGCCTACCACGCGCTCGGCGTCTCGCTGAGCATCGGAATCGGCTTCGGGCAGTCCGCGAACGAGGCCGGCACGCATGCGCGGCTGGCGCTCGGGAACGCCAAGCAGGTCGGCGGCAACGCATGTTTCATCGTGCGGGAAGATCGGACCTTAATCGGGCCGCTGGCGATGGCCGATCCGGTCGAATACGATTTGTCGTTGACGGATCAGGCGCTGCTGGAGAAAGCCGAGGCCGCCGGGATGACCCGAATGTACGTCACGCGGCTGATGGCCGCCGCCGCCCGGCAGGGTCGGCTGGAATTCAACGTGCTCGAGCTGGCGCAGATGCTCAGCGTGACGGTGCGCAGCACCCACCGACTGCTGCTCGATTGGATGGACGCCGGCTTGATCGAGGTGTCCGGCATGGAGAAGGTCGGCCGCGGCCGCCCGCGGCAGCGGTTCCGCCTTGCGTTCCTCGCGGATCGCGTGAAGCAGGAATGATTCAACGAAAGCGGCATCGTTATTCCGCCAAGAAGGGATCCGCGCGCGACACGCGGGATCCCTTCTTTGGCTTGGTTCCTTTGGGGAATTAGAGACAATTAAAAGATTTGTCTCTAATTCGAAGTCCGCGGTATGATGAAGCTATAACAAGCCGCAATGGCGGAACGCGAGAGGGGAATACCGCAATGAGAACGATCGAAGAGTTGGAAGCGAAGCTGGCGGAGCCGTCGGCGGCGCTGATCGAGGATATGAAAAACATCGAAGGCGACATTATGCTGCTCGGCGTCGCCGGCAAGATGGGACCGAGCCTGGCGCGCCTCGCCATGAACGCGATCCGCGCCGCCGGCGTGCAGAAGCGCGTCATCGGCGTCTCGCGCTTCTCGACGCCGGAAACCCGCGAGGAGCTCGAGGCCGCCGGCGTCGAGACGATTTCCTGCGACCTGCTGAACGACGAAGCGCTGCAGGCGCTGCCGGACGTGCCGAACGTCATCTACATGGCGGGCAACAAGTTCGGCACGACGGGCCGCGAATGGTTCACCTGGGCGATGAATGCGTACCTGCCGGGTCGCGTCGCCGAGAAGTACAAGAACTCCCGCATCGTCGTCTTCTCCTCCGGGAACATCTACCCCTTCACGCCGGTGGCGCACGGCGGCGCGACCGAAGCGACCCCGCCGGGGCCGATCGGCGAATACGCCCAGTCGACGCTCGGCCGGGAGCGCGTGTTCGAGTATTTCTCCAACACATACAACATCCCGATGGCGATTTACAGACTCAATTACGCCATCGATCTTCGCTACGGCGTCCTGCTCGAGGTCGCGAAGGCGGTCAACGAGGGCAAGACGATCGACCTGTCGATGGGCCACGCGAACGTTATCTGGCAAGGGGACGCGAACGAGATCGCGATTCGGTCGCTCCTGCAATGCAGTTCGCCGCCGAACGTGCTGAACGTGACCGGGCCGGAGACGCTGTCGATGCGCTGGCTGGCGCTCGAATTCGGGAAGCGTCTCGGGAAGGAGCCGTCGTTCGTCGGCAAGGAAGCCGAGGACGCGCTGCTCAATAACGCCTCGAAGTCGTTCCAGCTGTTCGGGTACCCGAAGGTTTCGACGCTGCAGATGATCGACTGGATCGCCGAGTGGGTGAAGGAAGGCGGCAAGACGTGGAACAAGCCGACGCACTTCCAAGAGCGGGAGGGGAAATATTAAGATGCGCAAGGATTGGACACCTGAATTGCTGAAGGCGCTGCATGACGGTCTCGTCATACCGGCGCATCCGCTCGCGCTGAACGCAGATCGGAAGATGGACGAGAAGCGGCAGCGCGCGTTGACGCGGTATTACATCGCTTCGGGCGCGGGCGGCGTCGCCGTCGGCGTGCACTCGACCCAATTCGAAATTCGCGACCCCGACGTCGGCTTGTTCGAGCCGGTGCTGCGGCTCGCGGCGGAGGAGGTCGAGCGGGCGAAGCTCGACCGGCCGTTCGTGAAGATCGCCGGCATCTGCGGTCCGACGGAGCAGGCGCTCGCGGAGACGGACATCGCGGCGAAGCTCGGCTACGACGCCGGCCTGCTCAGCATGGGCGGCCTGCAGGGCTGGACGGAGGAGCAAATTCTCGAGCGGACGCGCGCGGTCGCGGCTCGAATCCCGGTATTCGGCTTCTATCTGCAGCCGTCTGTGGGGGGGCGCATTTTCAGCTTCGAGTTTTGGAAGGCCTTCGCCGATATCGACGGCGTAATCGCGATCAAGATGGCACCGTTCAACCGGTATCAGACGATCGACGTCGTGCGCGCGGTGTGCAGCTCGAAGCGGCGCGACGAAATCGCGCTCTACACGGGCAATGACGACAACATCGTGAACGACCTGCTGACGACGTACCGGTTCAACGTGGACGGGGTTCCGGTGGAAAAGGCGATCGTCGGCGGCCTCCTCGGCCATTGGGCGGTCTGGACGAAGAAGGCGGTCGAGCTGCTGGAGGAGATCAAGGCCGCGCGCGCGAACGGGTCAATCGATAAGGAGTGGCTGACGCGCAACGTCGAGGTGACCGATACGAACGCGGCGTTTTTCGATCCGGCGCACGGCTTCGAAGGCTGCATTCCCGGCATTCACGAGGTGCTTCGCCGGCAAGGGCTGCTGGAAGGCACGTGGTGCTTAAACCCGCACGAGACGCTGTCGCCGGGGCAGGCGGAGGAGATCGACCGGATGTATCGCGATTACCCGCATCTCCATGATGACGAATTCGTGAAGCAGCATATACTGGAATGGATGAAGTAACGGAAGTTTTGCGGTGACGCGTACGACGGGTTCGACGGAAGGGGAGGACGGCATGAGATTCAAAGACGTATTTTCCATCATCGGCCCGTCGATGGTCGGGCCGTCCAGCTCGCATACCGCGGGCGCCGCCCGGCTCGGCCGGGTCGCGAGGCAGCTGCTCGGGGAGACGCCGAAGCGGGCGGAGATCGTGTTTTACGGCTCGTTCGCGGACACGTACAAGGGGCACGGCACCGATCTCGCCGTCGTCGGCGGGCTGCTCGATTGGGCGACCGACGACCTTCGCATCGCGAAGTCGCTCGAGTACGCGGAGGCGGCGGGGCTCTCGGTCGCGATTCGACCGGGAAAGGCCGTCGTCGCCCACCCGAACACGGCCCGCATTTCCCTCGAAGGCGAGCGGCGCCGCGTCGAGCTCGTGGGCGCGTCGATCGGCGGCGGCAACATCGAGGTGCATGGCGTCGACGGCTTCGACGTGAAGTTTATCGCGATGTATCCGACGCTCTGCGTGTACCATCTGGATCGGCCGGGGATGCTGGCCGAGCTGACGGCGACGCTGTCTCGGGCGGGGGTCAACATCGGGCATATGGACGTCGACCGCAAGGGGCGCCACGGCGAAGCGCTGACGGTGATCGAGGTCGATACGCCGATATCCGCCGAGCTGCTCGCGCAGGTGGGCTCGTTGCAGGACGTGTCGGACGTAAGGCTCGTCGACCTGGAAGCGGGCGCCGCCCTATGAGATTCCGGACGCTGAAGGGACTGGCCGCGCTGTGCGGCGCGGAGGGCGCGACGATCGCCGAGGTCATGATCGAGGATCAATGCGCGGAATCGGGCCGCTCTCGCGAAGAGGAAGTGCGCAGGATGGCCGAGTATTGGGCCGTCATGAAGGAAGCGGTGCGCCGCGGGCTCACCGAGGATACGACGTCGCGCAGCGGGCTGACGGGCGGCGACGCGAAGCGCGTGATGGCGCGCGTCGAGGCGGGAGATGTTGCGCTCGGCGGCGACGCGGCCCGCACGATGGCGTACGCGCTCGCCGTATCCGAGGTGAACGCGTCGATGGGACGCATTATCGCGACGCCGACCGCCGGCTCGTGCGGCATTATTCCCGGCGTCTTTGTCAGCGCGCAGGAGCGGTACGGCTGGGACGACGCGAAGATGACGGCCGGCCTGTTCGCGGCCGGCGCCATCGGCTACGTGATCGCGAACAACTCGTTCGTCTCCGGCGCCGAAGGCGGCTGCCAGGCCGAGGTCGGCTCGGCGATCGGCATGGCGGCGGGCGCGCTGACCGAGCTGCGCGGCGGGACGCCGGAGCAGGCGGTGCACGCGGTCGGCCTCGCGCTGAAGAATACGCTCGGTTTGATTTGCGACCCCGTCGGCGGCTTGGTCGAAGTGCCCTGCATCGTCCGCAACGGCTTCGGCGCCGTGACGGCGCTGGCCGCGAGCGACATGGCGCTCGCCGGCGTCCGCAGCGTTATCCCGTCCGACGAGGTGATCCAGGTTATGCTCGAGGTCGGCACGAGCATGCCGGAGAAGCACCGCGAAACCGCCAAAGGCGGCCTCGCCCAGACGCCGACCGGGAAGCAGATCATGAAGGACTTATACGGCAAGAAGAAAAAGTAACGCAGCAAGCCCGCCTTCCCGGCATCGGACGGCGGGTTTTCGGCATCAAGTGAGGGAAGCGCGCGGTGGGCTGTAGCGAAAAAATTTTCGTTACAGCGGCGAGTTTTACTAGAATAGTATGAAGAACCCGGTGCGTTCGGACGACGGCCGACGCGGAGAACGGGTAAGAAGGAGCTGCTCGGATGACGAAGCCATTGCAAATCGGCATGATCGGACTCGATACGTCCCACGCCGTCGCTTTCACGAAGCTGTTGAACGATCCGGAGACGCCGTACGCCGTCCCGGGCGGCCGCGTCGTCGCGGCGTTCCCCGGCGGCTCGCCGGATTTCGAATTAAGCTGGTCGAGGCTCGGGCGGTTTACGTCGGCGCTGCGCGACGAGCACGGCGTCGACATGCTGGACAGCGTCGAGGCAGTCGCGGAGCGCGTCGACGCGGTGCTGCTGACGTCCGTCGACGGGCGTGTCCACCTCGAGCAGTTCAAACGGCTGGCACCCTTTAAGAAGCCGGTCTTTATCGACAAGCCGTTCGCCGTAACGTCCGCCGACGCGCGGGCGATCGCCGATCTCGCCCGCGAATACGGCGTCCCGCTCATGAGCTCCTCGTCGCTGCGATACGCGGAGGATTTCGTCCAAGCGCTGGCCGACGATTCGTTCGGGGAGCTGCTCGGCGCCGACGTGTACGGCTTCGCCGAGCTGCAGCCGACGCAGCCGGGCTTGTTTTGGTACGGCATCCATTCCGCCGAGATGCTCTACGCGGCGCTCGGCCGGGGCTGCGTGCGCGTGCACGCCTTCTCGACGGCGGATCATGAGCTCGTTTCGGGCGTATGGAGCGACGGGCGAGTCGGCACGCTGCGGGGCACCCGGAGCGGCGCCCGCACGAACGGGGCGCTGCTGCATCGGGCGAACGGCGCGGCGTTCGCGGATTGCGGCAAGCATCCGAAGCCGGCATACGCCGGTTTGCTCGAGCGGGTCATGACGATGTTCCGAACCGGGACGCCGCCGATCGACATCGAGGAGACGGTGGAAATCGTACGATTTTTAGAAGCGGCGAACGAAAGCCGACGCACCGGGCAGCCGGTAGACCTGTAATGTCGAAAAGGAGATGCGATCCCAAATGATCGAAGACCGTTTACGCACCGCCGCCGCGTCGTTCCCGTCGACGGGCGAAGGAGGGCGCTCATGAGCCGGCCCCTCGGCTTCGGCATCGTCGGCAACGGGACGATCGCCGAATATCATGCGCGCGCGATTCTGGAGCTGCCCGGCGCCCGATTCGTCGGGGCGGCGGGTCGAAGCCCCGACAAGGTCGCCGCCTTCGTGCGGCGGCTCTCCGCGGAAGTCGCCGCAGACGCCGCGCCGCAACATTTCGCGAACGCGGACGCGCTGCTCGCCTCCCCCGACGTCGACGTCGTCTGCGTCGCCACGTCGAGCGGCAGCCATGCGATGTACGCGGAAGCGGCGCTCGAGGCGGGCAAACACGTCGTCGTCGAGAAGCCGATGGCGATGACGTCCGCGGACGCGGACCGCCTGATTGCGCTGGCGGCGCGGCGGGGTCGGACGCTGTCGGTCATTTCGCAGCGCCGCTTCGAAGCGCCGTACGCGCTCGCGAAGCGGATGCTCGACGAAGGCCGGCTCGGCCGTCTGCTCGTCGTCGAGGCGCATACGCCGTTTTATCGGACGCAAGCGTACTACGACAGCGCCGTCTGGCGCGGCACGATCGCGGAGGACGGCGGCGCGCTCATGAACCAAGGCATCCATCAGATCGACTTGATGCTGTGGTACGGCGGCCCCGCCTCCGCGGTCAGCGGCAAGATCGCGACGATGACGCACGAGATGGAGGCGGAGGACGTCGGCGCGGCCCTCGTCACGTTCGCCGGCGGCGCGCTCGGCGTGCTCACCGCGTCGACGAGCCTGGCCCCGGGCTTCCCGCCGACCGTCAAGCTGTTCGGCGAGCGCGGCGCGATTTGGCTCGAGGGCAATGCGGTCGTCCACTGGTCGGTGCCCGGCGTCGAACGGCCGCCGGCTCCGGAGTCGGCGTCGATCGAAGGCGGCAATGACCCGAAGGCTTTCACGCATGAAAACCACCGCCGCCAGCTCGAGGACGTACTGGACGCCATCGCGGCGGGACGGCCGCCGCTGCTGCGGGGAGAGGACGGGCGCGCGACCGTTCGCCTGATCGAGGCGATCGTCGAATCGTCCGAAACCGGACGCGAGGTGCGTCTTGACGGATAAGCGAGGGTAACGAAGAACGGCCGCGGGCGCCCTGCCCTCGGCCGTTCTTCGTCTCATTCCCGGCCGCCAAGGCGACTGGATTCGGCCGCCGCCGAATGATACGATGTAGGAAAATCCCGGAAGCGGTCTGGAGTGGTGGCGCGATGGCGTTGGTGTTCGTATACGGCACGCTGCTGCGCGGGGAGGCGAACCACGGCCTGCTGCGAACCGCGAGGACGGTCGACGATCGCGCGAGCGTGCGCGGCGTCCTGTACGACACGGGCGACGGGT
>NZ_DASQMZ010000206.1:0-8139 GCF_035645235.1 Paenibacillus sp.
GAAGGAAAAACAACCCGCCCGCCCACAACGCCGCGGCGGCCGTATGCAGCCAGCCGAGCGCCCAAGCCGTCAGCATGGCTTCCGCGCCCGCCGCATGGCCGGAGTAGCTCTTTGCGGCGAGCGCGAGCGCGATCCACGCCATATCCGACGCCGCGGTTCGGCGCAGAAGGAACGGCCCGCATGCCGCCGCGGCGAGCGAAACGAGCCAGCCGACGCCGAAGCCCGCCCCGATCGGGATTCGATACGCCTCCTCGCTTGCCGGCGCGAAACCGGCTGACTGAAGCCCGATCATGAGCAGCAATCCCATCGCATGCGCGAGCTGCAACCCGAAGGACACCGATCCGTGGAAGGAGCGGAAAGCTCGCGTCTGGGAAGGGATCGCCCAACCCCAGAACAACCAGCCGACGAGGAGCAGCAAACTAAGGGTATATAATATTTTGGCGGCATAGACAAGCGGCTCGGCGATGTCGCCGCGCGTCGCGGGCGATGCCGCCGGCAACGCCGCGTCCCCCACGACGAACCAATAAGAACCTCGAACCGTATGCCCATCCTCCGATGTAATGCGATAGTCGACTTGATACGCTCCGTCGCGAAGCGAAGGAATCGGCAGCGATATTTTGCTCGCCGACTCGTCCCATACCGCATCGTCCGCCAGCTCGCGGCCTTCGGCATCGACCAGCCGCAATGCGAATAAGCCCTCGAGCGGCTTCGCGTCGATTTCCAACTCGACCCGCTCCGGGGCGGCTTCCGCCCGGCTGTTCGGCGCAGGCGACGCTTCGACGACGGAAGCGTGGGCCGACGCGCCGCCCGCGGTCCCTAACAGGAGGAAAGAAAACCAAAGCGCTGCCGTACTAAGAAGGACCGCCATCCGCCGCATGCCGCTCACCGCCGTTTCGTCGTTACTTCACCACCTCAGCATATTCCATCCGATCCTCGACGGTGTGCCTATTCTGGCGCTGCTATGTAAGGCGCGGGCGGTTCCCCTCCCGCCCGCGCGCAAATCGGCCGCTTATGCGTAGGCGCGATGCTCCCCGCCGCACCCGCAGCCGCAATGACCGTCGTGCGTGTGCTCGCCGTCGCATGGGTGACAGCACGAATCCTTCCATTCGATTTTGCAAATTCTCTCCTTCAGGATCGTAACGACGACGCCGCTCTCCTTCTTGACGGCGAGGAAGTCGGTGCCGATTTCGCAGACCGTCCCCGTCACTTCGTCATTGCTTCCCTGGCATTCGTATTCCACCCTCACCTTGCAGCCCCGCATGCCGAACAATTGAAAATTTAAATTTTGATTCAGCTCGGCCAACCTTAAGTTGAACGGTCGGTTACAGCACACCGACGAATAGGGAACGCAGCAATCGCCGAATCGAAGCACGCCGTCGATCGGCTCGATGCATCGAAATCCGGGATCGCTCCGGTCGCCGCCGCAGCCCCGGCGATCGCGTTTGCACGCTTTTTCCACCCGCTTCAACTTTCTCTCGAGACATTCCAGCTTCCGCAACATTTTTTTGCAGCTGCAATGGCCGCGCCCGCACTTTTTACAGGCTTTCTTTCTATTGCACAAGGCGTATCACCCCTTCTGAGAAAATGCGTCCCTTCGCCCGGGAAAAGGGAACGTCCGGACTGCTTGCCGAAGTCCGGACGTCCGTTCCGCCTCCGCTACCCGACTTGCGCCACCTGCAGGCTGACGACTCGGAATTCGACGGCGTTCTCCGAGACGACCTCGAGACGAACTCGATCTTGCTCCAGCAACGAAAACAGCGAAGTCGCGCTCGCCGTATCGGCCGGTCCCGCCCACGTCGTCAGGGAAGGAACGAGAATGGCGCCGTTCACCAGCACCCGGAGCTCGACTTCCTCCGGTGCGTTTTCTTCCAAAGATGCTTGATAACTAATGGAGTAGATGCCGCCGCGGACGACTTGCAGCCCCTGTCCCGGTACGACGACGACGTCATGCAGCGGGCCTGCGATCGTCAGCGGGACGTTCCCCCCGGAGGATATGGCGTTCAGCGAGTAGGCCGACCCATAAGCCGCGTTCCACGCGCCGCCCGGTCCGGGCGGTCCTTGCGGGCCGGGGGGGCCTTGCGGTCCCGGATCCCCTTTCGGACCGGCCGGACCAGCCGGCCCCCGCGGCCCCGGATCTCCTTTTGGACCGGCGGGACCGGCGGGGCCGGCGGGGCCCCTTCGCCCGCGGCCGCAGCAACAGCAACAGCAGCAGTTCATACGCATCTTGCCTCCTCTCTTCCTAATTGCGGACGGTCAGCGGCACCGCGGCCAGCTGGCCGCCCGAGCTCGAGCGCAGCGTGATCGTCCGCGTCGCGTCCGGCTGCGTCGCAACGCCTTCTTCCCGGTATTGCCACTCGCCGAGCGCGTCGACCTGGGCGATCGCGAGCACGGGACCGGCCGCGTTCGGCCCGATGTGAATCGTGACGGTAACGCCGGGGCCGGGTACGTCGGTCGTGCCCTCGATGCGCCACTCCGCGTCCCCGATGCGGTATTCCGCCCGCGTCACGGTCAGGTTGTCCGGCACCGTCGAAATTTGCACCGTATCCGACGAAGAGCCGCCCGCGCCCGTTACCGTCAATCGGAACGTTAACGGCGCCGTCTGCTTGGGGAACGTGAACGTCGGATTCGGCGTATTCGCTCCCGTCAGCGTCACGGGCACGCCGGAGATTTGCTCCCATTGGAACGTCACCGGCGACGTCGAGGCGCTGCCCGACAGGGTGACAAGGGAGCCTTGCCGCACCGTCTGATCCGGACCCGCGTTCGCGACGGGCACCGGCGCGGACGCGACGACCTCCACGGTGACGTCGTCGACCGACGGCCCTCCCGGTCCGGACACGGTCAACGAAAACACGAGCGTCGCCGCGGCGCCGGGCGCCGTAAAGCTCGCCACGGCCGCGTTCGCGTTCGTCAACGCGACGGCCGGCCCGGCGATCTGCGTCCATTGGTACGATTCGATCGGCCCGGTGGAACCGGTACCGTCCAGCACGACGTTCGCGTTCACGAGCACCGTCTGGTCGGGGCCGGCATCCGCGGATACGCCGACCGGTCCGAACGGCGCCCCTTCGATGAGCACCGGAAGCGTCACCGATCCGCCCGCCTCGGACGTCACCGTGACGTTGGCCGGAATTCCGGCGGGGACGACGACGAGCGTGCCCCCGGAAGGAAAGCTGCCGTAGCCTTCCGCCGTCAACAGCGGGGCCCCGAACGCGTCGCTGGAGGACGCGGTAATCGAAAGCTCCGAAAGATCGGCGTCGTATACGGCCGTTCCCGTCAGCAGGTCGACCGGCGCCGCGGACTTTACGCTCGGAGGCTGATCGCTCTCGTTCGTCACGGTGACGACGTCCGGGGGCAAGCCTTCGAAGCGGACGTGGGCCGCATATTCGCCGTTCCCGCCGCGCAGGTCGGTCGGATCGAAGCCCGGTCCGGTCACGACCAGCTCCTGCGGCGTCGTGTCCGACGTTGCGAACACATCCAACAGGCCTCCGGAAGCGTCCGTACGAGAATACGTCGCGCGGGTGATGTCCACGCCCGAGATGAGCGAAATTTTCCCGAGCAGGGCGAACAGGTTCGTCTCGATGTTATCGTCCGGATCGAGCCCCGGCGCGGTCGCGCGATCCGGAGAGCCGATGCCGATGCCGGGCCCTTCGATCCGGAAGTAGTTTTGCGGCCGGCCCAGCGAATCGAAAAACACGCTGCCCACGACCGGGTGGAGCACGTTAGGGTTGCCGATATACCCGGCGGGGGGCGGCGGCGCGACGGCGGGATCCCAGCGAAGGAACGGATGAATTCTGCTGTTGGCCGCTCCCTCGAAGTTGCCGCCGTTCAAATCGCCGATATCCTCCGTAAAATTGATCTCCCCGAACCCGGGCTCCCCCGGATCCGGCTCGGCGACGAACGTGTCGACGCCGTACGGATGATATACCGTGTAAGTAACGTTCGGTTGAAGGCCCGCGACGCGAATTCGGACACGGCCGAACACGATCTGTTCTCCCGGCGTCGGCGTTTCGTTCGCGAAGGTGGCCTCCAGCGCCAGGACGAGGCGCGCCCGCTCTCCCGTCCCCGTCGTCATCTCCGCTTCGGCCGAGAAATAAAACGATTCGGCCGGAAAATTGTCGGGGAAGGACACGGGGCTGGACGGATCGGGAAGTTCGTCCGGCGTCAGCCCGCTGTACGGGTCGTTCGGGTCGGGGTTCAGTTGAAGACGGAGGCCGTTTTCATCCTTATACCAAATCGGAAACCCGTTCTGACTGCTAATCGGTCCCACGGTAAGCATCTAGTAACTCCTCCTTTCGGAAATTGTGCTTTCTCCATATTGGTATGGCGGCGGCGTCTTTTCCGTAAGGACAATCTGCCTACCTTCGGCACGAAACGACAAAAACAGGCGAAAATCAGTTTGGACCCGGACGCAAAAAAAGAACCCCGCCGCAGCGGAGTCCCTAACACACAAACTTATATTTTAAGCATAATACGTGTCCGGCTGCAGCCTCCAAGCCGACAGCGCGGCGACGTCCTCGGGCCGAATCCGGTGTTCCCGGAGCGCCGTCTCGATGAGAGCCGTATAATTCGACAGCGTCGCAAGCGGAACGCCCGCCGCGGCGAACGCGGCGTCCGCCTTTTCGAACTGGTAAGAGAAGATCGCGAGCACCGCCAGCGCCTCGCCGCCCGCCTCGTTCACCGCCTGCGCCGCTTTGATCGAGCTACCGCCCGTGGAGATGAGGTCTTCGATGACGACGACTTTCCGTCCCGCCTCGAGCTGCCCCTCGATCAAGTTTTGCTTGCCGTGCCCCTTCGCCTTATCCCGCACGTAAATCATCGGCAGGTTCAGCTTCTGCGCGACCCACGCGGCATGCGGGATGCCTGCCGTCGCCGTGCCCGCGATCATGTCCGCTTGCGGGTACTTTTCCCGTACGAGCGTCGCGAAGCCTTCGGCGATCATGTCGCGCACCGACGGATGAGACATCGTCAGGCGATTGTCGCAGTAGATCGGCGACTTGATGCCGCTCGTCCACGTGAACGGCTGCTGCGGACGCAGCGAGACGGCGCCGATCGACAGCAGCGCTTCGGCGATTCGTTGCTCCAACGCGATGGTGGTCAAGTTCGAATCCACTCCTCTTTGTTCAGAAAATGTTACCCCGTCCGTTCCGCCCGTCTACCCGCCGATCTCCCGCACGATGCGCGAGAGCGCTTCGCGCGGATCGGGCGCCCCCGTAATCGGACGACCGATCACGAGGTAGTCCGCCCCGTTCGCGAGCGCCTCGGCGGGCGTCATGACGCGCGCTTGGTCGGCGACGTCGGCGCCCGCCGGGCGGATGCCCGGCGTTACCGTCACGAAGCCGGCGCCGCACGCCGCCTTCACCGCCGCCGCCTCCTGCGCCGACGAGACGACGCCGTGCAGGCCCGCTTCGCGCGCCAGCGACGCGTAACGGATCACGACGTCCGAAAGCGGCGCGTCGATGCCGATTTCCCGCCGCATCGTCTCCTCGCTCGTCGACGTCAGCTGCGTCACCGCGATGACGAGCGGCAGCGGGCCGCCCGCGCTCGCGTCGACGGCGCCTTCGAGCGCCGCCCGCATCATCGCGGCGCCGCCCGCGGCGTGCACGTTGAACATATCGACGCCAAGGCGCGTCGCGCTTCTCGCCGCCCCCCGCACCGTGTTCGGGATGTCGTGGAACTTTAGGTCGAGAAAGATGCGATGCCCTTGCGCCTTCAGCCTCCGGACGAGGTCGGGCCCCGCCGCGTAAAACAGCTCCATCCCGACCTTCATCCATACCGGAATGCCTTCCAGCTTCGCGGCCGTCGCGAGCGCCGCCTCCGCGTCGGGGAAGTCGAGCGCCACCATGATCGGATGCAGCGTCTCGCCGCCTCCGCGCGCCGAAGCCGGCGTCGACGCGGCGTTGCCGGTCTCGTGCGTCACTTCGACGTCACCGCCGGCGCCTTCGCCTTCGAAAACTTGCCCGAGCTGACGAAGCCCGGCATATGCTCCGCCGAGAAGTTCAGCGACTGCAGCATGTTGAGCAGCGCGCGCACCGTGTCGAGCGACGTCATGCACACGACGCCGTTCTCGACCGCTTCGCGGCGGATGCGGAAGCCGTCCCGCTCCGGCGTCTTGCCCTTCGTCAGCGTGTTGACGACGAATTGCGCCTCGCCCGTGCGGATCATATCGAGAATGTTCGGGCTGCCCTCGCTCAGCTTGTGCACATGGTCGACCGGCATGCCGGCGTCCATGAGCGTCTGCGCGGTGCCGCCGGTCGCGTACAACCGGTAGCCGAGCTCGACGAAGCCGCGGAACACGTCGACCGCGTCGTCCTTATCCTTATCGGCGATCGTCGCGATAATGTTGCCGGACATCGGGATTTTCATGCCCGAGCCGATAAGCCCCTTATACAGCGCCTTCGAGAAGTTGCGGTCGCGGCCCATGACCTCGCCTGTCGACTTCATCTCCGGCCCGAGCGTCGTGTCGACGCGGCGCAGCTTCGCAAACGAGAACACCGGCACCTTGACGGACACGTTGTCGTCCTCCGCCCACAAGCCGTTATTGAAGCCGAGGTCCTTCAGCTTCGCGCCGAGGATGACCTTCGTCGCCACGTTCGCCATCGGCACGCCCGTTACTTTGCTTAAGAAAGGCACCGTACGCGACGAGCGCGGGTTCACTTCGATGATATATATCTTGCCTTTGTAGATGACGAACTGGATGTTGACGAGGCCGACGACGTTGAGCGCCTTCGCGATCGCGGTCGTCATCTCGACGATTTGCGCCTTGATTTCGGCGGACAGCGTCTGCGGCGGGTACACCGCGATCGAGTCGCCGGAGTGGACGCCCGCGCGCTCGATATGCTCCATGATGCCCGGGACGAGCACCGTCTCGCCGTCGCAGATCGCGTCGACTTCGACTTCCTTGCCGAGCATGTAGCGGTCGATCAGAACCGGATGCTCCGGATTGACCTTCACCGCTTCGACCATGTAGCCGAGCAGCTCGTCTTCGGAGTAGACGATTTCCATCGCCCGGCCGCCGAGGACGTACGACGGACGCACGAGCACCGGATATCCGAGCTTCGCTGCGGCGCCTGCCGCTTCGTCGACGGACGTGACCGTCGTGCCCGGCGGCTGCGCGATGTCGAGCGAGCGAAGCAGCGCTTCGAATTTCTTGCGATCCTCCGCGGAGTCGATCGACTCGAGATCCGACCCGAGGATGCGGACGCCGGCGCGGGCGAGCGGACCGGCGAGGTTGATCGCCGTCTGGCCGCCGAACTGCACGATGACGCCGATCGGCTTCTCCTGCTCGATGACGTTCATGACGTCCTCGAAGAAGAGCGGCTCGAAGTACAGCCGGTCGGACGTATTGAAGTCCGTCGACACCGTTTCCGGGTTGTTATTAATGATAACCGCCTCGTAGCCGGCGTCTTGAATCGCCCATACGGCGTGCACGGTCGAGTAGTCGAACTCGATGCCTTGGCCGATCCGAATCGGACCGGAGCCGAGCACGACGACCTTCGGCTTATCCGATTGGCGCACTTCGTTTTCGGTCTCGTACGTGGAGTAGTAATACGGCGTCTCCGCTTCGAACTCCGCCGCGCACGTGTCGACCATCTTGTACACCGGCTTCAGTCCTTGCTGCAGCCGCAGCGCGCGGATGTCGGACTCCGCCGTCAGGTCGGCATGGCCGCCTTCCTTGCGCAGCTCGGCGATCGCGCGGTCCGTGAAGCCTTTGCGCTTGGCGGCTTTCAGCAGCTCCGGCGTCAGCGGCTCGACGCGCAGCTTGTTTTCGAAGCCGACGATCGATTGAATGCCGCGCAGGAACCACCAGTCGACCTTCGTCAAATCTTGAATGTCGAGCAAATCCCAGCCGCGGCGGAACGCCTCGGCGATCAGGAACAAGCGCTCGTCGTCCGGGCGGATGAGACGGCTCTTCAGCGTCTCGTCGTCCAGGCTGACCGCGTCCTTGAGGAACAACCGGTGAACGCCGATTTCGAGGGAGCGCACCGCCTTTTGGATCGACTCCTCGAACGTGCGGCCGATCGCCATCACCTCGCCGGTCGCTTTCATTTGCGTGCCGAGCCTCCGGTTCGCGTGGATGAACTTGTCGAACGGCCAGCGCGGAATCTTCGATACGATATAGTCGAGCGTCGGCTCGAAGCAAGC
>NZ_DASQMZ010000207.1:0-7003 GCF_035645235.1 Paenibacillus sp.
CCCGAATACATTATCGACGACGCGGGCCAGACAAACTATGTAAACCAGTATCCGACGATCGTCGGTACCGGCTCGAATCCGCAGACGGAGAGCGGCCAATCGTTCTACGTATACTTCCTGAATTTCGACGGCACCACGGTATGGGGAACGTATACGAGCTTAATGCGAAAAGAGATCACCTTGAATTAATCGAACATCGGAGAACGAAGGACCTGCGGCCGGCGCCGCGGGTCTTTCGCTCGAATCATATCGAAAGAAGCGTGCGAACATGAGAATCGAGAATTCGGACAGTCCAATCGTGACGGTGTCCCACGAACAACTGCGGCTGCTCTTCGAGCGGAATGAAAACGGACTGTGGCAATCGGCCTTGCATGCCGATTCGGTTCCGCTCGGCGCAAAGAAGCTCGGATCCGCGCCTCCCTTCCAAGTCAGCGTGGCGGGAAAGCCGTACGGACGTCTATCCTCGATGGTAAGCGGCTATACCTCGCTGCCGACCGAAATGCGGATGGAAGCGTTCGAGGAACGCGGAAACGAACTCTTCGCGTCCTACATACACGAGCAGCTTGGATTGGTCGTCGAGGTGCATCTGGAATTTATTGCAGGCGCTTCCGTGATCCGTCAGCGCACGTTGGCGCGCAATGCGGGATCGGAGCCGGTGACGCTCACGCATCTGTCGTCGGCCTCGCCGCAAGGCATCGCCATCGGCGGGGTGCTGCCATGGCATCACCCGGAGAAGATCGCCGTCCATTACTGCCGTCAAGCGTGGAATAGCGAAGGACAATGGAGAAGCGCTGGCTTGGCGGAGTTGGGGGTGTACCCGACTTCCCTTCACGCCGTCGGCGCTTCCTTCCATCTCGCTTCCGTCGGCAGCCAGAGCACGAGCCGGTATGCGCCGATGGTCGTGGTGGAGGATAAAGAAACGGGCGCCGTCTGGTTCGCGCAGATCGAAACCTCCTCGAACTGGCACCTCGAAATCGGGTACCGCGGAACGGAGCGCGAGGGAGGAGCGCTGTTCCTGCATGCCGACGGAGCGGACGAACGCTACGGCGGCTGGCACCACACGCTTGCGCCGGGCGAATCAGTGGAGTCCGTGCCGGTAAGCTACGGCTGTTGCGAGGGCCGGTTCGAGCAAGCGGTCCGGCAATTTACATTGTATCGCAGAAATAGGTTACTCCCAACGCTTCCCAACACCCATACCTTCTACCCTTTGGTTTATAATGACTATATGAATTGCCTTTGGGCGAACCCGACCGAGGAGAACATTCTTCGGCAGGTCGACGCCGCAGCCGCGTTCGGGGCGGAAATGTATTGCATGGACGCGGGATGGTTCTCCGGACTTACGCAAGATTGGTGGAACGGCCTGGGGGATTGGGTGCCCAGCAACGATCGATTCGGCGAACGCGGGCTTCAGGGCATCTTCGAATATATTAAAAGCAAAAACATGGGGATCGGTATCTGGATCGAGATGGAGGTTTGCGGAGAAGACGCAGCGCTCGCGCGGAAGCCGGACGATTGGTTTCTACGGCGGCATGGCCGCAGGGCGGGCGGCGGCCCGCGGATGTTCCTTGATTTCTCCAATCCGGAGGTCAGGCAGTATCTCATGCAAGTCATCGATCGCCTGGTAGGCATGGGCGCCACCTTGATTCGGAACGATTGCAACGACTGCATCGGCGCCGGGGACGATACCGACGGCCAATCGTCGGCGAGCGGTCTGCTGAGGAACATGCGCGCATTCTACGAATTCATTGAAGAAGTGAAACGACGGCATCCTCATATCCTGATGGAAAATTGCAGCTCGGGAGGCTTGCGGGCCGATTACGGCATGCTGTCGCGCTTCCATCTGCACAGCACGTCGGACCAGGAGCATTACGCCTGCAATCCGTCTATTATCTCCGGACTGCTCGCGGCCGTGCTGCCCGAGCAAGCGGAATTTTGGACGTATCCGTATCCGCTGACGTTCGACCGGAAGGATCAGCCGGATCATGTCTTGTCATCGTCTTATCGCGAAAGTATGGCCGACGGCGAACAGACGATCTTCAATATGGTGAACGGCCTCTGCGGCAACATGTATTTATCCGGACGGATCGATGCCGCCGACGAGCGCAACCGGGCGCTGATTTTGGAAGGGGTACAAGTTTACAAGCAAGAGCGGGGGCACATTCATCGGTCGTTCCCGATCTGGCCGCTCGGGTTCCATAGAATCGAAGATCAAACCGGCTGGGCCGCGGTCGGGTTGACGAACGAGTCTGGGAATCGCACGCTGCTCGCCGTCTGGCGGTTGGGAGGGGCCGAGCCTTACCAGGTCATGAAGCTTCAAGGATTCGCGGGCGCCGAGGCGCGCATCCGCCAATTGTATCCTTCGGACCCTTCGTATGCGGCGGAGGCGGCTTACAACCGATTCGATGGCAGCGTCGTCTTCCATTTTCCAAACCCATATCAGGCTAGATACTTCGAGGTTTTACGCGCGTAGACGCAGAGCAAATGTGTTTCGAAGGCTGCCGAATGTCGGCGGGCTTTCGATATCCGGGGGGATGCGGATTGGTATCCATCAACTATCGAATGAAGCTTCTATTGAGTCTTCTGGGGCTTTCCGTCATTCCCTTGCTTGGCGTCGTCTTTTTCTCGTATTACGTCTTCTCGTCCGTCTTGATTCAAAACACGGAAACGTTGATTAAACAGGATGTCGACCAGATGGAAACGGCGGTGTCGAATCGACTTTCTCAGGCGCAGGAGAGCGCAAGAACATTGTTATACAACATGGATCAGCGGCTTCAGAACCTATATACGCTTCGGTCGAACGTAGAGCCTTGGTATCATTACGAGCAACACAGATTGCTGACCGCGATGATCGAGAACGAACAGTCGGACAATCGGTTGGCGAATGTCCGGGTGTATGCGAAGGTGCCTGACATGCTATATGGTCCAAGCTCGCGATTCATCCCGTTCGAAGACTTGGGGGAAGAGCTGCCGGGCTGGGAAGATTTCCGAGGGAAAGGCGGGCCTTATTGGATCACGACGTACCCTTCGGCGAGCGGAACGCACGTGTTTTCTGTCTTCCGAACGCTTACGAGCATTACGAACGCGAACGAAACGATCGCCGTGCTGGTGATCGATCTCGAATCGGAGTCGCTTAGCGCGATTCTCCGCGACAACAACCGGGTCGAAGAGGCGGATACCTTCATTATCGACGGGCAAGGCAAATTCGTTGCGAATCGGAACCCGGAGCTGCTCGGTCGAATGTGGGAAAGCGATCGTCTCCAGGACACCCTGTCGATGGAATCGGGATCGAGGGTGTTCGGGCAAGACTACGTACAAATTCGGAAAATTCAAGCGAACGATTGGAGGATCGTGTCCGTTGCGCCTTCGCAAGCGATACTTCGCGAATCGAATTCGCTGCTCGGCATGTCGCTCGGGTTTTCCGGGATCGTCGCATGTATCGCGTTTCTCGTAAGCTTCTTGCTTTCCAAAAGTTTAACGGCGCGGTTGAAGCTGCTTCTTTCCGCCATGGAAGAAAGCAAGCTTTCCCGCAGAGAGCATATTTTGAAGATTATTCCGTGGAGAAAGAACGGCGGCGACGAAATCGATCGCTTGATTCGTTCTTACAATCAGTCGACGCGACGAATCCGATCGCTCATTCTGCGGGTCGACCGCGTAAAGACGATGGAAAGCGAAGCGAAGTTGAAAGCGCTGCAATCGCAGATCAATTCGCATTTTCTATACAATGCTCTCGACGCGATCAACAGCAGTATCGACGAATCCAATAAAGACGCGAAAGAAATCGTATACGGCTTGTCCAACTTTTTCCGAATCGCATTGAGCAAAGGCCTCGACTCGATTCCGATCTCGAAAGAAATCGAGATGATCCGGGAATACGCGAAGCTCCAAACGCTGCATTATGCCGATAAGATCGATTGGCTTTTCGATGTCGACGAGCAAATTTATCCGTTCTTCATTACGCGTTTTACGTTGCAGCCGATCGTGGAAAATTCGATTCACCACGGCATTCGCATGAAGCGGGGCAAGGGCATGATTACCGTGCGCGGCGGTTTCGAAGGAGACTACATAAAAATTCAGGTCAGCGATAACGGGGTCGGAATGGGCGAGGACACGATGAAGCAGCTGCAAAGACAGTTGCGCAAAGGGACGTTTCAGGAAAACAGCGGGTACGGACTCATCAATGTCAATGCCAGACTCAAGCTGCAGCACGGATCGGATTGCGGCATCGAAATCCTAAAGAGCGACGAAGACGGGACGACGATCGAAGTGACCATTACCCAACAAATCTAGACCGAGGATAGGGGAACGACCAATGACGCGTCTTCTTATCGTGGAAGATAATCGGAAAACGCAAACCATGCTGCTGGAAGCCATCGCCTGGAGGGAGCATGGAATCGATGTCGTCGGGGCCGTCGAAAACGGAGAAGAAGCGCTTGCATGCATTGAAGCCGATCCGCCGGATTTGGTGTTGTCCGATATTATGATGCCATTGGTCGACGGGCTTCAGCTGACGGAACAATTGAGCCGGCGGCACCCGGAGATCAAGGTCGTATTGATCAGCGCCCACGACGAATTCGAATACGCCAGAAGGGCGATGAAGCTCGGCGTCACCGAATATGTCTTGAAGCCGATCGTCCCCGATAAATTGCTGGAGTCCGTGCTGGGCGCGATCCGGGAACAGCAGCGGGATCGCAAGCTAAGAGAGCAAATTCAACGGAGCCTTCCGTTCCTCCGCGAACAATGGGCGGCTCGGTTGGCGGAAGGGACCATCGACCCGAATCTGCTCGACGAGGAGATGTCGTTCCTCCAGATCGATTCCGCCCGCCCGGCGTACACATGCCTCCTATTTTCCATAGACGACCTGCCGAACCTGTTGCGAACCGTACGCCATGCGGATTTGCAATACTTGCTCGTCAAGCTGGCGGACGAGATTCGACGAATGATGCGGGACTTCGACTATTGGTCGTTCATCGATCGCGATCGAAGGATCGCGCTGATCGTCGGACACGATCCCGAGCGGAGCCCGAACCACCGGAGCGAACTGCTTCAGGCGGCCGAAGCGGCGCAGCGGCATATTTCTTCCAGGCACGGTATGACGATGAGCGTCGGCGCGGGCATGGGGGTCGGCGGGCTGACGGACGTCCATCTAAGTTATAAGGCCGCTCAAGAAGCGGTGCATTATACGTTCCTCATCGGACCGGATCAATTGATCGATATTGAAGAGGTAGATCCGTTCGTGCCGGTGGCGACCGTCCACTACCCGTTGGAGCTGGAGACGAATTTGATCAACAGCGTGAAGCTCGGTTTGTGGGAGGAAACCCGAATCGGGTTAGGGCAATTACGGGAGTTTTTCCAAGCCTATCGTTCCGGCGAAGAGCAGGTGAAGACGTTACTGGTTTCCATCCTGTTGAAGATATCTCAAATCATTAAGGAAACGAATACCGATTCCGATCGGGTTCTGGCGACCGGATCGGAATTGTATGAGATGATGAAAGCGATGCGGACGCTGGCCGAAATTTTCGACTGGCTGGAGACGATGTTCGAACAATTGTGCCGGTATACGCAGCGTTCGCGGTCTAACAAGTATAAAGTCGTCGTACAGAAGGCCGTAGAGATCGTACAAAGCCGCTTCGGCGACGCGGAGCTGGATTTGAATTCGATCGCCAAGGAAGTGAATTTAAGCCGCGCGTATTTAAGCACGATCTTTAAGCGGGAGATGCAAGTGAACATCAGCGACTATTTATTGCATACCCGTCTGAATCAAGCGCGCGAGCTGCTGCACCGTTCGGATCTGAAAATCTATGAAATCGGCGAAAAGGTAGGCTTCAACAATGCGTATTACTTCAGCGCTTGTTTCAAACAGCACTTCGGTCTATCCCCGGCCGAATACAAAAAGGAAAACAATTTATAGGTTCGTCGAACAGAATCGCATTCCTTCGTACGGTTCGCGGACGTATGATAAAGGTACATTAATGAAAACGCTTCACTTTCATTATGAAACTTTATTGGGGGAATAGGGCATGAAAAAATCGTATTCTTGGCTCGCGGCTCTGGTCTTGGGAAGCACGGCGGTACTGTCGGCCTGCGGCGCCGGCGGCGAATCGGGCACGGACGCGAACGGACAAGCCGCACCTGCGGCCGAACAACCGGCGGAAGGCACGAACGCGAGTACGGAAGACGCGGCGAAGCCGGAGCCGTTCACGCTGAAGGTGTCGGGGTTCCTCAATGACGAGCATTCGTTGAAATACTACGATGCCGTGAAGGCCAAATACGAAGAGCTGCATCCGGAAGCGACCGTCGAGCTGCAAATTACGGAGGGCGAAAAATATTTCGACAAGCTGCGGACGCAGCTGGCCGCAAGCGACGCCGCCGACGTCATTTTCAACCAGCAAGTGAAGGAATTCGCCAAGGCCGGATTTTTCGCGGATCTGTCCGATCAGCCTTGGGTCGAGCGGATGCACGACCGCGAGTCGATGTCGATCGGGGGGAAAGTGTACGGCGTCGCGCTCGACTTGAGCGCGGGCGGCGTATTGTACAACAAGAAGATATTCGCCGACCTCGGCATCGCGCCTCCTGCGACATGGGCCGAATTTCTCGCGGCGTGCGAGAAAATCAAAGCGAGCGGCATCGTGCCGATCGAGTTCGGCGTGAAAGACGAGTGGGTCGCCAACAACGCGTTTTCGATCTTGTTCGCGTCGCTCGTATCGCCCGACATGCCCGATTTCGGCGAACGGCTGCTGGACGGCACCGCGAAAGTGAACGGTCCGGAATATCGGAAGGTGCTGGAAGCGTTCATCGAGCTTTCCAAGAACGACTATATCAATAAGAATGCACTGAGCAGCGATTATGCGCAAAGCACCGCGAGCTTCGCGGACGGCAAGGCGGCCATGGTGATCAACGGGAACTTCGTGGCGGGCGATGCGGGCGTGAAGGAAAAGATCGGCGATCAGTTGGGCGCCTTCGCGTTCCCGAACGAAAACGGCAATCCGCGGGTGTACGCGACGGG
>NZ_DASQMZ010000208.1:0-20620 GCF_035645235.1 Paenibacillus sp.
CAGCGCGACGGCGGCGGGCTCGGGCACCAGATGCGTGAACAAATACGTCTCTTGCCCGACGTCGGGCTCCGCGCAAAACCGTTCCGGCAGCACGTTCGCGTCGTCCACGGCGAGCGAAGGCATGTCCCATGCCGCGAACTCGTCGAAATAATCGAAATGAACGGCCACATAGTCAATCCGCTCCGACGTCACGACGATCGAATGGCGCACGCGCGAAGGCAAGTAAAACAGCTGCCCGGCGGCAAGCTCGTACGGCGCGTGCGAGCCGACCCGGACCGTGCATTGCCCCTCCTGAATGTAGAGCAGCTCGAAATCGTAGATGCTGCGGTTCACGACCTTGTTCTTGTACGCGCGGAACGATTGCGCCCAATGCACGCTCGGCGACAATCGCCGCAGGCCGCCTTCCCGTCTCGGCGGCAGCTCCGGTCGTTCGTTCATGCGAAAGCCTCCTCCGCGCAGGCTGAGTTTCGTTCAGTCCTCTTCGTACTCCCGGTATGCGCCGAACGCATGCAGATCGTCCTCGCCGAGCGAGGCCGGCGCCGCCGCCGGACCGCGCTCCCCCAGCCCTTCCCGTATGCGCATCCACAGCCGCGTGCGGGCATACCGCTGGTGCACGAGCTGGAACGGCGTGCGCTCGAGCAGCGCCTTCGCCTCGGCGAACCGGCCGAGGTCGGCGAGCAGCTCGGCTCTGCGCTCCGCGAGCCATTCGTCCTGCAGCGCGCTCGTGCGCGCCAGCCACGCCTCCCGCTCCGCCAGCGTCTCCGGCCCGACCGCCGCCAGCGCCGCGTCCCGCTCGAACGTCACCTGCGGGTGCAGCGCGATCGCCGGCGTCCGGATGTTCCGGTAGCACGCCGCCGCGGCGCGCGCATCCTTCTTGCAGCGCCGGTGCAGGCGGCCCGCCAGCGCCCAAGCGCGGTCCTCCCCGGACGCCTGCAGCGCCTCCAGCGCTTCGTCGATCCGATCTTTGCCGGCGAGCCAGGCGCCCAGCTGCAGCAGCCAGGCGTCGGCGCGCTCGGGCTGCATCTCGCTCGCCCAGCGCAGCGCCGCGTCCAGCCCCTCCATGCCCGAGACCGCCCACCGGTTATCGTCGAGGCCGGGGGGCGCCGGCAGAAGCGACGCGTCCTTCGCCGCGTACGCCTCCGCGACCTGCACCCACAGCGCCGTCTCCTCCGGTCGGGCGAAGCCGAACCGCGGCAGCCGCTCGATCGGCGGCAGCGCGACGTCCGGCGCCCGCAGCGCGCGGATGTCGAGGGGCCGGTCGGTCGGCAGCCAAAACTCCACATGCACGTGCGTCGCCCCCGGCGCGAGCAGCTCCTTGATCGATTGATCGAGGATCGGCCCGGCTTGAATTTCCGCCAGCTGCTCGCCGTCGAGCGTATACTGGCTGACCCACGGCTCGTCCCGCCCGACGCCGTCCGACCACAGCTTCATGCCCGGCACCGTGCGCCGATCCGCCACGTGGTACAAGCCGCAGCCGAGGCTCGGCGTGTAGGCGCCGAACGCTTCGGCGTCCGGCTCGCGCCAGAAGTATCCGGTCATGCGGCGGATGTCCGCTTGCCGCTTCGGGCCGTCGGCCGCCCAGTCGATCGTCTTCATCTCGTCGCCGTGGCTGAGCACCGGTCCCCCGGGGAAGTGGAACTCCGTATCCGGTCTCGCCGGCACGCCCGCGTTCGACCACGACATCCACGGATGCGCCTCGGCCGTCGGATTGCGAAAGCACGTCCGCTGCGTCAGGAACGCGTCGTCCGCGCCGAGCGAGTATTCCACGGTCCATTGCATGCCGAACCGAATTTCGCGTTCGCCGCACCGGACGAACAGCCGCTCCGCCGCCGCCTCCGTCTCGTACGACACCGGCACGATCTGCACCGGCGTATGCGAGATCGGAAAGCTCACCTCGATGCCGCCGCCGATAAAGAAATGCCTCGGCAAGATGCGCACGGGGCGCACGACCGGCGCGACGTGCAGCGTCTCCTTCCCGGATGGCTTGTGTACGAGCGAAAACACCTTGCCGCCCAGATCGGGGCAAATCGTCGCGCGGAGATGCGCGTTCTCCAGCGCGACGAACCGGTAGGGCCGAACGACCGGCCGGCGGCTCGTCTCCGCATAGCTTTCGTAAGGGTAAACGCCGTCCGGGTCTTGCGCAGTCGGAATCGGCCCCGCGCCCACCATCGGGTGGGTCAATAAATAATCGGTAAACTCCTGCAGCTGCAGCACGCTGATTCCTCCCGCGAAATGTCTCTTCTTCTACCTTACCGGGTCCGGCCGAGCGTGACAACGGGAAAGAAAAAATCGCCTATCTTGCGAGAAAATGCCCCGTGCACGCAACGAAGCCGCCCCGCCGTCATGACGATGACGGACGCAGGGCGGCTTGTGCCGGCGCGCTGATGAGGTTTTCCCTCCGCCCTACCGGCGGGCGAACGGGCGGCTGCGGTACAACAGCGTCTCTCTTCCCTTTACCTAAAAATTATTGTGTTCTGACAATTGCTTCGCGCTTGCGCGCGCGATCGTCGTCCGACAGCCTCGGACAGGTATAACAGTAGCCATGGTTCGTCTTATACGCCAAGCAGCAGGCCGCTTTCTGGCGCTGCACCGCCCCGGGCGCCGTCGGGTGCGGCACGAACCGGTGCTCGACGTCCAGCGGGTTGCGGCTCCGCCCGAACGCGTCGCCAGGGATGTCCGTCGCGACGCTTCGGAAATGCGTCCGGACGCGCCGCGCCGTCTCCTCGTCGGAACGTTCCGTTATCGCGTCCTCGATATAAGCGAGCCGCGTCGCGAGCAAGCGCCAAATATCGATCGCCCTTGCGCCGGTCGCCGCGGACGCCGCCTCGACGATCGGACGGATCGCCTCGCGGTAAAACCGCGCCGCCGCCGCCAGCTCGCCGGCCGGAGAGCGGTCCGCCGCCGGTGCGCGGGCGCTCGGCGCAAGCGCCGCGACCATCGGCGGACGCGCGTTCGGACCGAACAGCTGCGCTCGCACATTCCCCGGGCCGAACGATAGCTCCGTCCCGTCGAGCAGCAGCGAAGCGTGAAACCCGCCGCTCACCGCGCCGAGGAACGAGGCGAAATACGTGCCCGCGACGTCCGCGTCCGGCGCACCGATATATCCCCGATACGCTTCGAGCCATCGCGTCGCCGTCGCCGGCTCGCTCAGCTCGGTCCAATCGACCTCCATCGCTGCGTCGGCCTTGCGGGCATCGGCGAGGTAGAAGAAGCTCTCGAGCGCCGTCGGAGTCAGCTTCATCGAACGTCCGCCTCCACGCCGGACATCTCCCGCAGCATCCCCGGCGTAGTGACCGCCGCCGGCGGGCCTTGCCGCGCAATGCGACCTTGCCGGATCGCGATCGCATGCCCCGCGTACAGCGCTGCATGGTTCAAATCATGCGCGACCATGACGATCGTGCGTTTCCCGTACCCGATATGTAACTGCTCCGTGCGCAGCCGGCAGCTCAAGCTCCATCCCTCCGAACACCCTTGACAATCATTATCAGTAGTAATGATATTCATTCTCACCAACACTGTCAATCCCTTGCCGGAAAAAAAAGCGCCGCCCCGCAGTGGAGCAAGCGCCTTCCGTTTAAATTTTCTTTTGTTTCAGCCGCTGCGCGGTCGTTCGGTACTCGCCGGCGCTGTACCCGGTGTATGTCTTAAACCGTTTGTAGAACCAGTCCAATTCCCGGTAACCGACCTTCTGCGCGATCTCGTACACCTTCATGTCGGTTTGGAGCAGCAGCTCCTTCGCCTTCTCCATGCGCACCTTCAACAAGTAATCGTTGAAAGTGCACTGCACCTCGTTTTTGAACAGCTGCCCCAAATAAACGGAGTTCATGTACACCTGTTGGGCGACGCTCCGCAAGCTGATATTGGTGTCGTATTGCTCGTCGATCAGCTTCAAAATGGTTTGAATGAGCTGGCTCGGCTGAAGCTCTTCCATGCGTTGCAGCAGCTCGAGCACATCGATGCAGCGCTTCTCGGCGAACCGATGCAATTCCTGAATCGTCTTCGCTTTCATAATATATTCATAGTCGCCGAGTTGGTAATTGAATAGATCCGAGTGGTTTCCTCCGGTCTCCTTCACCGTGCGAAACAACGTTACCAAAATTTCGAGCACGATCGGCTTAACCTTGTTTTGCTGCAAGTTCGCTTCGGCGAACCCTTCCCACAATCGTCGCAGCGTTACGGTCACCCGCTCCCGATCGAGGCTTCGTATCGCGTCCACGACCTTCGACTCGATCGTCTCGATCATGTCTTGCTCCACCGGCTCGATATCCGGCCGTCGCAAATCCAATATCGCGTCGCTGCCCTTTAAAAATTTTTCGTCGAGGGCTTTCTCCGCCCGCTTGAAAGACGAAGCCACGGCTTCGACGGTGGGCGCATTCTCCCCTAAGCCGATGCTCACCGTGTCTTTCGTATATTTTCGGACGGAGCCGGCGATCGTCTCCGCCAGACGGTAGATCGCATCGGAGGCGAGGTCGCCCCCCGACCCGAAGCCGATGAACCCGTACCGTTCCTCCGATTCCTCGAACACGAAGCCCGCATCGCGGCAAACCTCCTCGAGAATATTGCGGATCGCGAACCGTTTCAACTCGATCTCGCGGTCGGTGCAATGTTCGTGCAGGTTTTGGAAAAAATCCATCTCGATCAACAGGCAATAATAGCCTTCGCAAGGCTTATCGAGATGCAGCAGATGCCTTTGTTCCAAAAATTCCTTCGTTCCCGCCTGCCCGTGAGCCCATCTTCTTAAAAATTGATCGCGCAACGCCGACATGCCCAGGTGGAGCCGCTTATGGGTCAAGCGCTTCTGCTCGATCTCGCTGCGGATCTTTTGCAGCATATCGATTAAATCGTCTTCGACGACGGGCTTCAGCAAGTAATTTTGCACGCCCAGCTGCAGCCCTTGCCGCGCATACTCGAAGTCCTCGTACCCGCTGACGATGACCACCGCCGTATCGGAACATCGGCGCAGCTCCGCAATAAACTCTAAGCCGTTCATGACCGGCATCCGAACGTCCGTTAAGATTAAGGAATAGTAGTGGGACTTCGCCAGTTGCAGCGCTTGTTCTCCGTTCGCCGCCTCGTCCCGGATGCGAAACCCGAAGGCGGACCAATCGGTCAGATGCTTGAGGTACGAGCGCGCCATCGGTTCGTCGTCCACGATTAACACATCATTCATGCGCCTTGCCCCCATTCGTCGAAGAAATCGGGATCGTTATCGTTACGCGCGTCCCTGTCCCCTGTTTGCTTTCCAACGCCAGTTTGTGGTTTTCGCCGTACAAATTTATTAATCTCAAGTTCACGTTCCGCAGCCCCACATGCTTATCCGCCGACAGCGCGCTTCCCGCATCCAGTTCCCTGCGAATTCGAAGCAGCTCCTCTTCGGCCATGCCTAGGCCGTCGTCCTCCACGGCAATGCGCAGCATCCCTTCCCCGTATGTTCCGGAGATTCGAATCGTCGATTTCGATTCCTTCAGTTCGATACCGTGGGTGATCGCGTTCTCGATTAAGGGTTGCAGGCAGAGCTTCGGCACTTCGACGCCGAGCATATCGGGCGGAATGTCGATGACATAATCGAACTTCTCCGTATAGCGGCACCGCTGCAGATGCAAATACGTATCGATGAACGCCAGCTCCTCGGACAAGGCGACGGTTTGACCGCTATTTTTCAACGTCATTCGGAACGACTTCGCGAGCATTCCGACCAGCTTCGCGTTCTTATGATCGCCGTTCATCAATAAATTGCCGCCGATCATCGTAAGGACGTTAAACAAAAAATGCGGATTAATTTGGGTCTGCAGCGCGTACAATTCGACTTCCTTCGTGCGAAACGCCATTTCTTTGCGATCGATTTCCGATTGATACACCTCGGATATCAGCTGCCCGATTCGCTGCACCATTAAATTAAACATATTTCCCAGCTGGCTGATCTCGTCGTTCCCCTTGACCTTAACGCTAATTTGGAACTGATCCTTATCCACCCGCTTCATCTTCTTCGAAAGCTCGCTGATTCGCCGGGTCATGCCCGTGGAAAACAGGAAGATAAGAACGCCCGAAATCGCGCTCGCCATGATGAATAGGTAGATCGCCACGGATCTCAATTGGTGGATCGCGGGCATCAGCTCGGTGAGCGGAATGACGGCGATCACTTTCATGCCGGTCACCACTTTGCGAGAATCCAACGTTTGGTATAAAACCTGATACGTATTCGAGCCTTCTGTATAGGAAAAATTGCCTTGCGGCGACTTTTGAATTTCGGCGTAAAAGGGAAGCTCAGAAATATGGACCGCTTGTTCCGCTTCCGCGCTGTCGATGAGCACCGTTCCGTCCGCCAACGAAAAAATGTATCGCTTGCTTTTCCTCTCCTCGTCGATCAACTCGTTAAGCACTTCGACTTGAATTTCGATGTTGGACACCAGCGGGGAGTCCCGGTACAACCGATTCAATCGTTTCCGGAAACTGAACACGGCGCCGTCCTCGAATTCGTTCACGTACGGAGCCGTCCAAATCCCGCCGACCTCGTTCTTCATCAGTTTACGGTACCATTCGCTTTGCCTGATCTCGCCGTCGATCAACGTGAATTCCGCAAAATCGAAGGATTCATTGTCCGTGTATATTTTTAAGTGCCGGATATCCTTCGTCGCTTTCACGACCGACGCCAACGGCTCGAACTCGTTGAAATAATCCTCGTACGCATCGCTGATACTGTCGTATTGCGTCACCATGATTTGTTCCAAGGTTTCGTTCAAAAACAAGGTGTTCGCGATTTCTTCGTACGAGGCCAACTTATCGTCGAGATTTTCGCTCACCTGCGACAAAGAAAGGGAAGCGTTTTCAACTACGTTTTCAAAGATCGTCTCGCTGCCGCGCTTAATGTACACATAAGTAATCGAGCCGAGGAGTAAAAGTACGATGAGTAAATTGACCAGAAAAAGCTTCGTGCGGATCTTCATCGCGCCGCTCCCTCATCATTCCCAAATTTCTGCTTTCTCCCATGCTCCGTTACTAATTCAACGTCAACCCGGAAACTCCTCTTAAGAAACAGACTCCTTGCCTGGACGAACGTCCAGACAAGGAGCGGTGTCGAACCGAACGCTTTATTGATTCAGCGTCTCATTGTATTTCTTTATGAAGTCGGCCCATACCTGGGTGTAGGCAGCTTCCATTTTCTCAAGCCCGCTGTCCTGAATCGCCTTGACCATTTCGTTCCATGCCGCTTCGAACTCTTCGTTGTTCCGGGCCATGACGACCTTGGGCAACAGCTTCCGCCAATTGTCGTCGATTTTTTGCGCTTCCACCTTCGTCTCCTCCGGCGGCGGGAGCTGCCACAGGTACCCTGGAACGACCTCGATCGGAGGCAGGAAATCGGCCCATACTTCTTTCCCGTATTTCGCGAGGAAATTCTTCGTATAATCGTCGTATCCGGCTTTCACGACGTCTCTCGTCAGCGGGGTCGCATAATCCCCGTCGGCCAGCAGCGAGCCGTTACCGACGCTAAACCATGGAGGACCGCCCGTACCGATACTCTTGAAGCCTTCTTTGTAATCGTAGTCCACGTCGGTCGCGCGCTTCTCGATCACTTCGGGCTTGAGCGTCCGTTTCCCGTCGACGACGTCGTAATGGACGCCTTCGATGCCCCAGTTCGTCAACACTTGCGCTTCGTCGGAGAACAAATAGTCGATGAACTGAATAATCCGCTCCGGGTTTTTCGCGTGCTTCGAGATTGCCCAGTTATAGCTTCCTGCGAACGTAGGCGTCGTATTGTTCGTGAAATCCGGCGTCCCCTCCTCGAAGAAGAGCGGAATGTGAGCATACGCCCGTTCCGGCATGCGCGCCGCTCGCAGCGTCTTCTCGGCGTCGCCGATCATCCAGTTCGGCGCGAACGCCGCGAGCATACGCCCTTGGGACATCTTGTTCGACAGGTCGGCAAGCGAGAACGCCTCTTTATCGAACAGTCCTTCGGTAAACAGCTTATTCTGGAATTGATAATACCGCTTGGCGTCTTCCGTCACCGGGTTATACCGTACCTGGCCGTCCTCTTCGATTCTGAAGTTGCCGTGGTCCGGCAATCCGGACGCCCAGATGATCGGATTGTTAAATTGAATGTTCATGAAGTAGCTTCCCGCAGCCGCGCCGAACGCCACCGTTTCCTTCCCGTCGATGGTCGGGTGCTTCTCGTAGTACGCTTTAATGACTTCATACAGTTGATCCAACGTTTTGATTTCCGGATAGCCCGCCTCTTCCAGCACGGCCATCTGAACGACGAAGTTCGCCATCGAGTCGGCCGAAGCCTCCGTGCTCTTCTTCGCTGCGTACAATCCGTAGATCTCGCCGTTCTCGTCTTTCAGAAGATTGTAATACTGCCCGAACTTTTCCTTGATATTCGGCCCGTATTGGTCGATCAGATCGTTCAACGGGATAATGGCGCCGGCTTCCTTGTACTTCGTAATGTAGTTCGTGTCCAGCACGACGATGTCCGGGTAATCGCCGGCCGCAAGCCAGAGATCCCACTTTTGGAATTGATCGCCGACCGTAATGTCATACTCCAGGGTAACCCCTGTCTTCTCGGTAATCGCTTTCGTAATTGGCGTGTCCCAAATCAGCTTGTTGTCGGCGGTATTGATCGTGTAGGAGATAGGCGACAAATCCGGGGCCGGATCTTCCGCAGCCGGCGTATCTTTCGGCGTCTCGCTAGTTGCGGGCGCCTCCGCCTTCCCTTCCTGACCGGCGTCTCCCCCGGAACTGTTCGTACACCCCGCCAAGATGGATACTGCCATGAGAATGCCGACAAACAAGGTTAACCAGTACTTCCTCTTCATGCGCGACTCCCTCTTTTCCTCATCAAATTAGTATATATCAACGGGCGGGTACCCGTACGATATCGGTGCGATTCGATTCGCTTTATTCTTTCATCGCCGCGATCGTAATCCCTTTCACGAAGTATTTCTGCAGGAACGGATAGATCAGCAGGATCGGCAAGGTGACGACGATCGTCATCGCCGCGCGGATCGATTCCGGCGACTGGTTCAAAGCGCGCGCCGCATCCGGATGATCATGAGGCGATATGACCTCGGCGATGGATTGCATAAGCACCTTCTGCAGCTCGAATTGCAATAAGCTTAAGTGATCGCTGCGGCTGGCGTATAAGTAATTATCGAACCAGGAATTCCAGTTTCCGACCGCGATAAACAGCATAATCGTAGCCACGACGGGCATGCTCATCGGCATAATAATGCGGAACAACACCTGGTAGTCGTTGGCCCCGTCGATCTTCGCCGATTCGACGACGCCCTCCGGAAGCTGCTGAAAGTAGCTTCTCATAATCATGACGTTGAATACCGCAACAAGACCGGGAAGGATGTAAACGGCGAAATTGTTCATGAGCCCGATTTCCTTGATCAACAAGTACACGGGGATCAGTCCCGCATTTAAATATAACGTCAGCACGAAGAGAAAGTTAAAGGATTTCCGGAAGATGAATTCCCTGCGGCTCAAGGCGTAAGCGATCATCGCGGTGACCGCGATCCCCAGCGCCGTCGCCAGGACCGTTCGAATGACGGAGCGCATCGTCGCGCCGTACAGCCGCTCGTCGCCGAACGTATAATAATAATTCGTCCACGTAAATTCCCGAGGCCATAAGTAGATGCCTCCCCGCAGCGTATCCAGCGGATGATTTAAGGAGACCGCCAGCATATTCAGGAAGGGAAACAAGGTGGCGATGCCGAGCATCGTTAAACCGATATAATTCGCGGCATCGAACAGGCGGTCGCCCCACGTTCTACGGTGTATCATTTTCAGCTTCTCCCCCTTAGAACAACCGGCTTTGATTGGTGAGTTTGGCAAGGTAATTCGCGGACAGCACCAAGATCACGCTGACGACCGACTTAAACATGCTAATGGCTACCCCGTAGGAGAAATCCCCCAGTTGGGTGGAATATCGCAGCGCATACAGGTCGAGTACCTCGGAACGATTGATGACCAACGGATTTCCGAGCAAAAATTGCGATTCGAACCCGCTCTGGATGATCCAGCCTACCGACATGAGCAGGAGCAGCATCGCGGTCGGCATTAAGCCCGGAATGGAGATGTGCCACATTTTCTGAAACCGATTCGCTCCGTCGACGTCCGCCGCTTCGTAAAATTCAGGATTGATGCCGGCGATGACGGCCAGGTAAATGATTGTGCTCCAACCTAATTCCTTCCACAGTCCGGCGAACGTATGAATATACCAGAACCAGCTTTCTTTGGACAAGAAGTAGATGTGCTCCTTAATCAACCCGAGCTTCACCAGCATCACGTTGACGATTCCGTCATCCGGCGATAGGAACGTGATCATAATGTTGGCGATGACGACCCACGACACGAAATGCGGAATGTACGTAATCGTCTGAATTGTTCGCTTGAAGAATACCAACCGCACCTCGTTCAGCAATAAGGCTAACCCGATCGCCCCGACGAACCCGGAGACTAACCCCAACAGTCCCATCGCCAACGTATTGCGGAGCACGTTGTAAAATTGGTCGTCCCGGAACAAGGTGACGAAGTTGTCCAACCCGACGAACGGACTCGCCCAGATGCCGCGGCCCAGGTTGTATTTCTGGAACGCCATGATCCAGCCCCACAAGGGCAAATAGGAAAAGATGAAGACTAGTACGAGGAAGGGAACGGTCATCGTCAGCAAGTGACGTTGTAGGTACATTACTTTCCAAAAACTCCGTTTCCTCCGAGGTAAGACCTGCTGCTGCAAGTTGCCTTGCGCGGAATATTGTTTCACCGTTCTCCCCCGCTCTCTGCGCGTAACGCTGCTGTTTTCTATTTAAATTATGTATGGAATCCTTAATGCCAACAACCCTTCAAACTTAGGCTTCCTTTCGCTTTTACCCTAGTAAATTAAGAACTAAGGCGCTGCCCATCGCCCTTTTTGTTTTAGGGGGGCCAGCACCTACGCAAGCCTGACCCCGCCTGCGTATGCTTTTGCGAGGAGGTGGTTCTTGTGGCTCGACACATGCATCATCGTTCGGGGATGCAACCCCGGCAACCGTCGGCGCTGTGCAGACAGTTCGCGAAGTTGTTAGGCGCAACTCCGGCGGTCATCAACGGCGTATGCACGGCGACGAATGCTCGAACGAATCTGGTGCCGAAGGTGTTAGGCAGAAAAGCCGGATCTTTCATGTATGTCCCTCAAGCCTATTCCTATGAAAATATGGATCGGCAAGGGAGAGCGTTGTGTTTGGGAGAGACCGTCATTCTACAATCCGAATTGCAGCCGTACATTTCCCGTCTCCGCCGGCACGGCATTAAGGTGACGGCCGTGCACAACCATTGGCTGTTCGACTCTCCGCGTCTCATGTACATCCATTACGAAACGATCGCCAACCCCCTCGATTTCGCAAAGAAGGTTCGCGACGCCAACCGGGTGTTGACGTCCCGCAACATCCGGGGATAACCCTCAAGGAAAGGAGGCTGCAGCCATGGCGAATCGCTTCGAGCAAGCGTGCAACCGGTTTTCGCGAATCCTCGGCGGGATGCACACCGCCCAAGACGGAGTATGCACCGTCATGATTTCCCGAACGAACATAAAACCGACGGTGCTTGGCCGCCGCGCGCAATCGTTCTTGCTCGTGCCGCAAATGTTCACGTTCGAGTCCATGACGAAGGACGGGCGGGCGCTCTGCAGCGGGGAAACGGTCGTCCTCTCCTCCGAAGTCAACCCGTTAATGAAACGTCTGCGCAAACACGGGATCATCGTGACGTCCGTTCACAATCATTGGCTTTTCGAAAAACCCCGTCTCATGTACATGCATTGGGAAGCCGTGGACGACCCTGTCGCGTTCGCGAGGAAGACGAAGGACGCGTTGCGCGTGCTGACGACCCGCGTCGTCCGCCCCGCCGTCAACCGACATTCGAAAACTCGAGTCCGAAAATGAAAGAAGCTGGCGCCGGTTGCGTACCGGCGCCAGCCGACTGTTTGCAGCCTTCGTTTCAGTTCGAGCTGAGAACGAAATCGTCCAGATACACGGCCGCATTCAGATCCGTGTAGTGGACCCGTACTTTCACCTTCGCCGTTCCCGCCGGCGCCGTGAACGAGCCCTGCATATGCTGCCAGCCGCTCGTCGTCGTGCCGTTGTAGAACGCTACCGCATGGCTGGAAATCGTCCCGTCCGAGCTGTTCAGGAAATGGACGTCTACGTTAACTTTCGTTCCCGAGTTGCGGGTAATGTTGACATACCCTTCGAAGGCGTACGTCTTGCCCGCCGTACCCGTAACGGTTTGGTACTGGCCGAACCAAGCCCCGGTCACATTGTCCACCTTCATGGACGAAGTACCCGAGCGCTTCACCGCCGTATCGCGGCTGCAATAATTTTGCTCGCACGTCCACGACGCGGGCACGCCGGAGCCGTTGTCGAGCTCGAAGCCCGGATTTTGCAGCAGATTGGTCGGCGACGCGTTCGTCGTCACGCTGAGCGCGCTGCTGGAAGCGGAGACGTTCCCGGCGGCGTCTTTGGCCTTCACGGTATACGAGTACGAAGTATTCGCGGTCAAGCCCGCGTCGGTGAACGTCGTCGTGGAGCCGCCCGTCGTGCCGGCCAATGCCGAACCGCGATAAATTTCATACCCCGTCACGCCGACATTATCCGTGGATGCGTTCCATGTCAGAGTGATCGTCGTATCGGTCTTCGACGGCGAAGCCAGGTTCGCCGGCGCCGTCGGCGCCTGCGTATCCGAAGCAGTTTGCGTCGTCAACGCGAAATCGTCCAGATACACGGCTGCGTTCAGATCCGTGTAGTAGACTTGTACTTTCACCTTCGCCGTTCCCGCCGGAGCAGCGAACGTTCCTTGGACACGCTCCCAGCCGCTCGTCGTCGTGCCGTTGTAAGACGCTGCTCTGTGACTGGAAATCAAACCGTTCGAGCCGTTCAGGAATTGAACATCCACGTTGACTTTCGTCCCTGTGTTTCGGGTAATGTTCACATACCCGTCGAAAACATACGTTTCGCCTGCCGTGCCTGTAACGGTTTGGTACTGCCCGAACCAAGCCCCGGTCACATTGTCCACCTTCATGGACGAAGTACCCGAGCGCTTCACCGCCGTATCGCGGCTGCAATAGTTTTGCTCGCACGTCCACGAGGCGGGCGCGCCGGAGCCGTTGTCGAGCTCGAAGCCCGGGTTTTGCAGCAGGTTGCCGCCGCCGCCGCTGCTATTCGTCGTTACGTTGATCGCCTGACTCGCCGCAGACGTATTGCCCGCCGCATCCTTCGCTTTCACCGTGAAGCTATACGTCGTGTTCGCCGTCAATCCGGTTGCCGTGTACGCCGTAGCGCCGGTCGTCGAACCCGCGAACGCTCCGTCCTTGTAAATCTCGTAGCCGGTCACGCCGACGTTGTCCGTCGACGCCGTCCAGGTCAGATCGACCGTCGTGTCCGTCTTCGCCGGCGAAGCCAGGTTCGTCGGCGCCGTCGGCGCCTGCGTATCCGCCGAGTTGCAGCTTTGGCATTCGATCTTCACCGCGATGTCGCGCGAGAACGAAGGCACCGATATCGTTAGGTTGCCGCCGGTCGCCTGCACGGACGTCGTCGTTCCGTACGTACCGGTGTACGTGTTGTAGAACGTGACGTTATAAGCCCCGTTGGTCATCGGCAGCGTGAACGTCATGCCGCTGACCGTCCGCGGATTCGTGACCGTATGGTTCGCCTGCGTGTCGTTAATCCACAAATACGCGCGCGTAGCACTCTTGAAGCCGCCCGCCTTCGTACCGTTCGCTTGCAGCCCGTAGTCCACGTGCGGCATATCGATCAGGTGCTCCTCGACCGGTTGGACGAAATCCGCGAGCCGCGTATGCACCGCTTTCAGCGCCGACGGCAAGGCAAAGCCGGTTCCTTCGACGAACCACCACAGGCTGCCGCCCGCCGCGCCGGCCCGGAAGATCGGCGCCCAGAGCGCGTTATGCATGTATTCATCGATGGCCGGATCGGTCGCATAGTCGCCCTGGGGCCGGCCGACCTCGCCGATGAACGCCGGGCGGTTGCCGCCGATATTATGCAGCTTTTCGATTTGCGCCTGCCAGTTGTCGATGACGTTCGGACTGTCGTCATAGCGATGCGCGTTCGTCGCGTCGAGGAACGGCAGCGTCTCCCACGAGCCGTGGTTTTGCCCGACATGATCTTTCCAGGCGTAGCTCGTTGTCGTCGGGTGGTTGTAGAAGTCCCAACTCTTCCAATATGCGTCCATTTCGCTGTGCCAAGCCGCCCGGATTTCCGCCGACGTGTCGACGCGATTGTCGGACTCGTTCCAGTATTCCAGCATGCCGAGCGCCCGGCTGTAGCCGAACCGCGCGAACATGTACCGGAGCAGCTTCTTCTGGTATTCCTTCGCGACGGGATCCGTCCAGAAGCTGAGGTTGTTCTCGGTATAGGTCGACGGGCCGCCGTTCGCCTGGTTGTAGGCGTTAACGTACCACTGGTAATAAAAGTCGCCGAAGCTGTTCATCGTCAGCATAATGTAAACGTCGTTGGCTTCGGCCGCCTCGAGAATGTCGTCCACCTTCGACTGGTTGTACAGCTGGTACCGGCCGATCCCCTCGTATTCCGTCACCACCCCCGTCTCGTGCGCGGTCACCGGTCCCCATTCGGGTCCGAGGCCGCTCCACCAGCACGTATACCAGACGCGGAGCAGGTTCATCTTCGCCGGCTTCAGGTTCGGAATTTCGTTCTCGACCGCGCGCTCGCCGGCTCCCGAGTCGTTCCACGCGAAATTCGTCCCGATCAGCGTCAGCTGCTTGCCGTAGCTGTCCACGAACCGGGAGCCTTCCACGCCCATGAAGCCTCGGTTGTTGCCCGGACTGCCGGCCGTGAACGTATACGCGGACGATGTCCCCGTTCCGTTCGCGTCTTGAACGGTCAGCACGACGCTGTGCACGCCGGTCTGGCGCGGCGAATAACGAACCGCCCAGTTCGGCGCCGTCTCCGACTTGTAGAACGCCGGCACGACTTCCGTGGCGCCGGACGGCGTCGTGAACGTCGCGAGCACGTTCGCCTCGTTCGGGTCGAACGGGTTGTTGTAGGTCGTACTGAGGTTGAACGTCATTTCGAACTTGTCGTACATAGCCGGCGTCGTTGTATTCATCGATACATTGGAAAACGTAGTTGCCGCCGAAGCGGTCGGCGGGTTCCATGTCATCGACATCGACATCACGGCGACAACCAGAGCGAACCTGATCCACATCGTCCACGTTTGTTTCCCGAGTCTTGCCATCCTCAATTCAATTTCCCTCCCTAAATGATTTCGGAATATTTGCGACAGTACACTCCAAAAATGAAAGCGCTACCCTCCCTTTAAAAAAGAATAGTCACACCAATTCTCCGCATTCGGCTTGGTGTGTGTCCATTCTATCGAGGAAACTTTATTCCGTTCAACCTTGCAAAATATATAAATAGCACGTCGAGTTATATGTTCGATAAAAAAAGGCGCGCGAAGCACAAGGCTTCGCGCGCGGGCGCGTCGGGCTTTCCGACGAAATTTTCTTATGCCAAAATCGCTTCGATCCGCTCCAGCGCTTCGGCCGGCAGCACGACGCCCGACGCCTTGGCGTTCTCTTCGACCTGGGACGGACGGCTCGCGCCGACGAGCGCGCTGGCGACGTTCGGCTGGCGCAAAATCCAAGCAAGCGCCATGGTGCCGACGGACAGGCCCAGCTCCCGCGCCACGCCTTCGAGCTGGCGCACCTTCGCCAGCTTCTCCTCGGTAATGCCCTTGCGCAGGTTCTCGAGCTTCGCCGCGCGGCTGTCCGCCGGGACGTCGTTCGCGGACGTATATTTGCCCGTCAGCAGCCCTTGCGCCAATGGCGAGAAGACGACTTGACCGATGCCGGAGCGCTCGGACAGCGGGATGATCTCCTTTTCGATATAGCGGTTGAACATATTGTAAATCGGTTGGTTTACGACGATGCGGTCCAGCAAGTAACGGTCTGCCGTGCCGAGCGCCTCCGCGATTTGCGACGCCTGCCATTCGCTGACGCCGACGTACAGCACCTTCCCTTGGCGCACGAGATCGTCCAACGCCCGAAGCGTCTCGTAGAGCGGCGTCTCCGGGTCGTAGCGGTGGCAATAGTAGATATCTACATAATCATGCTTCAGCCGCTTCAAGCTCGCCTCCGCCTGCTCCATGATGTGCTTTCGCGACAAGCCGCGGTCGTTCGGACCTTCGCCCATCGGCCAAAACACCTTCGTCGCGAGCACGTACGATTCCCGCGGGAACGCCTTCAGCGTCTCCCCGACCACTTCCTCCGCGGCGCCCCGCTCGTACACGTTCGCCGTATCGAAAAAGTTAATCCCGAGGCCGTATGCCGTCTGGATCGCTTTCACCGCGTTGTCCCGCTCCACGTAACCGCCGTATGTCAGCCAGCTCCCAAGGCTAATCTCGCTCACCTTGAGTCCAGTGCCGCCCAATCTCCGATAGTTCATTCGTTGCTCCTCCTTCTGCCGGCGCGCTGCCGGGGTCGATATTTTACACCCTTCCTATTCTAGGCGAGTTGATGCAGCAAGGGAAGAAGGGAAAACTACTTTCAAGAAAGGAACTATGCGTCCAACAGCCGCCGAACGACTCGGTCCGTCAAGTTCGGCACGACCTCGAGCGAATAGCCGACGTCGAGCCGTTCGTACTTCTTGTGCGCGTCGAAGCCGTACGGCCCGATGTTCGCGACCGGGATGTCGAGCCTGCGAATGCGGTCGTAATCGACGAACAGCTTGCCGCCCCAAGCGGGGTTGTTCGCTTGCTCCGAGCGGATCGCGGCTTCGTCGTCGCTCACGCTGACGAAGCTCATATCCGAGATGTACGGGAAGAACGGCTTGACGCGGATCGGATGCCCGGCGTGCGGCTGCACCTCGCGCACGGCTTCGTCCAGCGCGTCCGTCAGGCGCCGCTCCTTGGCGCTCCGCCCCGCGAGCTCGACGCGCGGCGAATACAGCGAAGCGAAGAACAGCACCATCGCCGGGCTCCGGTCCTTCATCCACGCCCACGCTTCCTCGACGACCCTTAAGGCGAACATACGGGAATCCAGATCCGGCTCAAGCAGCAGCCGCTCCCGGAACGCCTCCATATGCCGATCGAATCGGTCCCCGTACTCGCCGCGCAGCTGTTCGATCAGCTCCTCGTACGTCATAACCCTCGTTCGCCACGGCAGCTCGCGCCGCGGTTCCCCGCTCAGCCGGCAATAAGCTTCGTACCGCCGTTCCACAAGCTCGAGCGCGCGTTCGAACGCGGTCTCGGCGCGGCGGCGGAACGCCTCCAGCACGTCCTTCGGCGTCCATGTAAACACAAGCATGTTGAAATACACGTATGCGGCGAGCGCCGTCTGTACGCTGTACGCCGTCTTCAGGTCGGTTTGCTTTAACGCGACCGGCGGCGCGGTCGTCTCCCCGAGCGCCGCGTTGCACAGCTCGGGGTTGTAATCGATTTCCCGGGTCAGCTCCGCGGCGAGCAAATTCGGGTCGAGTCCTTCGAAGGCGGCGCCGACGTGCGTCTCCGCCCCCGTAATATAGAACGCAGGCAGCAGCTTGCCGACGGTGCCGAGGTAGACGTACCGGTGCGGGTCGCCTGGATATCGGGCGGAGACGAAGTCCGCATTGATCGCCGCGACGTAATCGAACCCGTGTTGCGCCTTCCACGCCTCCAGCTGCGCGGTCGCCGACAAAATGCCGCGCGAGCCGTCCTCCTCGTCGCACGCCGCCAGGAACACCACGTTGCCCGCCAGCAGCTCCGGGTGCTCCGCATAGCGCTTAAGTAAATACAGCTGCCCCGCCACGCCGCTCTTCATGTCGAGCGCCCCGCGGCCGAACAGCCACTCCTCCGACGCCAGCTGCGCCCGCACCGCATCCGGCGTTTCCTCCTGCTGCAGGGCGTCCCGCAGCGCATCCGGTTCCGTCGCGATCGATTCCAACAAGCCGTAGTCCTCGGTGCCGACCGTATCGATGTGTCCCATTAACACGACCGTATCGGCGCTCGGGCGCTTCGTGCCCTTCACGAACGCCATCACGTTATACCGCTCGACGTCGTCGTTCGCCGTCGGCAGCTTTACAAGGTGCGACGGGTTTTTCTGAAAATAGGGAAAAGAAGCGATTAAGGAATGCAGCGTTTGCGCGATTTCCTTCTCGCCGTTCGTACGGACGACGCTCCGAATGCGAACCAGCATCTTCGTATAAAACAGCACGTCTTCGCGACAAGGCAGCATGTTATGACGCTCCTTCCTCGTAGTCGAACATAATTTTACATCAGGTTGGCAAAATTACCTAACGATCGGAACATTGCCAGCGAAGGAGCGCCCGCCATGGAGTGGTACGAAAAGCTGAACGACTATTTCCCGGAGCACGAGATGAAAGACCGCAACCAGATCCAAGACCTGATCGACGAGAAGGACGTGTATCACCTCGTCGAGACGGACGACTACATCGTGCTGTACGCCGAATTTCCGACGTTCGTCTTTATCGACTATTTGTTGGTGACGTCGCAAGCCCGCGGGAAAGGAATCGGCACGAAGGTGCTCGACCGGATGAAGAAGAAAGGGAAGCTGATCCTGCTCGAGGTCGAGCCGAAGGACGACGAGAACGAGGACACGCGCAAGCGGTTGGCGTTTTACTACAAGAATGGGTTCCAGAAGGCGGATCGGATTCGGTACGTACGCGAAACCGATCAAGGCGAACCGTACTTTATGCATATATTGTACTGGTCGCCGACGGCGCTGTCGCAGGACGTGGTCATGCGGGAGATGGAGAAGGCGTGCGAGGAAATTCACAACTTCCGGGCGAAGCAATATTACGGCCGGCTGCTCGCGGACCCGGAGAAGGCGTTAACGTGGAAACATTGACGGGGGAGGCGGCCGCCTCCCCCGTTCGTTCGCGGGTCACTCCCGCGTTATTTACCGACATATCGATGCCCCCGAAGCGGTCGCCGGAGCCGGCGCCCGCCCGTCACGGTCCCGACCTCCCCGGCCAATCGAACCGTCGCTGCTACGATCCGAAGAAGTCCGTCGGCATGCCTTTCGCTCCTACTCGAATTCGAAATAGTCCGCCGGCGAGCGGCTCGGCCTCGAGCTGCTCCGGCGTGCGGCCGACGCGCGCGGAAGTGATGTACAGTTCGTCCCGGTTCGGACCGCCGAACGCGCAAGACGTGCAATGCGAAGCCGGCACGGCGATGCGCTCGAGCGCCTTCCCGCTGCGGGGATCGTACCGGATCACCTGACCGCCTCCCCAATGCGCGACCCACAGCATGCCTTCCTCGTCGATCGCCATGCCGTCCGGCACGCCGTCCTCCGGCGCGACGCGGACCGCTTCCCGTCCGTCCCCGATGCGCCCCGTCTCGATATCGTACGCATACGCGACGACGACCCGGGTAGGCGTGTCGATGTAATACATCGTGTCGCCGTCGGGACTCCACGCGAGCCCGTTCGAGCATGTGACCTGCTCGACCTTCGTCTCCGCGCGGTAATCGGTCCCGATGCAATACAGCTTCCCGTCGTTCGGCGTGCCGACGAGCGACAGCGTGCCGGCCCAGAACCGCCCGCGCGGATCGCACTTGCCGTCGTTGAACCGAAGGCCGTCATGCAGCCCCTCCGGCACGGCGACCCGCTCGGGCTCGGCGCCGCCGAACGAGGCGAGGCGGTAAATGCCGTCCTGCATCGCAAGGACGAAGCCCCCGTCCGCGCACGGCACCGCTGCGCCGATCATCCGCTCGAAGCGCCGCGATTCGTCCCGCCCCGTCGCGGGATCGTACCGATGCAGCCGATTCTCGTTAATATCGACCCAATATAACGCCTGCTCCTCCGGATGCCATACCGGCCCCTCTCCCAATTGCGACTTCGCGTCGACGACCAATTCCAATGCTTGCATGCCCGCTGCCTCCCGCTCCCGCGTTTGTAGTGATCTCTTGTCGATTGTGAATTTCGGATGATAACATGAGACATCCCGCCGTCCGCATACAAGAAGATAAGGGGAAGGAGTGGATGAAAATGAGTTTCCTGGAGCACCTCGATTGGCCGCTCGTATCCTTCGTCGGCGTTAGTTTAATGAACGACTATTTCGCCATGCCCCGGTTCCCGCAAATCCACTATTGGAAGACGATGCGCCTTCCCTAGCGGCGTTACGCCCGTCGTCGCGCCAGGAACTGCTTCCAGTGGAAATACACGAAGCATCCCACGCAAAATCCGCTCAACGCGGCGACGACGGCGACGGTCAGCATCGCCAGAAACACGTATGCGACCGTTTGCATTCCCGCCAGCAGCGCCGCTAACGCAACGGCCAGAAACAAAATCGCCAGTAAATTGTTGAAACGCAGCAGCTCTCTGCTTTCCGTCTTCTTGCTCGCCGGGAGCAAAGGCGCGAGCAGGCGGACGAACGCATTGTACTTGACGCCCGCGGTTCGGCCGACGAGCTGGACGGCGAGCGGCACGGCCAGCACCCACGGCTGCTGCGTCAACGCCCAGACGACGACGCTGATCAGAATACCGATTTGATTGCCGCGCACCCAATGAAGCGGCACCTCGTCCGCGCAATCGAAGGACGAAGCGAGCAGACGCCGATCTCCTTTCAATTCGAACACCTCCGACGAAACAGTCTGTTTCGGCAATGATACCATATAT
>NZ_DASQMZ010000209.1:0-11885 GCF_035645235.1 Paenibacillus sp.
AGGCGCCGCGCTTGGCGCGACGCCGGCGGAGGGCGCCGCGGCCGCGCGCGCCGCCCCGGCCGGGTCCGGCTGCGGGCGCAGCGCTTCGCCGACGAGGGCGTCGGCGCGCTGCAGCACCTCGAGCAGCCGCACCGCCGCCTGCTTCGCGGCCGGGCTCGCCTGCGGCGAAGCGAGCGCCTCGCGCGCGCCTGCTTCCAGCGCGCGGTGCAGCTCGGTCGCCGAAGGACCGTGCATCGCCGTATGGAGCGCGCGCACCGTCTCGGCCGTTACCGGCAATCCGCGCTTCACCGCCGTCGCGGCGGCGCGGAGCAGCGCGTCCGCCTCGCCCGGCGACGGCGACAACGCTTCGACCGCCGCAGCGACGGCCGCGTTCGTCGCGCGGGACATCGGCGCGCCCTCCTCGTGCAAGACGCGCACGACGGCTCGGTTCGCGGGCGTGTCCTTCATGCCGAAGCTCTTCAGCACGTCGACGAACGTCTCCGCGACAACCTCCGTCGTCGCGGCCGCGAGCGTCCTCAGCACCGCGACCTGCGAGCCCGCGTCCGGCTGCACCTGGAACACCGCCGCTTGCCCGACCGGAATCGGCGACTCCAGCTTCGCCCGCACGAGCCCGCCGCCGACGTTCAGCACCGCCTCGTTGTCCGGCAGCTGCTGAACCACGACGCCTCGAACGACTTGCCCCGGACGCAGCTCCACCGCCTTCGCTTCCGAGGCCGTCGTCGCCGCCTCGCCGACCGCCGCGCGCATCGCGCGTCCGATGTCCATCCTCGCCGCATCCCCTCTCTATGTTTCATTATCGATATTATCGACGAAACCCCGCCGATTCGTTAGAGTTCCGCGAAACCTGTCCGAGCAGCTAACCTTAAAACAGCTCCAGCTGCTCGAGCTGCGCCGCGAACAGCTTGCCGAGGAACGACTGGCGATGCATCGGCGTCGCGCCGAACGCCAGCAGCCGTTCCCGATGCAGCTTCGTCGCGTACCCTTTGTGCCCGGCGATGCCGTACTCGGGATACAGCGCGTCCCATTCCCGGCACAGCCGGTCGCGGGTCACCTTGGCGACGATCGACGCCGCGGCGATCGACAGCGACAGCGCGTCCCCGTGAATGATCGCCGTCTGCGGCACCTCCGACTCGATCGATTCCGCGTCGACGAGCAGATGCTCCGGCGTCAGCCCGAGCGCGCGCACCGCCTTCTTCATCGCGAGCCGCGACGCCTGCCGAATGTTGATCGCATCGATCGTCTCCGCGTCCACGCGGCCGACGCCGATCGCGACCGCCGACGCTTCGATCAATGGCAGCAGCTCCTCCCGCTGCTTCTCGGTCAGCTTCTTCGAATCGTCGACGCCCTCGAGCATGCAGCCGGGCGGCAGCACGACCGCCGCCGCCACGACGTCGCCGAAGAGGCAGCCCCGGCCGACCTCGTCGACGCCGGCGACGACGGCGAGGCCGCGGCTCCAAAGCTCTTTCTCGTATGTAAGCATGTCCCCCGGTCTTCCTTCCCTTGGTCCTGACCTTTATTATCGAGATTGTACAACAAAAAAAGCTCCCCGTCTCCGGCGAGCTTCCCCCTAAATTTTCCATACAATGCCTGCATCGGCCGTCGACAGGCCGCGATCACACCGAGTCCGGCGTCTCCAAGGAGATGCGACCGAGCTTGCCCGTGCGAAGATCGTGCAGGAACGCGTCCGACGCCTTCGCGAGGTTGATTTTGCCCCCGCTCATAATCGCGCCCCGCCGCCGGCCGATCCCCTCCAGCAGCTCCACGACCTGGTGCGGGTCCTCGAGGTCCGACGGCAGCGTCTCGATGCCGTACCGCTCCGCGAATACGCCGGGATACCGAGCGCACAGCAGCTTCGCGAGGAAGAAGGCGACGTCCTCCGAATGCAGCACCTCGTCCCGGATCGCGCCCGTCGCCGCCAGCCGAAGACCGACGAGCGGGTCGTCGAACTTCGGCCACAGAATGCCCGGCGTATCGAGCAAGTCCATCTCCTTGCCGAACTTGATCCACTGCTGCCCCTTCGTGACGCCGGGACGGTCGCCCGTCGCCGCGACGGCGCGCCCGGCGAGCCGGTTAATCAGCGTCGACTTGCCGACGTTCGGAATGCCGACGATGAGCGTGCGGATCGGGCGGGGCTCCATCCCTTTCTTCCGCCATGCCTCGTATTTCGGGGCCATGAGCTCCTTCGCGCGCGGCAATATTTCCTTCACGCCGGTGCCGGCGTTCGCGTCGATGGGCAGCACCCGGACTTGCTCCGCCGCGAGTTTCTCCACCCACCGTTCGGTAACGGCCGGGTCGGCCATATCGCTCTTGTTCAGCAGGACGAGCCGCGGCTTCGCGCCTAAGATGTCGCCGATCATCGGGTTGCGGCTCGACGCCGGCAGGCGCGCGTCGAGCAGCTCGATCGCCACGTCGATCAGCTTCAGCTTTTCCTCGATTTGCCTGCGGGCCCGAGTCATATGTCCGGGGAACCATTGAATCGTCATTGCTTCTTCGCCTGCCTGTCTCGTGCGTTATTCGTGCCCGATCAAGCGGATATCGCCGATCGGCCAGATGACTACGTCCGCGCGCCCCACGATCTCCTCGTACGGAATGAAGCCGATATCGCGGCTGTCATGCGAATTCGAGCGGTTATCGCCCATCACGAACACATGTCCTTCGGGTACGGTTTGCGCCGCGAAGTCTCCTTTTCGGTTATAGCTTCCCCCCGACGCGGCGGCCGCATCCACCTCTGCCCGAATGTACGGCTCGGGCAGCCGAACCCCGTCGACGAGCACGACGTCGCCGCGCACCTCGACCGTCTCGCCGGGAACCGCGATCACGCGTTTAATATAATCCGCATCGTAGCCCGAGTGGAAAACGACGACCTCGCCGCGCCGCGGTTCGCGCAAATCGTATAAAATCTTGTTGACGATAATGCGCTCCCCCGTATGGAAACTCGGCCGCATCGACGGACCGTCCACGATGTACGGGGAAAACAGGAACAATCGGATGACGATCACGAGCGCGCCCGCGACGGCGAGCGCCTTCGCCCAGTCGACCGCTTCCTTCTTCCATTCCGACGGCGGAGGCGTGTTTTTTACTTCATCTTGCTCTTCCATGAACCGCTTCCTCCCAGCTAGGTATCCTGGCACGGCGCAATAGGAACGAAAAAAGGGCTGGGTGATCTCTCACGCCAAGCCCCCCGGTATCGCTTATCGAATTTCTTTGATTCTTGCCGCTTTGCCGCGCAGGTTGCGCAGGTAGTAGAGCTTCGCGCGACGCACTTTGCCTCGACGCAGCACTTCGATCTTGTCGACGCGCGGGCTGTGCAACGGGAACGTCCGCTCGACGCCGACGCCGTAAGAAATCTTACGAACCGTATACGTCTCGCTGATGCCGCCGCCGCGACGCTTGATCACGACGCCTTCGAAAATCTGGATCCGCTCGCGGGATCCCTCTTTAACCTTCACGTGCACGCGAAGCGTGTCGCCCGGGCGAAAGCTCGGAAGATCGCTGCGGAGTTGCTCGCGAGTGATTTCTTGAATAAGAGTGCTCATAGTTTGACCTCCTTCCGCCATAGGCGTTCATATCGCTCCCGACGCGTCGATCGCGTCGTTCGCAGCGAGTAGAGGACCGCCCGATATTCCGGTAAAGCCTTAAAACACACAACTAAGATCATATCACACAGCCCAGAAAAAGACAAGAGCGAACCGAAAACTCGCGTTCCGTAAAGCGCCGTCCCCGCTAGGACCGCTCGCGCTCTTCCTCCCACCGCCGAACGAGCGCCCGCTCCTTATCCGATAGCTCCGCCCGCTCGAGCAAGTCGGGACGCCGAAGCCAGGTGCGGTAGAGCGATTGCTCCCGCCGCCAGGCGGCGACGTTCACGTGGTGGCCGGAAATCAATACGTCGGGCACCTTCCAGCCGCGGAATTCGGCGGGCCGCGTGTAATGCGGATGCTCGAGCAGTCCGGTGCTATAGCTGTCGGTCACCGAGGAAAGCTCGTTGCCGAGCGCCCCGGGCAGCAGCCGCGTCACGCTGTCGATCACGACGCAAGCCGCGATCTCGCCGCCCGTCAGCACGAAGTCGCCGATCGATATTTCATCCGTGACCAAGTGCTCCCGAATGCGCTCGTCGTAACCCTCGTAATGGCCGCAGATGAGAATCAGATGGTCCTCGGCCGCGAACGCCTCGGCTTTCTTCTGCGTGTACGTCTCGCCCTGCGGGCACATCAGCACGACGCGAGGCGGCTTGCCGGCGGCAGGGGCGTTCGCGTCGAGTGCAGCGTCGAGACCGGCGTCGAGGCCCGCCTCGCCGCCGGCCGCCCCGCCATACTCCCCGGCGCCTGCTTCGGCGCCCGCGCGGCACGAGGCGACGACATGCTCGACCGCGTTGAAAATCGGCTCCGCCTTCAGCACCATCCCGCCGCCCCCGCCGTACGGATAATCGTCGACGGTGTTGTGTTTGTTGCCCGAGAACTCGCGAAAGTTGATCGCGTTCAGCGTCACGATGCCCTTCTCCCGGGCTTTGCCGATAATGCTCGTCGAGAACATCCCCTCGAACATCTCCGGAAACAGCGTCAGCACGTCAATTCTCATTCGAGCAAGCCTTCCATCAGGCGAATGGTGACGAGCTTCGCCGGCACGTCGACGCCGACGACCACGTCGGCGATATACGGCAAATACGCCGACTTGCCGTTCGTCCGTTTCACGACCCACACGTCGTTCGCGCCGGGCCGCAAAATGTCGGTAACGACGCCGACGTCCTCGCCCTCCTCCGTCTTGACCGCGCAGCCGATAATGTCGTGGAAGTAAAACTCGTCGCGGTCGAGCTTCGCCCGTTGCTCGGCCGACACCTTCAAGCTCCAGCCTTTATACGGCTCGACCTGATTGATGTCGTCGAACTCCTTGAATTTCACCAAATACACGTTCTTCTGCGGACGGGCGGCGGCGACGACGAGCGGCTTCGAGACGGACTCGTCGGGCGAGACGAGCAGCAGCTCGTTCCCGGCCTTAAAGCGCTGCTCCGGGAAGTCCGTCTCCGGCCACACCTTTAGCTCCCCGCGAATGCCGTGCGTATTGGCCACTTTGCCGACGGTTAACAATTTCGGTTTCATGAACGTCCCCCGCTCTTCCTACAAGCGTAGCATACTAGGATAACCAAGAGGGCTAGGACTCTAGGAGCCCTAACCCTCTTCCAGCGATTATGATGCGATTTCTACGGCGATTCGCTTGCCGCTCCGAGCGCCGGCCGACGTCACGACGACGCGCACCGCTTTAATAATGCGGCCGCCCTTGCCGATGACCTTCCCAACGTCGTCCGGATGAACGGACAGCTCGTAGAGAACGGAGTCGTCGTCTTCGGTCACGGCCACCTGCACGTCGTCCGGATGATCGACCAACCCTCTGACGAGCGTTCGTACCAAATCCTCCATCTCGCACCTCCGCGCAGCCGCGATTATTTCTGCAGCTTGGACTCGTGGAACTTCGTCAAAATGCCGGCCTTGCTGAACAAGTTGCGAACCGTGTCGGACGCTTGCGCGCCGCTTTGGAGCCACTTGAGCGCCTTCTCCTCGTCAAGCGTTACCGCTTCGGAGGAAGCGAGCGGGTTGTAAGTGCCGATCTCTTCGATGAATCGGCCGTCCCGCGGGGAACGCGAGTCGGATACGACGACGCGATAGAAAGGTGCCTTGTGAGCGCCCATACGCTTCAAACGGATACGTACTGCCATGAAACTGTCACCTCCTTCAAAGGATGAACCGGGCTTGCCGGCGAACCGGAACCGGGCTTAGAACGGAAATCGTCCGCCGCCGCCGAGTCCGCCTCGGCCGCCCTTCATCATTTTCTTCATGTGCTTGCCGCCCTTGCCGCCCATCATGCCCGAGAGGCTCTTCATCATCTTCTTCATATCTTCGAACTGCTTGAGCAGCCGGTTCACGTCGGCGACGGTCGTGCCGCTGCCGGCCGCGATGCGCTTGCGCCGCTTCGCGTCGATGACGACGAGCCCCTGCTTCTCCGGCTTCGTCATCGACAGCACGATCGCCTCGGTGCGCGACATTTGCTTCGGGTCGATCTTGGCGTTCTGCAGCTGCTTCAGGTTGCCCATGCCCGGCAGCATCTCGAGAATGTTCTCGAGCGGACCGAGCTTCTTCACCTGCTGCATCTGCTCGAGGAAGTCCTCGAACGTAAACTCCGCCTTGCGGAATTTGCGCTCCATCTCCTTCGCCTTGTCCTCGTCGATGTTCGCCTGCGCCTTCTCGATGAGCGACATCATGTCGCCCATGCCGAGAATCCGGGACGCCATCCGCTCCGGATGGAACGGCTCCAGCGCGTCGAGCTTCTCGCCGAGCGCCGCGAACTTGATCGGCTTGCCCGTCACCGCCTTGACCGACAGCGCCGCGCCGCCGCGCGTATCGCCGTCGAGCTTCGTCAGCACGACGCCGCTCAGCTCGAGCTGGGCGTTGAAGTGCTCGGCGACGTTCACGGCGTCCTGGCCGGTCATCGCGTCGACGACGAGCAAAATTTCGTCCGGCTTCGTCGCTTCGCGAATGTCGTGCAGCTCCGCCATGAGCGCCTCGTCGATGTGCAGCCGGCCCGCGGTATCGATGATCACGTAGTCGTTGCCGTGCTCCTTCGCGTGCGCAAGGCCTTGCTTCGCGATGTCGACCGGCTTCGCCTGCTCGCCGAGCGTAAACACCGGCGCCTTCACCTGCTCGCCCAGCACCTGCAGCTGCTTGATCGCCGCCGGCCGGTAGACGTCCGCCGCGACGAGCAGCGGCCGATGGTTTTGCGACAGCAGCAGCTTCGCCAGCTTGCCGGTCGTCGTCGTCTTCCCCGCGCCCTGGAGGCCGACCATCATAATGACCGTCGGCGGCCGGTTCGACCGAACGAGCTTCGCTTGCGTCCCGCCCATCAATTCGGTCAACTGCTTATTGACGATATTGACGACCGTCATCGCCGGATTAAAACCCTTCTCCAGCGTCTGACCGACCGCCTGCTCCCTCACCTTCGCGATGAAGTCCTTCACGACCTTGAAGTTGACGTCCGCCTCGAGCAGCGCCAGCCGCACCTCGCGGAGCGCTTCGTTCACGTCGTCCTCCGACAGTTTTCCCTTGCCTCGCAGCTTGCCGAATACGCTCTGCAAGCGGCTCGATAATCCTTCGAACGGCGCCATCGTAGCCGATCCCTCCTTCCGTCATTCGCTTCGCTTCGATGCTTAGAGCGCGGTCATCAGCTCGCGCAGCAGCGCCTGCATTCGTTCCGTCTCCGGCGACGCCTCGAGCCGTCCCAGCTCGTCCGCGATCCGCGCCGCGGCCGCCTGCCTGCGCTCGTGTCTCGCCAGCAGCTGAAGCTTGCTTTCGTATTCTTCCAGCGCCGTCTCGGCGCGCTTGATATGCTCGTAAATCGCTTGTCGCGATACGTCGAATTGCTCCGCGATTTCGCCGAGCGAATAATCGTCGTGAAAATAATACGTAAGGAACGTCCGCTGTTTCTCCGTCAGGAGCGGCTCGTAGAAGTCGAACAACAGGTTGATCCGGTTCGTCTTCGCCAGAGCGTCGGTTTCTCGTTCCTTCATCCGTTCGTCCTCCCGCTCCGCTGTCGGCCCGTCAAGGCCTTCCGCTTTACAGCAACATGGGTTAGTGTACTCCATCGGCAGCCGGATGTCAAGGTCGAAGCCTTGATAGGCGGAGTGGCGTGTGGTACAGTCTTCTCCATACGATAATCAGGTCCCGTTAAGGGAACCCGAAGGGGGCGAACGAAGCGATGGAGCTCGAGCTCGTATCGATCAATGTAGGCAAGCCGAAGCCGATGCTGTACAAAGGCAGGGAAGTCCTGACCGCCATCGACAAACGGTCCGTCGCCGGCGCCGTGCCGGTGCGTTCCGCGCCGCTGCCGAACGACGAGCAAGCCGACGACGTTCACCACGGCGGCGAGGATAAGGCGCTCTGCGCCTACTTCTTCGAGCATTATCCCTACTGGGAGGACGTGCTCGGCTCGCCGCTCGCGCCCGGGGCGTTCGGCGAAAATTTCACCCTGCGCGGCGCGCTCGAAGCCGACGTGAACGTCGGGGACACGTTCCGCTTGGGCGAAGCGCTCCTCCAAATTACGCAGCCCCGCGTGCCATGCTTTAAGCTGTCGGCAAGACACGGGAGACCTACCTTGGAAAAGGAAGTCGCCGAATCCGGTTACACAGGCTTCTACTTCCGCGTGCTCGAGCCGGGGACCGCGAAGGCCGGCGACGCTCTGCGGCGGGAGACGGCGCATCCGGCCGGCGTCACCGTCGCGGAGGCGAACCGGATCATGCACCGGGACAAGACGGACGCCGCTGGGCTTCGCAGGCTGCTCTCCGTCGAGGCGCTGGCCGACAGCTGGCGGGCGACGCTGGAGATGCGGCTAAAGCCGTAACCCGCTCGCTGTTGACAAGAAAAACGCCTCCCGGGAAAAAATATTCCGGAGGCGCTTTTTTGTATCATTAAGCATTTCTGGCGTTAAGCTTCTTCTCCCAACGGCCGAACAACGTATCGGCGGCGATGGCGAGCAGCGCCGCCGGCACCGCGCCGGCGAAAATCCGAATATCGTTGCGGAAGTTAATGCCCGCGTAAATTTCTTTGCCCAAGCCCCCGCCGCCGATGAGCGGGGCGATCGTCGCGACGCCGATCGCGATGACCGCCGCCACGCGAATGCCGGCCATCAGGTACGGCAGCGACAGCGGGAACTGTACCTTCCAGAGCAGCTGCCAAGGGCTCATGCCGAGGCCTCGTCCCGCTTCCGTTACGCCTTTCTCCACCTGCTTCAAGCCGACGGCCGTATTGCGAATGATCGGCAGCAGCGAATATAGAAACAAACCGACGACGACCGTCTTAAAGCCGAGGCCTAGGACGATCATGAGCATCGCGAGCAACGCGAGGCTCGGGAACACTTGAATGACGTTCGCCGCGCCGAGAATCCATCTCCCCAGGCGCTCGCGTCTCGCGCTCACCATGCCGAGGGGCACGCCGACGAGGAGCGCGAGCCCGAGGCCTAGCGCGACCATCGCGATATGATCCAAGGTCATGCCGAGGATCGTGCCGCTGTTTTTCGTCAGGTACGCGAGAAAGTCGGTCATTCGATCAAGCCCCTCTCCTTCAGAAACTCGTTCGCCACCTCGGCCGCGTCGCGCTTATTGACGTCGACCTCGTAATTCAGTCCCGTCATCGTCTGCGCGTCGATTTGTCCGACGAGCAGGCTGACGACGTCGGCCAGCTCCGGATGCTGCTCCAGCGTATCGTTCCGAACGACCGGAGAACCGTCGTACGGCGGGAAAAACTGCTTGTCGTCCGCCAGCACCTTCAAATCGAATTCCTTCAGGCGCGGATCGGTCGTATACGCCAAGACGATGTCCACTTCCTCGTTCGCGACGGCCTCGTAGACGAGACCGATCTCCATCGGGAACGTCTGGCCGAATTCGAAGCCGTAATGCTTCGCGAAGGCGCGGTAGCCGTCGTTGTCGCGCTCGAGCCACGTCGTGTCGACCCCTAGACGCATATCGCCGGCGACGGCCGCGAGATCTGAAACCTTTTCCAACCCGTGCTGTTCCGCGACTTCCGGACGCACCGTGAAGCCGTACGTGTTTTCGAAGCCGTAGCCGTCGAACCAACGGAACCCGTAATGCTCGTCGAAGCCCGCTTGCGCCTGCTCCATGACCTTCTGGCGGTCTTTCGTCTGCTCGATGTCGAAGTAGCCGTTAAAGATTTCGCCGGAATACAATATGGAGGCCATTTGGATTTCGTTTTCTTTCAAGGCGCTGATAACGACCGGACTCGCAGCCAAATCCGGTACGATCTCGACCGAGATGTCCGTTCGATCCTCGATCAGCGTCTTATACATCTCCGCGACGATTTTCGGCTCGGTGTACGTTTGGGTGCCGATCTTGATCGTATCTCCGCCGCTTCCCTGGGAGCCGCAGCCGATCGCCGCGGCGGCCGTAACGACCGACAAAAGCATAACGCCGATTTTCTTATTCATGAATGATATCCTCCTAGAATGTCTAGTATTTTATGTTCCTTATGCCGTGCGGCCGATGCGGCGCTCGATCGCCCCGAGCAGAAAATCCGCGAGCAGCGCGAGCAGAATGGCGGCCGCGGCCCCGGTTAGAATGAGCTCCTGCCGGTTAACGCCGAGACCCGAGAAGATCAATTGACCGAGTCCTCCGGCGCCGATGAGGGTCGCCAGCGTCGTCCAGCTGATCACGTATACCGTCGTCACCCGAATGCCCGATATAATATAAGGAAATGCTAACGGCAATTGAATCCGGAGCAGCCGTTGCGCGGCGCTGTACCCCATGCCTCGGGCCGCCTCCAGGATGCCGGCGTCCACCGACTGAAACCCCGCATACGTGTTGCGCAAGATCGGAAGCAGCGAGTATAAGAAAAGCGCGAAAATCGCAGGCTTCAGTCCGATGCCGAGGAGCGGAATCAAAACGGCGAGCAGCGCGAGACTCGGAATCGTTTGGAACAAGTTCGCGGCGCCGAACGCCGCCGATCTCATCCAACCCGGGCGGTTGCCGGATAAGTAGGCTCCTAGCGGGACGGCCACGAGGCAGCCGAGCAGCACCGCGATGCCGGAGATGGTCAGATGCTCCCAGGCGGCGCTCAGCACGTCGGGATACCGGTCGATCAAAAACTCGATATAGTTCGTCATGCGCGCGTCACGCTCCCTCCGGCGCCGGATACACGTCGGCGAGATGCTTGACGACGCTGCCTCGCGTCACCATGCCGACGAACCGGCCTTCGCCGTCGGCGATCGCCACGTAGGGCGTCTGCTGCTCCGTCATGAGGCGGAGCGCCTCCGGCAGCGGCGTGCCCGACGGCACCACATGCGGGAACGGCTTCGCCAAGTCGGCGAGCGTCTTGCTTTCGTCGCGATAATGCTCCAGCACGCTGTAGATCGTCACCGCGCCGCGCAGCTTCTTCCATTGGTCGACGACGATCAGCGAATCGACGCGCTTGCTCTGCATCATCTTGACCGCTTCGGCCAATCCTCTCGTCGGGTAAGCCGTTACCGGCTGCGACGTCATGACGTCGTCGACCGTCGGAATGTCTTCCGCGAACCCGAGCAGACGTTTCTTGCCGACGAAGCTGGAGACGAATTCGTTCGCCGGGTGCCGTAAAATCGTCTCCGGGCGGCCCTGCTGCACGACGGCGCCGTCCTTCATCAGCACGATGTTGTCCGCGATTTTAATCGCTTCGTCCATATCGTGCGTTACGAAGACGATCGTCTTCTTCAGCTCCTGCTGCAGGCGAACGAGCTCGTCTTGAAGCTGCTCCCGGCTGATCGGGTCGAGCGCGCTGAACGGTTCGTCCATTAAAATAATATCCGGCTCCGCCGCGAGCGCCCGGATGACCCCGATGCGCTGCTGCTGCCCGCCGCTCAGCTCGGACGGGTATCGACCGCGGTACGTGTCGGGGTCGAGCCCGACCAGATCGAGCAGCTCGTCGACGCGGCGTTCGATTTTCTTCGCGTCCCACTTCAGCAGCTTCGGCACGACCGCCACATTGGCGGCGATCGTCATGTGCGGGAACAGGCCGATGCTTTGGATGACATACCCGATGCTGCGGCGCAGCTCGACCGGATCGATCGTCGAGATGTCCTTGCCCCCGACCGTAATTTTGCCTTGAGACGGACGGATCAGGCGGTTGATCAGCTTCATCGTCGTCGTCTTGCCGCAGCCGCTCGGGCCGATCAAGACGTTCAGGTCGCCCTCTTTGAACGTTAAATCGATGTTCTTCAGCGCCTGAAAACCGTCGTCGTACACTTTGTTTACGTTTTCGAGTCGAATCATGCGGTACGGTTCACGTCCTTTCTTTTCTTACCTGGCGTCCTCGTCGTGCGTGTCTTCGAAATACCGAAATGTCGTCGACAGCGACTTG
>NZ_DASQMZ010000210.1:0-68736 GCF_035645235.1 Paenibacillus sp.
GAGCGCCGTGAAAGACCTGGAGCAGGAGCTCGGCATCGACATCTTCGTCCGGTCGGCGCGGGGCATCGCGCTCTCCAGCGAAGGCGTCGAGTTTCTGTCGTACGCGCGGCAAGTCGTCGAGCAGGCGGAATTGCTCGAGCAACGGTACGTGCATAAGAAGCCTTCCAAGAAGCTGTGCGCGATCTCGACGCAGCATTACGCCTTCGCCGTCCAAGCGTTCGTCGCCCTGCTGAAGGAGCTCGACGCCAACGAGTACGAATGCACGCTGCGGGAGACGCGAACTTACGAGATTCTCGAAGACGTCCGCCATCTGCGGAGCGAGCTCGGCATCCTCTACTTGAGCGAGTTTAACCGCAAGGTGCTGCGGAAGCTGATGAAGGACCGGGGAGTTCGGTTCCATCCGCTGTTTACGGCGGACCCCCACGTGTTCATCAGCGCGGACCATCCGCTCGCTTCGAGGGACCTGATCGAGATCGAAGAACTGGACGACTATCCTTGCCTCGCGTTCGAGCAGGGCGAGTACAATTCGTTCTACTTTTCGGAAGAAATATTAAGCACGAACGTCTTCAAGAAGAAGATCGCGGTGAGCGACCGCGCCACGTTGTTCAACCTGCTCATCGGATTGAACGGGTACACGATCAGCTCGGGCGTGCTCAACAGCGACTTGAACGGAGATAGAATCGTATCGGTGCGGCTGCGCACGGACGAGACGATGCGAATCGGCTATATTACGAACGAGAGCGTGCAGATGAGCGGGTTGGCCGCGCGGTATATCGAAAAGCTGAAGGAGACGATCCGCGCCTTCGGCTTCGCGGTCGACGAAGAAGAGGATGCCCTCTGCTAAGAGAGCATTCTCTTCTTCTATAGAAGCCGCCTCGCTTCCCGCGCGGCGGCCACCATATTCCTCAGGGCGGCGCGGACTTCCTTCTCGCCTCTCGTCTTTAGCCCGCAGTCCGGGTTTACCCACAGCTTCGACGGGTCGATCCGTTCCGCGAGCGACAGGATGACCTCCCGCAGCTCCTCGACGCCGGGCACGCGCGGCGAATGAATGTCGTACACGCCCGGTCCGACCTCCGTCCGGAATCCGGAGCCGCGGAGCGGTTCGAGGACCGCAAGCGCGGAGCGCGACGCCTCGAGCGTGATCACGTCGGCGTCCATGTCGTCGATGTCCCGAATCATATCGGCGAATTCGCTATAGCACATATGGGTGTGGATTTGCGTGCTCGGCTGTACGCCGCTGTGCGTCAAGCGGAACGCGGGAATCGCCCAATCCAAATATTCGCTCCGCCAATCCGACGCCCGAAGCGGCAGCTTCTCCCGCAGCGCGGCCTCGTCGATCTGAATGATGCCGATGCCGTTCGCCTCCAGTTCCAGGACTTCCTCCCGGATGGCCAGCGCGAGCTGGAACGCCGTCTCTTGCAGCGGCACGTCCTCGCGCGGAAACGACCAGTTCAAGATCGTGACCGGCCCCGTCAGCATGCCCTTCACCGGCTTCCGCGTCAAGCGCTGGGCGTAAACGGCGTACTCGACCGTGATCGGCCCCGGCCGGGAGACGTCGCCCCAGACGATCGGCGGCTTGACGCAGCGCGTGCCGTACGATTGGACCCAGCCCTGCTCCGTGAACAGGAAGCCGTCCAGCCGCTCGCCGAAATACTCCACCATATCGTTCCGTTCGAATTCGCCGTGCACGAGCACGTCGAGGCCCAGCTCCTCCTGCAGCGCGACGCAGGCCGCGATCTTCTCCCGCAGGAACGCCTCATACTCCGCCTCGGAGACGCTCCCCCGCTTCGCCGCCGCCCGGGCCGCGCGCACGTCGGCGGTTTGCGGGAACGACCCGATCGTCGTCGTCGGCAGCGGCGGCAGCGCGAGCTTCTCCTTCTGAATCGCCCGCCGTTCGGCGAAGGCCGGCGATCGCGCGAAGTCCGCTTCGGCGAGGGCGGCCGTCTTCGCGCGGACGGCTTCGTTCGCGCCGCCGCGGGGGGCGGCGAAGAGGGCTGCATTTTCCAAGTAGGCTTCCGACGTCGTCGGATCGGGTTGCTCGACCAGCCGCCCGAGCTCCGCCAGCTCCCGCAGCTTCTCCTTCGCGAACGCGAGACGGCTCCTGCGGGCGTCGCCAAGCTCCCCTTCCTTCTCGACCGTATAAGGAACGTGCAGCAGCGAGCATGAGGCGCTCAGCACGACGTCGTTCGCGGACCGACGGAGCCGATTAAGAAGCCGTACGGTATCCTCGTACGAATTTCTCCAGACGTTCTTCCCGTTCACGACGCCGGCGAACAACGTCTTGCCGTCCGGGAAGCCGTGCCGCTCGAGCAGCTCCAGCGACTTCCGGCCTTCGACGAAGTCGAGGCCGACGCCGTCGAACGGGAGCGCCAGCAGATCCTCGTACGCGTCGCGCACGTCGCCGAAGTACGTCTGCGCCAGCACCTTGACGGTTCCTTTGGCCGGCAGAATTCGCTCGTACAGCGCGCGGAACAAGGCGAGATCCGCTTCCGTCAGATCCGTGACCAACGCCGGCTCGTCGAATTGCACCCACGCCGCCCCGAGCCGGCCGAACCGTTCCAAGATGTCTCCGTAAGCGCGCGCGATTCCCTCCGCGAAATGCGCCGGGCTCGCGCCTTCCGCGACGTTCGCGAGCTTCAGCAGCGTGAAGGCGCCGACGAGCGTCGGCTTCGTCTCGATGCCGAGCCGTCGCGCCTCCTCGAATTCGTCGAACGGCTTCGTCCCGACGAGACGAACGTCCGCCGCCGCCTCCACCTCCGGAACCAAGTAATGATAATTCGTGTTGAACCACTTCTTCATCGGGAGCGCCTTCGCGTCGCCGCCCTCGCCTTGATAGCCCCGCGCCATCGCATAATACGTCTCTAGCGGATCCAGCCCGAGCTCCCGATACCGCCGCGGGACCAGATTGAGCAGGCAAGCCAGATCGAGCACCCCGTCGTACAACGAGAAATCGTTGGACGGGATATAATCGATGCCTCGCTCCCGCTGTTCGCGCCAATGCGTCTCCCGCAGCCGGGAAGCCGCCTCGAGCAGCTCCTCCTTCGACAGCTCCCCTCGGAAATACCGCTCGGAAGCGAACTTCAGCTCCCGCCGCTCTCCGATTCTCGGATACCCTACTACCGATGTTTGCATAACCTCGACCCCTTCTCGCGCTCGTTTGAGCCCATTATAGGGTCGGGTCGCCGCCGCCGAATAACACGGAAATCCTATGAGGAGTTATAGCTTTTTCGTATAGAGCCGCCCGCGAGCTTATTCGTACGTATACACTTCCACGCGCAGCATGTCGGGGTCTAAGCCGAGCTTGACGCCGTACGCGCCTTCGTCCCCGTTCAGCACCCGGCCTCTCCGCCAGACGTCTCCCTCGAACCGCCCCCCCTCGATCCGCACGCCGGGCTTCGGCAGGAAGTCCGCCGCGTAGCCGTAGCCCGCACCTGATTCCGGGAAACCCGCTGAGGGATACGCCTGGACTTTTCAAGCCGATCCAAGAGTACGTCAACATCCCCCCGATCCAACTCGTCCAGAACAGTCGATGGATGTACCAAACCGGAACTTCCCATAGTGACGACCATCGAATAAAGAAGATTCTGAAGTACGGCCTGTAGACGTCTTGGGAGCTCGCTGCGCTTCATCAAGATGGAACAGAACTCCTTGATTCCTATTGTTCAGGAAAGCGTCTCGATAGATCCGCACGATACCGCCGAGTCGCCATACCGGGCGATGCGGCTGTTGCATGATCTCGTAGGCTTTAGGCCGGCTGCAGGAGCAGATGAACATGATGTGCTTTGCACTTAAAAGTGGTGGGAGATCCATAAATATTTAAGCCTCCCTACGGCTTTGGCCTTTACCAAGTCGGCGATAAGTATTTCTAACCCACGCAAAAATGTTTTGTTGGGAATCGGTTGACCAGCAAAGGTAGCGAGCTTCAAGTCGTTGGAAGCATTATCGTTTGAACTGGCCTGGACCCTCACATGACCATTTTCCCTTTGGCCCATTGCGCTTCATATTCCACGATTGTCTGACTCCTTTGCGGACTACCCATCGTTGTCCTGTCCCAAGGGACTTCATTTTATCGCTTTCGGTTTGTTCCTTTGAACGTCCAAGGTCACTTGAATGAGGTGGCTAATCGGTATTTTACCCATCCGGAGACGCCCGGCTGTCGTCGATAACGCTTCTAGCCCCTGACCCGTTTTCCATTTTCATGCATCTCCTCCTGTTTTTCCCTCATTGTAGCATGGAAGGACAGCTCTTCTTTCCGGCCCTACCCGTCCCTCCCGTCCGTCCCGGTAACAACCCGGCGTCTGGGTGAATACCCTATATCGATTCCAACACGAACACACGGAGGTATGTTATGCGTTTGCCCGCTGTCGATACCGGCCTGATGGCGAATCATCTCGAAAAGCACGAGGCGATCCTCGCCAAGCTGTCGCTATACCGTACCTTAGCGAAGGATGAAACGTATGATCGCATCGTCTCCGAGCAAATCCGCGTCATGCTCGATCACGTCCGGGCGATGCTCGAGCTGCTGGATCCCGAACGCCGGGAGCCCGTCCGTCTGAAGCCGATCGCGCATCGGTTCGCGGCGGCGCTGATGGCGGAGTGGCCGCTCGACTTCAAACAGCTGCTTGCGGAGACGCGCGCGACATCGCTAAACATGGCGCGGGAAAATTTCCTCTCGGCGCTGCAGATGCACCACCCGAACGCCAAGCGGGTGCACGTCGATATGGCGCTGCAGCAGGTGCATTTCGCCGAGCGCTACGGCGAGCTGATGCGCGCGCACGGCTGGGAGCAGCACCCGATGGCGTCGCCGGAGGAGCAGCGGGAGACGATCGCCCGCTTCGCCCACATGCTGCAGTAAACCGCAACAATAGGCATGGGCAGGTAAGCTAGGTTCGATCCGCCGAATCCGGCTTCGCGGTGGAGAACACGTACAGGAACAGCGCCTGCACCGGGATGATATAGTAGCTGAACGCCTCGGGGAACGCGACGATATAGCTTGTGTCCCGCGTAAAGAACGTGGAGACGTGAACGGCGATGCTCACGCAGAAGTACGCCAGCAGCACGCCGTACACCGCGCGGTGCGCGGCGGTCGGCAGCCGCGTCCGCTTCCATAGCGCCAAACCCATAACGCCCGCGAACGTCATCGGGACCGCGAGGACCATGTCGAAGACGGGGGTGAAGACCTTTTCTAAAAACAGCTCCCTTCCCAACAAAATCGCCGTCAAATGCAAATACATGCCCGTAATGAACACAGCCCTGCCCGACAAGTTCGTCAATCGGAACCAAAACGCAAGACCACCCATGAAAGCTCAGCCCCTTTTAATTTTGAATACTGTTTTAAACTATGTTTACACAAATCATAAGTTTGCAACATCGTGTTGTCAATAATTTTCCGAATACATAAAGGCTTTGACAGCTCTCGTCCGACATGGTAAATTTGTTTTGTTTAAAACATTGTTTACATGGGGTGGTGCGTTCTATGTCTAGTCGACGGTGGCTTCAAGCCGACGGCGTCTTCCTGACGGCCGTAGGCGTCGTTCAAGTCTTTCAGGAGTTTTTAGCGCATTTTGCGGGGAAGGGGATGCTCGCGGTCGCCTTCGAGCAATCCCCTTATACGATCGGCTTCGTCGAAGCGCATGCGTTGGCCGCGACCATCGGCTTCTTGCTCATTCGGTTTTCCGACGCGCCCGACGTCCGATTTTGGCATCTGTACGCCGTTCTCGTTCACGCCATCCTCGGCGGGGCCAATTTGTTGTTTTGGGACTCATTCCAAGTATTCGGCTTTACCGCAATGGGCATCGTCGCGACCGCGCTGCACGGGCTGTTTATTGTCGGCAACGCGGTGCGGTATGGTAAAGTGAAGGGAGGCGGACATGCCGCGTAAGGAGGAGGAGCAACTTGTCGCAGGCCAAGCAAGAAACCAAAGAGAAAATTCTCGACGCCGTCTTGGATTTAATTCGCAATGAGGGCTTTCAGCATGTGACCGTCCGCAAAATCGCGGAGCGGGCCGGGGTGAACGTCGCCTCGGTCAACTACCACTTCGGCTCGAAGGATCTGGCGGTGAACGCCGCGCTGTCCCGAATGACCGGAGATTTCCGCGCCGCGTTCGAAGCGCTCGAGGAAGAGGGGTACGACCCTAGGCGGCGCCTGGAAAACTTCTTGTTCTCATACGCGGACGCCGTTTCCAAATATCCGGACGTCATTAAAAACTTTATCGTTCAGAGCATCCAGGAGAATGCGGCGCAGAACGAATTCATCGCCTTCTTCCGTCAAGAGGGATTGGCCGCGCTGCAGAAGACGTTGCTCGAAATTACGCGGGAGGAGCAGCCGGAAAAGCTGGTGCGCGCAAAGATGCTGCAGCTGATCGCCGCCTCCGTCTTCCCCGCCTTGCTCGGACCCGCGTTCAAGAAAATTACCGGTTCGGACTATGCCGACAGCCGATACCGGAGAGAATACATCGCCTTGCTGCTCCGCGATCTATAGGCCGGGGCGGGAGCCGCGCGCCTTCATGCGCCGGACGACGTAACGCGCATCGTCGCCGACGCCCCGCAGCGTCGCGGACGCATGCGACCGCTGCCAGGGGATGCCGACGAAATACAGCCCCTCAACGCGCCGGCTGACCCCGTCGGCCTGCACGGGAAGCCCTTCCCCGTCCAAAGCGCCAAGCCCGCGCAAATAGTCCGCGCGATGCCGGTAGCCGGTCGCGAAGACGACCGCGTCGACCGCCTCCGCCGTGCCGTCCGCCCAGACGACCCCGTCGCTCCGGAACCGGACGAACATGTCCCGCCGGTCGGGGCGCCGGCTTTCGATCAAGGCGCGGTACGTCCCGTCGTCGAGCACGTCCGTGCCCGGCGCGCGGCGGAGCCAGCGGCCGATCGGAAGCCGGTCGAAGCCGACGGCGCGCACCCAGAAATGAACGTCGCGCCCGAGCACGCGCTGGGGCAGGAAACGGATCGGCCCCCGCGTCGCGAGGGTGACGTCCGCGGTCTGCGCCAGCTCGGCCGCGATCTGAACGGCGGAGTTGCCGGCGCCGACGACGACGACGCGGCGGCCTTCGAAGCCCGACGGCGACCGGTAGTCCTTCGAATGGAGGACGCGACCGGCATATGCTTCCCGGTCGGGAACGTCCGGCAGATAAGGATCGCGGAACGCTCCCGTGGCGGAGACCACGTTGCGGGCAACGTACCGGCTGCCCCTCTCCGTTCGCACGACGAACGCCCCGTCCGCGTGCTTCTCGACGGATACGACGGCTTCGTTCGTTACGACCGGGAAGCGGAACCGTTCCCGGTACGCCGTTAAATATTCGATGATCTCCCGCTTCCGCGGATACCGGTCCGGGTCTCCCGGGAACGGAAAGCCCGGAAGCGACGCATACCGCGCAGGCGAGAAGAGCGTTAAGCTGTCGTAATAGTCCGGCCACGAACCGGCCGCTTGCTTCCCCGCCTCCAAGACGACGTAACGAAGCCCCTCCCGCCGAAGATAGTAGGCCGTCGCAAGGCCGGCTTGCCCGCCCCCGATGACGACCGCGTCGTATAACGTTGTATTTTCCATAGCATCCGCTCACCTTTCGTTATTTCGTTATTTAACGATATGTATGGGGCGAAAAAGGCAACCCCTTCATTCGCAGTCGCAGCACCTTCCGAGGAACGCCGACAACGAATCGACCAGCGAGAGGATATTCTCCTTATTCGGACCGTACCTCACTTCCTTGCCCGCCTTCTCCGCGGTGAGCAAGCCCGCCCGCTTCAAAATCGCCAGCTGCTCCGACGCCGTGGACTGTCCGAGCCCGACCGCTTCCGCGATTTCGTTCACGGTCATCCGCTTCCCGCCGACGAACAGCAGCATGATCTGCTGCCGGTTTTCGCTGGACAACGCCTTGAAGAACGCCAGCAACCGCTCGTCCAAGCCGTTCACCCTCTTCGTAATATCGTTATTTAACGATATATTAACCTAACGCGTTCCTCCCGTCAACATCATTTCTTTACTTTACGTACATAATCAGATAATTATATAATGAATCATGAATGAAAAGGAGGTGCCGCGACCGGATGATGAAGCCCGTTCGGATTTACTTTCTCTGCATGCAGAACCGCTGCCGCAGCCAAATCGCCGAGGCGTACGCCAGACGGTACGGCGGGGCGAACGTCTCGGTCGAGAGCGCCGGCCTCGAGACGGACGACATTCACCCGTTGACGTACGAGGTCATGCGCGAAGAAGGCTTCGATCTGGCGACGCACCGCTCGAAGCCGATCGACATGAAGACGTTCCTCCACGCGAACGCGGTCGTCAAGCTGTGCGAGCAAGCGAAGGAGCGTTGTCCCGCGGTGCCCTTCGGCATCCAAAACTACCAATGGGATATTCCCGACCCGCTCCCGAGCGGCGATATCGCGGAGGTGCGCAAGGCGCGCGACGCCATCAAGGCGAAGGTGCTGGAGCTGCTTCGCACCTTGAACGTGCTCGAGGCCGATCACGGCGAAGCCGCGGCGGCCGGCTCGATCGAACACATGGCGAGCCTGTTCCGGCTCATCGGCGACAAGACGCGGCTCACGATCGTCGCGTTGCTTCGAGAGCGCGAGCTGTGCGTCTGCGAGCTCGTCGAGCTGCTCGGCACGAGCCAGCCGAACGTCAGCCAGCATCTGCGCAAGCTGAAGGACGCCGGCTTGCTGCGCGAAACCAAACGCGGGCAGTGGGTATACTACGCGTTATCCGTCGACGATCAGCCGCGGCTCCGCCCCGTGTTCGACAGCCTGCCTTCGGCCGGAGCATTGCTACAAACCTTAACGAAAGCAGCATGCAGTTAACTGGAGGCCTCGCCGCGACATGATTTGGATCGCCACGCTCATCTTTCTCGTCACCTTAACGTTCGTCATCTGGCAGCCCAAGGGGCTGAATATCGGCTGGTCCGCGTCCGCGGGCGCCGTCCTGGCGCTGCTGTTCCAGGTCGTCAGCCTGCAAGACGTCGCGACCGTTACCGGCATCGTCTGGAACGCGACGCTCGCCTTCGTCGCGATCATCATCTACTCGCTCGTGCTCGACGAGATCGGCTTCTTCGAATGGGCGGCGCTGCACATGGCCCGGGCGGCGCGCGGCGACGGCCGGCGCATGCTCGTCTACGTCGTGCTGCTCGGCGCCGGCGTCTCCGCCTTCTTCGCCAATGACGGCGCGGCGCTCATTCTGACGCCGATCGTGCTCGCGATGGTGCGAGCGCTGAAATTTCCCGACGCCATGGTCTTACCTTACATAATGGCCGGCGGCTTTATCGCCGACACCGCCTCCGTACCGCTCGTCGTAAGCAACCTGGTCAATATCGTGTCCGCAGATTACTTCGGCATCACATTCCTCGAGTATGCGAGCCGCATGGTCGTGCCGGGCCTCTTCTCGATCGCCGCGAGCCTCGGGGTTCTCTACCTGTTCTTCCGAAAACGCATCCCCGACCGCTACGACCTCGCGCAGCTGAAGGCGCCGGCCGACGCGATCAAAGACATGCGCATGTTCCGCTGGTCGTGGGTCATCCTCGGCGTCCTGCTCGTCGCATATTTGCTGAGCGGCTTCGTCGACGTGCCGGTATCGTTCGTCGCCGGCGCCGCGGCGCTCGCGTTCCTGCTGCTCGCCCGCGGGAGCAAGGCCGTCGACGCGAAGAAGCTCGTGAAGGACGCGCCGTGGGCGGTGGTCGTTTTCTCTATTGGGATGTATGTCGTCGTGTACGGGCTGCGCAACGTCGGCCTCACGGATATGCTGGGCAGCGTCATCCAAACGTTCGCGGACCGCGGCTTGTTCGCCGCGACGCTCGGCATGGGCTTCCTCGCCGCGCTGCTCTCGTCCGTCATGAACAATATGCCGACGGTCATGATCGACGCGCTCGCGATCGACGCGACGACGGCGACCGGCGCCGTCCGGGAGGCGCTCGCGTACGCCAACGTCATCGGTTCCGACCTCGGGCCGAAAATTACGCCGATCGGCTCGCTCGCGACGCTGCTTTGGCTGCATGTGTTGTCCCGCAAGGGCGTCAAGATTACGTGGGGGTATTACTTCCGGGTCGGCATCGTGCTGACGATTCCGACGCTCTTCGTCACCTTGGTCGGCTTGTATTTGTGGTTAATGCTCATAACTTAAGGAGGCTGTTACGAACATGTCCGAAACCGACAAACCCTTAGTGTACTTCCTCTGCACCGGCAACTCCTGCCGCAGCCAAATCGCCGACGGCTTCCTGAAGGCGCTCGGCGGCGACCGCTACGAAGTGAAGAGCGCCGGCCTCGAGGCGCACGGCCTCAATCCGCGCGCCGTCGCCATCATGAAGGAGGCCGGCATCGACATCTCGACGCATACGTCGGACGTCATCGACGAGGAGACGCTCGCGCGCGCCGATTACATCATTACGCTGTGCGGTCACGCGAACGACCATTGCCCGGTCGTCCGCAACGACAAGGCGGAGCGCTGGCACTGGGGCTTCGAGGACCCGGCGAAGGCGACCGGACCGGAGGAAGAAATTACGGCGAAGTTCCGCGAGGTGCGCGACGCGATCCGCGCCCGCATCGAAGCGTTCCTGCGCGACGGGAAATGATGTCATAAAAGAGGGGGTGCCCGCATCTGCGAGCGCCCCCTTATTCTTATTGTCCCGCTTTCATCGCTTCCAAGTACCGCTCGATGAACGCGAGCGCGTTGTCCGGCCGCTGCGCGTCGACGCGCAGGCCGACGATCATCTCCCGCTTCGCCGCGGGCAGCGCCTCGGCGAGCGGGCTCGCCCCGACGTCGATCCCGTACACATGCTCTTCGCCGAAGGCCGGCTCCGCGCTGCCAGGCGACGACTCTACGACCGCCGAGCGCATCGCGGCGCTTTCCGGGAGCAGGTCGCCCCAGGCCGCCGCCTCCGCATCCAACGGACGAAGGCCGCCGCTGCGAGCGATCCACTGGAACGAATCGGCGTCCATAATATAGACGTCCGGCCGCTCCGTCGCGAGCTGGACCATCGCCTTCTGCTGCATTGCGACGTCCATCGTGCTTTGCGCGCCCATGTCGAGCGGCAGCACGTCGGCCTCCACCCGCTGCCAGCCCGGCATCGAAGCGACGAGCGCCGCTTCCAGCCGCTCCGTCGCGTCGCCCTCCTGCGGCAAGTAAAACCGCCCGATGAACGACGCTTCGAGCTCGGGCGGCGGAAGCGCCGCGAGCCGCGCCTGCTCCGCGCGATGATCCATGTACGACGATATCCCGTATACGATCAGCAGCACGGCGGCGATGCTTCCGATGAGATGCCATTTATAATAACTCATGAAATGATCGATTTTCGCGGCATGTCCGGAGAACCGTTTGTACTTCCCGTATTGCTGCGCCTCGATCTCGCCGACGACCTTCTCGTCCTCGGTCTTTACGATCAGCTTATACGCCCGGTTGACCTCCTCGAAGCCGCCCTGCCGGCCTCCCCGCGACTTGCGAAGCAGCAGCTCGTACCGCTTCTCGACCTCTTCCCTCGGCGCGCCGTTCGTCAGCCCGAGGATTTCGTACGCTCTTTCCAATGTCAGTTCGTTCTCGTTCGTCTCGGTCATCTCGTCGTCACCTCATAATCTTCTACTCCCATTATACCGCGTTGGTTTCATCGTACAAATGATTAAAAAAAACACGCCCCGCGGCGAACCCGCCCGGGACGTGCTTGTGCTCTCGCGCGCCTTCTTCCGTCGGCTCGGCTCCGGCCTCATTCGCCGGGCGCCGGCTCGCCCCTGCGCGTCTCGCCCGCCTTGAAGACGATGATCCCCGCGACGACAACCGCCGCCCCGAGCAGTTTTACGGGGGACAGCGGGATGCGCTCCAGCCCGAGCCAGCCTTGCGCGTCGAACAGCAGCGCGAAGCCGAGCTGCGAAGCGAGCGCGATGGACACCGCGTAGGTCGGTCCCAGCCATCGAATGCCCTGAACCAGGCACAGCACGACCCCGACGCCGATCAAGCCGCTGAACCAATACCAAGGCTGCATGTCCGGCAGCGCGAACATGCGGCGGCCTTCCGCCAGCCATCCGAGCGCGAGCGACGCCGCGAAGCCGAAGCCCAAGACGAGCGCGATCGTCGGCCATGTGCCCGCGCGCTCGCTGACGCGGTGATTGAATACGTTTTGCAACCCGACCAGCGCCCCGGCGAGAATCGCCAGCGTCAATCCCGCCGTCATAAGCTTCGCTCCCCGAACGAAAGCGCGCGCAGCGCTTCCTTGTTTTTAACGATGACGCATTCCCGGCTCCGCTCGATCCAGCCCGCCTCGCAGAGCTTCCGCACGACCCGGTTCAGATGCCGGTGACTCGTGCCGATAAAGCTCGCCGCGTCCGCGAGCGCCGACGCCGGCAGTCGGCCTTCCGAGGCCGGCCCCGCCTCCTCGGCCGCGGCCAGCAAATAGCTGGCCAGCCGCACCTCGACGGGGTGCAACAGCTGAAAGCTTAACGAATTCGACTTCGTCGCAAATTTTTTCGTCACGATGTCGAGGAGGAAGCGCAGCAGCGGCGCGTGATCATCGCCGTACAATCGCAGCCACCGATGCTCGATGGCGAGCATGCGCACGGGCGTGACCGCCTCGACGGTATTAATGAAGTCGAGCCCGCGGACGAATTCGATATCCCCGATGACCTCGAGCGCCGAACAGAACGAGACGACGAGCGTCCGTCCTTCGGCGGAATGATGATACACCTTGACTTTCCCTTCGACGATGACGTAGAGGGCGCCCGCGGCGTCCCCTTGCGCGCAGACGAGCGCCCCCGGCGCCAGGTCGACCGGCGCGAAATGCGGCAGCAGCGGCTCGGGAAAGACCGCATCGAGCCCGTGCGCCTCCAGCGCTCGCTTCACGCGGATTATGCGTTGGTCCGTCGGCATGCCTTCGCACCTCCCTCGCCGCTCACAGGCTCAGCAACGCGATGCCGACCGTCATCAAGCCGAGCCCGAGAAACTGCGGCAGCCGCATCTTCCGTTTCGGCACGCCGAACCAGCCGTTGGCGTCGATCGCGAACGTCACCGCCAATTGGGCGATGAGCACCGCGGCGATCGACAGCGTCACGCCGATGCGCTCGATCGCCGAGACGTTCGCGTAAATAATGACGGCGGCCAACGCCCCGCCGAACAAATACGGCGGCTTCACCCGCTTGAACTCCCGCCACCCCCGGTCGCGGAACGCCAGCAGCAGCAGCAGCGCCGCGGCGAATCCCGTCCATTGGGTCAACGCCGCCGCTTGCCACGTTCCCGTATCTTGGCTGATGCGGGCGTTCGCCACCCCTTGCAGCGTTATGAACGCGCCGCCGAACAACGCGAACGCCCCGCCGATCCAATTCCCTCTCACGTTCCTTCGCCCCTCGTTCGATTCCTCGCTATATTTTACATCATAGCGATCGGAACGCGGAATGGAAGGACATATGTCCCGGACGCGCCGCGTTCGCCCTCACAACGAAACGAAAGACGGCCCCTCCGACCGGGAGGAGCCGCCTTGCGCCGTTGTTATTTCGTGCCGTCGAACAAGTTCGCGCCCGTATACAAATCGCCGACGTAGTATTCGTTATACTTGAACTCCGGCGAGCCGAGCGACTGGTACAGCTCGTTGTAGCCGTCCAGCACCTGCTGGCCGCCGCCCTTCAGCCACTCCTCGGCGAAGGCGTCGAATTGATCGAGGCTGCGCTGGCCCATGACGAACTCCGTATAATACTGGTCTACCTTCGTATCGAGATCCTTCTTGATCGCGACGAGCTCCGGCTGCGGCGGCATAAAGAACACCGGATCGACGTCTTCCTTCGCGGCGTTGCGCTCGACCGGATAGTAATATTCCGCCCACTCGGCCATTACGCCGTACATGTTGTACCACTCGTTCGGATCGGCCAGCTGCTTGAAGTAGACGGACCACGCGATGTTAAGTCCTTCTTCCGTCGGCACCATGCGCTCGCCTTCCATCGTGTAATGCTCGCCCTCGATGCCGTAGTTCGTGATTTTCTGCGTCTCCGGCTTGAGCAGAAACTCGATGAATTCGACGGCGGCCTTGACGTCCTTCGTTCCTTTCGCGATCGCGGCGGACGGTCCGACCGGGAAGTACGCTCTCGCGTACGACGGCTTGCCGTCGACGCCTGTCGGGAAGTCCATGAATTTCACGTCGGCGCCGGCTTCCGCCATCGTCGGGATGATCGTCTTGGACGGCCACGGGTACGGCAGCACGAACAAGCCGATCTTGCCGCCGGTGAACATCTCCTGAAGACTCTGCTCGTTCAGCATCGCGAAATCCTTCGGAAGCATGCCGTCTTTATACAGCTGATTCATGTACGTCAGGAACTGCTTCGCTTGCGGGCTGATCGGGTTGTAGACGACCTTGCCGTCGCGCAGCGCGAATTCCGTCGGGATGCCGAACATGCCCATGAACGGGGAGAAGGTGGAGCTGTGCGGCGTGCCGCTGACGCCGATCGGAACGACGCCACGATCCTTGAACGACTTCAGCAGCGCGTTGAACTCCTCGAACGTCTTCGGCTGTTGCGCGAAGCCGTCCTCGACCATCCAATCCTTGCGAACGAGGAACGCCGTCGCCTGCGCCGCGATCGCGTCCGGCGTCAGAATGCCGTAACGCTTCCCGTCGATCGTCGCCGCGGAATGCAGCTCGGGGTACAGGTTCTCGAGCGACGTCCCCTTGAGGTGTTCGTCCAACGGCTCGAGCACGTCCTGATGCACGAGGTTCGCGAGCCACTCGGTGCCGCCCTTGATAATGATGCCGGTCGCCTCGCCCGAGACGAGCATCGCGTTCAGCTTCTCGTCGCCGCCCTCGAGCGGAAGAATTTCCAGCTCGACGTCGAAGCCGCTCTCTCGTTCCCAATACTCCATAATGAAGTTGTCGTCCTTGGTGACGCCCGCCGGAAATTCCTGCACGTTGCCGCCGACGATAATTTTGACCTGCTTGCGCTCGCCGCCTTCCCCGTTCGAGGAAGCGCCGCCGCCGCCGGAGCAAGCCGCGAGCATGGACAAGGTCAGAAGCGAGGCGAGGGCCGTTTTCCATTTTCGATTCATTGTACTGTCCCCTTCTTATAGAGATTTTAGTATTGCCGATGATTCAGATTGCCGCGCTACCCCTTGATCCCGCCGATCAACACCCCCTTGACGAAGTATTTTTGAAGGAACGGATATACGAGCAAAATCGGGAAAATCGTGAAAATGACGGCCGCGCCCTGCACGGACAACAGCGCATGCTCATGAGCGACGTAGACGGTCATGATCGAGCCGTTGGAGGAGTTGATCAAATTTTTCAGCACGATTTGCATCGTGTAGAGCTCCGGCGAGTTGATGTACATCAGAACGTCGAACCAGCTGTTCCACCGGAAAACCGCGTAAAACAACGTAATGGTCGCGAGCACCGGCTTCGACAGCGGCACGATGATGTGCAGCAGCACCTGCCAGTTCGACGCGCCGTCCAGCTTCGCGGATTCCTCGAAATCCATCGGCACGGAGCGGAAGAACGACATTAGGATGATCACGTTGAAGGCGCTGATCATATGCGGAATGAGCAAACCCCAGAACGTATCGAGCAGGCCGAGCGTCTTGACGACGAGGTACGTCGGAATGAGGCCGCCGTTGAACAGCATCGTAAAGACGATCATGAGCGAGAAGAAGCGGGCGCCCTTGAGATACCGCCGCGAGAGCGGATACGCCGTCAACACCGACATGACGAGCGCCAGCGACGTGAACGACAGCGTCGCCGCGACCGTGACGAAGAAGGCGCGCTGGAAGGCGAAGTTGCCGAAGACGAACTCGACGGCGCCGGTCGTAAAGCCTTTCGGCCACAGCAGCACCTCCCCCGCCTGCACGAAGCCCTCGCTGCTGAAGGAGATCGCGAGCAGCCGGACGAACGGCAAGATGCATAGCAGCGTAGCGACGATCAGCAGGACGTAGGATACGATCGTAACGATCGTCTCTTGCCGGTCGCGGGTTACCATATCGAGTCCCCTCCCATTTTCCGAGCCAGACGATTTGCGCTATAGACGAGCAAGAACGAGACGACCGATTGGAACAGCCCCACCGCGGTCGTGTAGCTGAGCCGCAGCTGTCCGAGGCCGACCCGGTAGACGTAGGTCTGAATGACGTCCGCGACGCCGTAGACGGCCGGGCTGTACATGAGCAGGATTTGCTCGAAGTCGGCGTTGATGAGGCTGCCCATGCTCAGAATGAGCAGCAGCGTCATCGTCGGCTGAATGCCCGGCAGCGAAATATGCCACATCTGCCGCAGCTTCGAAGCGCCGTCGATGCGGGCGGCCTCGTACAGATGCGTGTCGATGCCGGTCAGCGCCGCGAGGTAGAGGATCGTGCCCCAGCCGGCGCCCTTCCAAATATCCGAGGCGACGAGCATCGTCCGGAACGAGGAGCTGTCGCTTAGGAACGCGATCGGCTCGAAGCCGAGAAGCTTCAGGAAGTCGTTCAAGATGCCGGTGTCGAACGAGAAGATGCTGATCATCAGCGTCGCGACGACCGCCCAAGACAAGAAGTGCGGCAAGTAGACGACCGATTGGATGAATCGGAGCGCGAGGCGGTGCCGGATTTCGTTCATCGCCAGCGCCAGAATGATCGGCACCGGGAAGCCGAACAGCAGCTTGTAGAAGCTGATCAGCACCGTGTTTCGCAAAATCGTGTAGAAGTAAGGATCTTGGAACAGCGCCGCGAAGTGCTTGAATCCGACGAAAGCGCTTCCGAAGATCCCCTGACCGATTTTGAAATCCTGGAATGCGATAAAAATCCAAGCCATCGGAAAATAGGAGAACACGAGAAAAAACAAAATGCCGGGCGCGAGCATGACGTACAAATCGACGTTCTTTAGCGCTTTCAATGTAAGGCCCCCTGTCTGCCGAGCAAAACTCCATCGTCCGCATCGCGAACACTCGATAATATTGTATGTTATTATATTATGTCGTGTAATAGTTATTGTCAATACATAATTATCGTTTGCAAATATTTATATCGGAGTGGTTGTTATATTCTATCGTTATGGACGCGGCAAAATAATAAAAAGCTCGTCCGACGACGCTGCAGAAAACAACGCCCGGGCCGAGCTTTATGACAAAATATGCAGCTATTTTCTCCCCCACTATCACATGTAAGCGCATTCTTGCAAAATCTACATTTATTTCAAGGCGCAGGTCGCTTCTTGCGGCCGAATACCTGTATGTCTGCACTTAATAAGCGCTTTCATCCTGCCGCAAAGAAAAAATAACTGCACGTTTCGCAACAAAAAAGGCATGCCCCGGCGATTCCGCCTGAGACATGCCTTTCTGCTCGTTCTTCCGGTTTCGCTCCTGTTACTCGCCCTTCTTCCCCGTTTGCAACGCCAAATACCCGCCGATCGCGACCCAGGACAAGCCGAACGGGACGGCCGCCCACGACGTCACGAATTGGTCGTTGAACAATACCATCGAGACGGCGCCTACCCATAGCAGCGCCTTGACCCACGCCGGCACGTCGCGGGATCGCGTCAGCCGCGCGGCGAATCCAAGCGAGCCGATCATCGCGAGGACGAAGCCCAAGGGCTGCAGCGGATCGAATTGCACGCTCATATCCATATCGCTTCGCACGAGCGTGCCGACCCCATACAAGAGACTCCCTGCCGCCGCCGCGACGTACGCGCCTGTCGTCCAGCGTCCGGGCGCGCGGAGCGACGCGTATACCCCCGTCATGCCGACCGTGACGAGCGCCATGCCGAGCCCGAGCCGCGTCATGAACGAATGCGTGTCCCGATAGACGCCCGCTCCCGGATCGCCCGGCGGCATCAGCGAGATGTGCGCTCCGGTCCACGCCCAGATCGCCCCCCCGGCAATAGCCGCGAGCGCCGCAAGCCGCAGCCATGTTCGTTTGTTCATTGTTCCTTCCTCCTCTCCGCGTAACCGAGACCCGACCAACCGAGCGCAAAGAGCGTCTGTCCCGCCACCATGGAGAAGACTTCCGCTTCCGGTACGAGCGCGCCTTGGAGGAACGGCGTCAGCACGATGACGCCCGCGGACGCCGCGATCAAGCCGTACCAGCGTCCGCCTCCCGCGGCGAACGAACCGGCGGCGCCGGCGAAGGACAGGACGAAGCCCGGGAACAGCAGCAGCAAGCCGTAAGGCGCCGATCGGCCGAACAAGAACGTCTCGGCCGCAAAGTACGACGCAATCAAGACGAGTCCGGCGATCGAGCAAGCGGCCCACCCTCTTCGACGAACGAATCCGGCGGCCAAGACGCCGCCGATGCACAAGAGGGGCAGCGCGAACCGGATCCAATCGGTCGGGTCTGTCGGCGCATATCCCTGATCGACGCCCCGGCCGAGCGCGAGCGTGTCGTACAGCGTCTTGCCGGCCCACAACAGGCCGCCTGCGACGGCGCTCGCGCCGAAGGCCGCCGCGGCGGACGAGGCGGGGCCGGCGGGGTCTTTCCGACCGATAGGCAAGTTTTCATTCACGAATATGCGCCTCCCGCATGCGAATTCATACGAATCATTATAAGTCGCCGCGGGACGGAAGGAATCAAGAAGATGCGAAGAAAACATCAAGATGTTATGGGGTTTGCGGATTTCTGCGCAACGAAGAGAGACTCCGGGATCGCTCCCGGAGCCTCTTTTTCCGTACTTTTCTTACAACACCCGCCGCGCCGTCACGTACGCGTCTTCCCAAAACCCGCGGTCGAGCGCGTTCTTGCCGACTTTGTTCGAAGGCGAGCTGTGAATGAAGTCGCCCGAACCGATATAGATGCCGACGTGGTTAATTTTTCCGTTGTCGTTCGTATCGAAGAAGACGAGATCGCCCGGCTTCAGCTTCGACTTCGACACGCGGTATCCTTCCCGCGCTTGCGAACGGCTCGTGCGCGGCAGATCGTACCCATGCTTTCGATTGAATACCTGCTGTACGAAGGCCGAACAATCGGAGTAGCGATACCTCGTATTCCAAGGCTCTGCGCCGTATTTGTATCTGAAATCGCCAAGGTACGACTTCGCCGTCGCCACGATTCTGGTCCCCGTTGTCGCCGCCGATGCCGGCTGCGGGACGACTACGGCAAACCCGAGTAGACAAGCGAATAGAAGCAATGTAAACTGTTTCATTTCCTTTATCCCCCCCGCAACCTAGGATAACGCACCCAGTTGCAGAGGTGAACCCCTCAAATGTTGGCGGGATTTCCAACGCGCCCGTTTACGGCTGCGCGGCCGGCGTCTCGTTGTCCGGATCGGACGGCGTGTTTGTCGCATTGTACGCCGGGCTATTCACCGCCAGCTGGCTTTGCCGTTATTTTTCCCATAGGGATGGTCCGTAATTCGTCGGACGCAAAGCCACCCATCAATCGAAGAAAATCGACGTCGTGCTTGAACAACAGCGGCACGATTACTTATACGCAAGCTCTCGCGCGGCGCTCCTTACGGCAGCAAGCCGGCCATCTCCAGCAGCGTCAATACCACCTCGAACACGATAAGGAACACGATGATCCACTCGACGAACAAGCCGCGCATCGAATGGCTGATCGTCGAGAAGCCCTCCATAATGTGATAGAGCGTCTCGGTCTTGCTTTTCATAATTTTGTACCGGTCGTTCAGCTCGAAGAACTCGCTCATCTTCTCGTAAAAGTCGCTCGCCGCCCCGCTCGTCCACGTCACGTCCGGCTTATCCAAAATCATAATGTACGCGAGCGTGTTGTACTCGTGTCTGACGATGCGCGCGGTCGTTCGAGCCAGTTCCTTATTGCCGACGCGAAGCTTTCCCTTCTCGAGCCGGTCGATGACCGTCTCCAGTTTATCCGTAATTTTGCCGAGCTCCTCCTCGGTCCGCTCCAGCGCGACCGACTTCGCCAGCGTCGTCGAGATGAGCTCCGGATAAAACGACTCGTAGGCCGGCACGACGACGGACTCGTCCGTCAACCGGACGCCTTCGGCTCCCTCCTCGACGTGGAGGCGGTAGTCGTCCGCGTATTTATTCACGTGGCGTACGTCCACCGCGGGATCGATCGCGTGGAGGTAGTTCAGGAACGTCTTGATTTCGCCGGGCAGGTCGATATCGACGAACACAACGCTGCCGAACGCAAAGACGAGCGCCGCCTGCGTCGGCTGCACGGGCTTACGCAAAATCGCGCCGAGCGTCTCGCCCCGCAGCGCGAGCGGCTGCTCCCACGTAAATTTCTTCGGTATGCCGCAGCGGGTCGCGATTCGATTCAGGTCGATCTCGTTGGCGACGGCGAACGCTTTGAAGGTGACGGCTTGCATATGGTTCACTCGCTTCGATGGATGGGGTCAAAGAACATTAATTCATTGATGCCCAAAAGCGAACTCATCCAATCGTTGCAGGGGAGATATTGTAGACGGCTTGCATCTACCCTTCGCGAACGTCGTTAGGCGTACGACATTTCTTTCTTGCCGGCCTGCACCACTCGCCCTCGTCCGTGCGGAATGCACAGCGGCGTACCGAACAACGGATCGACGGCAATCTCGCATTCCATCCGAAAGACGCGGCGTACCAGCTCTTTCGTGACGATGTCCTCCGGCTTCCCCTGCGCGTAGACCGCACGGTTGTGCAGAGCGACCATATGGTGCGCGTAACGAGCGGCTAAATTCAAGTCGTGCAGCACCATGACAATCGTTCGCTGCTCCCTCTCGTTCAACTCGAACAAGAGATCCAGAATCTCGATCTGATGCGTAACGTCCAGGTATGTCGTCGGTTCGTCCAACAGCAGCACTTCCGTCTCCTGCGCAAGCGTCATCGCGATCCAAGCCCGTTGACGCTGCCCGCCGGAGAGCGCGTCGACCGGGCGATCGGCGAGCTCCTTCATCCCCGTCACCTCGAGCGCTTTGTCGACCGACCGTTCGTCTTCTTTGGACCAACGGCGCATTAGATTTTGATAAGGATACCGCCCCTGCTTCACCAATTGAAATACGGTCAAGCCCTCCGGAGCGACCGGCCCTTGAGGGAGAATGGCGAGCTTCTTCGCCACTTCCTTCGTCGGAATTTCCATGATCTCCTTGCCGTCAAGCAAAATCGACCCTTGCTGCGGCTTCAGAAGACGAGCCATGGAACGAAGCAATGTCGACTTTCCGCAGCCGTTGCTTCCTACGAAGACAGTGATTTTTCCTCTCGGGATGACGAGATTCAAGTCGCGAATAATCGGTTCGCTCCCATAGGATAACGTTAACGCTTGCGCTTCCACGGATTTCATCCGGACACCCCCGCTTTCAAGATTGATGTCGATTTCGGTAAAGCAAATAAATAAAGAATGGCGCTCCGATCCCGGAGACGAAGACGCCGACCGGAAGATCCGACGGCAGGAAAGCGGTTCTCGCGACGACATCGGCGACGAAGACGATCGTCCCGCCAATGATCGCGGTAGACGGAACCAACGCGGCAAAAGAGCGGCCGATCAGCTTCCTTGCGATATGCGGGGCAATCAACCCGACGAAGCCGATGCCGCCGGCGAAGGCGACCGCGGATCCGGCCAGAGCGACGCTGACGCAGAGCAGCACGAAGCGTTGAACTTGCACCTTCGAGCCTAGGCCCGTGGCCGGATCGTCCCCCAGCACTTGTACGTCCACGTTCCTGGAGAGCGCCAGCGAAAGCGGGACGAACACGAGCACCCAGGGCAGCATAGAGGCTACATGCGTCCAGTTCGCGCCGTACACGCTCCCGGTCAACCAAATATAAGCTTCGCTTGTGGAATAGGTAGGACTAAGGACGATCATCATCGTGACCAACCCGCTCATGAGCGCTTGCACGCCGATGCCGATCAACACGAGACGCATCGGCGTAACGCCCTTCTTCCAGGCTAATAGGTATATCAAGAGGGAAACCAGCCCCGCGCCCGCGATCGCGACGAACGGAAGCCAATCCAAGCTGACGTCCGAGTAATAGGTGATAAACCATACGGCAGCGACGGAGGCGCCGCCCGTGACCCCAATGATGTCGGGCGAAGCCAGCGGATTGCGAACCATGCTTTGTAAAATCAGTCCGGACACCCCCAGCGCGACGCCGGCCAGCATCGAAAGAACCATTCTCGGCAGACGCAGCGTCCCGATGGTGAAGGCATGCTCCTCTCCGCCCTTGCCGATCAGATGCTCGAGGACGATCCAAGGGGGGATCGCCGTACTTCCAAGGGATAGTCCCGCGAGAAACAACGCCGCCGACAAGCAGGCCAGCAGGAGGCAAACCCGAACCGCTCGTCGATCCACGAGGAAGGAGAGGTTCCCCGATCGCGTTCGTAACGCCGTGTGCTTCTTCATTCCGCTCGAAACCCCCTTCTGGCGATGTAGATGAAGAAGGGCGCGCCGATCATGGCCGTCAACACGCCGATCGGCATCTCCTCCGGCATGATGACGAATCGCGCGACGACGTCCGCTAGCAGCAACAGGCTCGCTCCGACAACGGCGGAATAAGGCAAAATCCAACGATAATCGGTGCCCACCAATGTACGCACCAGATGCGGCACGATGAGTCCGATAAACCCGATCATGCCTCCGATCGCGACGGATCCGCCGGCAAGGCATACGATCGCGGCGCCCATCGTTATCTTTACGGCCAGCACCCTCTGCCCCAGACCTCTCGCGACGTCTTCCCCGGAGGCTAGGATATTAATAGACCCGCCCAAGAACATCGATACCGCGCCCGCGCCCAACACCACCGGAAAGATAGGGGCGACGCCTTCCAACGTTCTGGCCGACACGGAGCCGCCGATCCAAAACAGTACCCCTTCCAAACTCTGTTCATCCATGACGAGCAGCCCTTGCGTGAACGAGCCGAACAGAGCGGTTAACGCCGAGCCGGCAAGGACGACCTTGACCGGCGACAAGCCGTCCCTTCCGATGGAGCCCAGCAGGAACACCATGGCCGCCGCCAGACCCGCCCCGAGGAACGCGAACCACATCAGATGTTGGAGCGAATGGAACGAAAAAAATACCGTCGCGAACACGACAAAAAACATCGCGCCGGCATTCACGCCGAACAGGCTCGGCGAAGCGAGAGGATTTCGCGTAAGTGCCTGCATGAGCGCGCCCGCGACCGCAAGGCTTGCCCCTATGATGCTGGCGATGACCGCTCTGGACAGACGAGTCGTCGTAATGACGATATGCTCCGTGGACGTTGCATCGTAATCGAGAATCGCTTGTACAGCCGTGCGGAACGAGGTCGTCGCTTGCCCGAGCGCAAGGCTCGACAGAAAGAAACCAAATAAGAGGCATAACCCGACCCCAAAGCCTGCAATCTTCATCGACGTTCGACTACATAACGGCTTCATATGCACACTCTTTTCGACAGGGTTGTTCGTACGCAAAAACAGGGGGAAGCGGCTCCCCCCGGTCGAATGCTATGGCTCCAATTCGAAATGCGCGTAGATTTGATCCAGCATCGTATTCGCGGCGAGGATGCCGCCGCCCATGTTCCATGCGACTTCGTCGACAAGGGTAATTTGACCCTGCTTTACGGCGTCTAGATTTTTCCATAGCGGGTGAGCCGTCCATTCATCGTATGTTTTCTGGATGAGTGCCGCATCCGCATTGTGCCCGTCTGCGTTAAAGATAAAAAATACGTCCGCATTCATGGACGGAATGCTTTCCATGCTTGTCAACTGGAGAACGACGTTGCCCTCCTCCGCGGCTTTCCGCTGCGGCTCCGGCCGCACGAAGCCAAGCTCGCTTAAGATGTCCCCCGCGAAGCCCGTCACGTAAATCCGCGCATGATCCGTCCGGAAGTTGAGCACGGACACCTCGATCGGCCATTGTCCTTCTAATTTCGCGCCGATTTTCGACTGAAAGTCCGCGACTCTAGCGTCCCAGTCCGCAAGCAATTCGTCGGCTTTGTCCTCCGCATTCGCGGCCTGGCCGATGAGGCGGACCGTATCCTTAAATTTGAACACCGTCTCGTGCGTAACGGTCGGGGCAATTTGCGAAAGCTGCTCGTAAATTTTCTCGTGGCGAAGCTTGGAGGCGATAATGAGATCCGGCTTTAGTTTCGCGATTTCCTCCAAGTTCGGCTGCGTCTCCGTCCCGACGACGGGGACGTCCTTCAGTTCGTCCCGTAAGTATTCATAGATGGGCTGCTGCGTCCAAGATTCGACGACGCCGACCGGGACGATGCCCAATGCGACGGCAACGTCGGTCGCCCCTTGATATAAAGTTACGATTCTAGTCGGCGTGCCTTCGACGGGCGTCTCGCCCATGGCGTGCGAAACCATTCGTACTCCCTCTTCGCCGACCGACGTCCCTGCCGCCGACGGTTGCGTCGTCCCCTCTTGCGTCCCGCTCGCCGTTACCGCAGTCCCGGCCTGCCCGCCGCAGCCCGCGACGACCATCGCGATCAACAGCGCGCAGCTTGCCGCCAAAAACATCTTCTTCATGTCTCTCCATTCCCCCCGCGAACAATTTCTATGTTCTTGCTTCTACAATGATAACTATTATCACCACATCGCAAATGATAATTGTTATCATCGGTGTTGTCAACGTTAAAACGCAACAAAAAACTTCACCTCATGAGGCGAAGTTTGAGGCGAATTCATGAGTCGAAAAGGAAATCCTCGTCGCGCGGCGGCTCGACGCGAGTCGTACGTACGTAGCCGTTCCCCTTCTTCGAGAAGAAGTCGTGTTGCTTCGTCTGCGTGCGAATGCCGTTGACGACGCTCGCCTTCGCGACGCCCGGCGCGAATGCTGCCGGGGCCGCCGAGCGCGTGGACGCGGTTCGCGTTAGTCTTGTTCATGATGTACGGATAGCCCTACTCGAGCTGCACCGTCGCGATCTTCGTCAGCATGTCTCAAGGCAGCGCCCGCTCTACGTTCACGCCGGCTTCCCGCTTTTTTTAAACGTCTGATTTTTGCTTAAACGAGGTATTGAAAGATGTTATGATGAAGGCGTATAGCGTCAGGACTCACACGGGAGGCATACCTTGATTCCATACGAAGCGCTGCTCTTAAACGTCCTGTCTCTCCTCATCTTTCTCTTTTTCATTCCGATCTTGCTGGAATCGAATATGTACGGGTTCTTCGACAAACGCCGCTCGATATATTTTACGGTGTCCGCCGCGATCGCGATCGTGCTGTGCATCTTGTTCCCGATCGAGATAATGGAAGGGTATATCTTCGACCTGCGATTCGTGGCGCTCACGATCGGCGGTCTCTACGGCGGGCTGCCCGCGATGCTCCTTCTAAGCGTCTTCACGGTTCTGCTCAGAGCGCTGCTGGTCGGCGGCATCGGAGCGACGGCGACGGGCATCGTGGTCCCATTGTTCCTCATCGCGCTGCTGCTTTCGCGTATGCCTTTCCGGCGCGCGGATAAGCGGAAGCGCATCATGATCGGCACAGGCCTGTCGCTGCTCGGCACCGTTCTCGCGATCGTAACCTCGATCGTCGGGTTCGGCGCAACGTTTTCCGCTTCCTTCGTCTCGATCTTCTTTCCGGTGACCATGATCGTGACCGCGCTGCTGATTTTCTTTTACGAGCTTTTCCTTGAAGGTTTGTCTTTCCAAAGACGCTTGCTGAAAGCGGAGAAGATGGAGGTCGTGAGCCATCTGGCCGCCTCGGTGTCGCACGAGGTGCGCAACCCGCTCGCCGCCGTCAAGGGCTTTCTGCAGCTGATTCGCGAACGCGATCTGCCCGACGCGCGCGTACGGCGTTACGTGGACCTCTCTCTCGACGAGATCGACCGCGCGGACGATATCATCCAATGCTACTTAACGTTCGCAAAGCCTTCGATCGGCTCGGTCGAATCGTTGAACGTCAAGGAGCAGGTCGACCGAACGCTGCAGCTTCTGACGCCGTTCGCCAATATGTTCTCCGTAGAAATTTACCAACGCGTGGACGAGCTGTACGTCCGAGGCGAGGAGAAGGCGTTGCAGCAATGCTTGATCGGCATCGCGAAATATGCCATCGAGACGATGCCCGACCGGGGCACGCTCCGGATCGAAACTCGCACGGCGGAGCAAGAGCTGCTCCTCGCCATTATCGACGACGGCAATGGCTTGACGGAAGAGCAGCTCGCTCGGCTCGGAGAGCCGTATTTTACCCCGAGAGGCACCGAGGGAACCGGTCTCGGCATGATGGTCGCCTTCAAAGTCGTCGACGCGATGGGCGGGAAACTCAGCGTGACGAGCAGCCCCGGCCAAGGCACCGAATATTTGATCCGGCTGCCGCTGGCGGGGCCATGAGCGGATCGCCCCGCCCGTTCCGCGCATGGTTACCGGAGCAAGCAGCCGGGCGACATCCCGGTTCCGACGCCTAGCCGGTTCCAACCGTTGATCGTTACGACCGCCATGATGAGGTCGACGTATTCCTTCTCGTCGAAGTGCTCACGCGCCCGCTCGTACACGTCGTCGGGCACGCCGGTTTCGGGCAAGCGGGTCAGGCATTCGGCGAGGGCAAGCGCCGCCTTCTCCTTATCCGAATAAATCGATGCCTCTCGCCATGCCGTCAGCAGCAGGATGCGCTCGAAGGCTTCGCCCTCGTGTTGCAGATGCTTGCCGTGCATGTCGATGCAGAAGGAGCAGCCGTTGATCTGCGATACGCGCAGCTTGATTAGATCGTATAACATCGGATCAAGACCGCTTTGGCGGATGTACGACTCCAGCTGCATCATCGCCTCGTAGGCGGCCGGGTTCGCTTCATAGTGGTTGACGCGCAATTTCATGAGAAGCCCTCCATGTCTGTGATATGATATCACCTATAAAGACGTACCCGGGGGTTGATTTTGTGACAATCCGCGAAGGGGACGATGTTCCGTTGGCGATCGAAGAGGTATACCGGATGTACAGATCGGACCTCGTCCGTCTCGCATACCGCATGCTCGGGTCGGCGGCCGACGCGGAGGATTTGGTCCAGGAACTGTTCGCGCGGCTGTCCGATTTCGATTGGAGCGGCGTCGCGAACGTAAAGTCATACCTCGCGAAGGCGGCCGTCCGGCGCTGCATCGACGCGCTTCGCGCACGTGCGAGTCAGCGGGAGCGATACGTCGGCCCATGGCTCCCGGAGCCGATGCTCGAAGCTCCTTGGGAGCAGCCCGAGGAGGCGTCGGTGCGCGAGGAACAAGTGCGTTACGCCGCGCTCGTCCTGCTCGAGACGTTGTCGCCGCCGGAGCGGGCGGTATACGTCTTGAAGGAACTGCTCGGCTATCGATATCCCGAAATCGCGGACATGTTGGAGCTGACCGAGAGCAATTGCCGCCAGCTTCTAAGCCGGGCGAAACGCAAGCTGCCTCGTTCCATCGAAGGGGCTCCATCCGACGCGAGGCCGGACTCCCGTAAGGCCGCTGAGCTCTTCTTGCAGGCGGTCCGGACGGATCGTTACGACGAGCTGGTGCGGCGCCTCGCGAACGACGTCAAGCTGATCTCGGACGGCGGAGGCAAGCGGAAAGCCGCCCTTCGGCCGATTATCGGAATCGATCGCGTCGCGGCGTTCGTGCGGGGCGTTCGCGCGAAGGGAGCGTTCGACGGCGAATTCCGCATCGCCCGTTGGAACGGCGAACCCGGCCTTCTGCTTACCCGCGGCGGCCGTCCGGCGCTCGCCGTCCTCTTTGAGACGGACGAGGCGGGCGATATCGCAAGCATCTATTACATCGTGAATCCGGAGAAGCTGCCGCTGTCGGTATGACGCCTTCGTCGAACCGCCGGACTTCGCCGGAAAGCTGCTAGCGCCTTTAAAGAAGAAGCACGCCCGCGAAACCGTGCGCGGGCGTGCTTCTGCCGTTCGTTATTGCGGTTGCGGCGGTTCGGCCAGGAGATAATAATGCTCGTATTCCAGCGTTCCCCCGGCGATGTCCGCGTACCCGCTCTCTCGCAGCATCGCTTCGACATCCGCCTGGGGCAGCCGCTTCGCGAGCGGAGGACCGAACGCGCCCGCCGCCTCCGGGTCGAATTCCGATACGAGCACCCGGGCATGGGGCAGTTCGGCGCGTACGTTGCGCAGCACGCGCTCGGGCGCGTCCGTGTGATGCAGCACGTCCGTCAGCAGCACCGCGTCGATCCGTCCGAGCCCCGCCAGCGCGCCGGCGGTCTCCGCGTCCCCTTCGACCGCCACGACGCGGCTGCCCGTCCGCGACGCCTCCGCCCGCAGGAGAGCGATGGCCTCGCGCGATTTCTCTAAGGCGATTACTTTACCGCCGCGCCCGACCGCCTCCGCATAACGCGCCGCGAATACGCCGGGTCCCGGACCGATATCCAATACGACCTCCCCTTCCCGGAGGCCCGCGAGATCGATCCAGCGTTGCGCCAGCGGCAGCCGATGCAGCTGGCGGCGCCTGACTTCCTCCCAACCAAGCATCGATAAATCCTTGTGGAATTCCACCGTCTCAGCCCCCTTTACCACCCATAACGGAGAAGCGTAAAGAAAATAAACCCGATCGACACGACGGCGGAGAGAGCGGTGAGCCCCCGCATCCAGAGCGGCATGCCCTTGCGACGGAGCATGCGGTACACCGCGAAGGCGGTCGTCGCGGCGGACATCAGAATCATGGCGCGCTTCACCCAGACGACGCCGGTCATCATCGCCATGGAGTGCGTCGAGCCGCCGAGGAGCAGCAGGACCGCGAGATGCAGCCAATGGTGCGAGGAAGCGACGACCGACAGCGCGACGGACGAGACCGATGCCGCCACCGTCGATGCCGCGTCCTTCCGATGGGAAGATGGATGATGATGCATATTTCCTCTCTCCTTACTGTTTATTATTTGTTGTTTTTCACATTAGTTGTACTATACACATATACCCCGAAAAAGAAACCGCCGCTACGAATGCGCCGATTCCGCGAGGGCCGCGTCTTTCCGGACTTCCCGGAGCGACCGGTTGAACGCCTTAAAGCTTTCAAGCACCTGCGCCTGTTCCGCTTCCGTCATTCGGCCGAGAATCGTCGAATAAAACTCGACCGACTGCTCCCGCACCTTCCCGATCGAGCGCTCGCCCTTCTCCGTTAAGCTCAAGATCACCTCGCGCCGGTTAAGTTCGTTCGGGGCTCTCGTCACGAAACCGCCCTTCACCAGTCCGTCGACCAACCGGCTGACCGTGCTCCGCTCCAGGCGAAGCTTGTCGGCCAGTTCCGTTACCGTCAACGTCTGTTTCTCCAGTTCTTGCAGCGCGAACACCTGGGACAGCGAAAGCGAAAACCCGCACGGCGTCTTTGTCTGCTCGAGCAGCCCGAACGAGCGAATGAACTGCTGCACCGCGCTGCGCAGCTCCAAGACGTCTTCCGTTCTCATTCGACCATTCCCCCGAATCCAAAGTATGTATAATACATCAATTGTATTATACATACAATACCTCTCCTCTCCCGCTTTGTCAAGAAGAAGCCCGCAGCGCCGTACCCCTGTCGGGGCCGGAACTGCGGGCAGCGTGCTGAAGGACTTTAAATGACCCCTTGCGCGATCATCGCGTCGGCGACCTTGCGGAAGCCGGCGATATTCGAACCGACGACGAGGTTGCCCGGATGGTCGAACTCCTCGGACGCCTGGATCGAGTCGCGGTAGATGTTCTTCATAATTTCTTGCAGCTTGTCGTCCACCTCGTGGAACCGCCACGAGAAACGCATGCTGTTCTGGGACATCTCGAGCGCGGATACCGCGACACCGCCGGCGTTCGCCGCCTTGCCGGGTCCGAACAACACGCCTGCCTCCAGAAATACGTCGATCGCTTCCAGCGTCGAAGGCATATTCGCCCCCTCGCCAACCGCCTTCACGCCGTTGGCGACAAGCAGCTTCGCGGACGCCTCGTCGATCTCGTTCTGCGTGGCGCAAGGGAGCGCGATATCGCAAGGAATCGTCCAAATTTTCTCGCAGCCTTCCACATAAACGGCTTGCGGGTGCTCCTTCGTGTAATCGCTGATGCGTTTACGCTCGACTTCCTTCAGACGGCGCACCGTCTCCAGGTCGATGCCGTTCTTGTCGTAAATAAAGCCGCCCGAGTCGCTGCAAGCGACAACCTTCGCGCCGAATTGCATCGCCTTCTCCATCGCGTAGATCGCCACATTGCCGGAACCGGATACGACGACGGTCGCCCCTTCGTAATCCAGACCCTTCGACTTCAGCATCTCGTTCACGAAATAAACGCAGCCATAACCTGTAGCTTCCTTCCGCACCAAGCTGCCTCCGTACCCGAGCCCCTTCCCGGTCAATACGCCGGCTTCGTTGCCGCTGCGAATCCGCTTGTACTGCCCGAATAAATAACCGATCTCTCTTGCGCCTACCCCGATATCCCCTGCGGGGACGTCGATATCCGGACCGATGTACCGATACAGCTCCGTCATGAAGCTTTGCGTAAAGCGCATGATTTCCCAATCGGATTTCCCTTTCGGGTCGAAGTCGGAGCCGCCCTTGCCCCCGCCGATCGGCTGGCCGGTAAGCGCGTTCTTGAAAATTTGCTCGAGCCCGAGGAATTTAATGATGCTTGCGTTCACGGAAGGATGGAAACGAAGACCGCCCTTGTACGGACCGAGCGTGCTGTTGAATTGCACCCGGAATCCCCGGTTCACTTGCACTTTGCCGTTGTCGTCGACCCACGGCACCCGGAAGGTAATAAGCCGCTCCGGCTCCGTAATCCGCTCGAGGATGCCCTGCTCCCTATAAATCGGGTATTTTTCCATAACCGGCACGAGCGAGATCAAAATTTCCTTCGCCGCTTGATGAAATTCCGTTTCGTTCGGGTTCCGCTTCGTGATTGTTTCGAGCACGTCATAAACATACTGCTTCGCGCTGGATTGATTCGTTCCCATGAACACCTTTTCCCCCACCCTTTACGCCTTTGCCGATGACGTAGATTGATTTACACTTAACACAACATGTTATAACATACCGAGCTAATCCGCAATATAAAAATGTAATGGGAGGGTTCGTTCCCTTATTCCGCAAGGTCGATGCGTTCGATCAAGGCCGGCAGCTCGTTCTCCATAAACTGCGTCAGCTTCTCGCTCAGCAGTTGATTTTGCAGCTCGCTCTTCGCCTGCTCCCACGTCCGCGCCGTCCGCGCCTCCACCTTCATAATGTGGTAGCCGTAGCTCGTCTCGACCGGCTCGCTAATTTCGCCGAGCGGCAGCTCCATCGCGGCTTGCTTGAATTCCGGAACCCAATTCGATACGGGGGCGTCGGCGTACAAGCCGCCGTTCTCCTTCGAGCCGGGGTCGTCCGAATATTGCTTCGCGAGCGCGGCGAAGTCGCCGCCGCCGATCAGCTTCGCCCGCACCTCCTCGGCGAGCGCGAGCGCCGCCTCCTTCGTCCGGGCGGCGCCGCCGGCGTCCGTCAACCCGATTAAGATGTGCCGGACGGAAGCGGTCGTATACGCGCCTGGGTCCGCGGAAAGATTTTCAAGGTATTGCGCCTGCAGCTCTTGGTCGGTGATCCCCTTGCGCAGCGCCGCCCGCATCGTGTGATCGGCCGTAAGGAACCGCTCCACGGCCGCGACGTCCAACCCCGCCGCCGCAAGGGAGGCCGAGAAGCCGTTCGACGCATCGGCTTGCTGCCAGGCCGCGATTTGCGCCTTCGCCTCATTCGCCGCCGCCGCCTTCTCCTCGGCTGTCGCGCGCGCGCCGAGCACCGCGTTGCGGATCAGCTGCTTCGCCATGAACTCCCGGTAAGTCGGGTCCGTCTCGTATTGCGCGTAGGACGGATTGAAGAACTTCTGCACCGCAAGGAATTCGTCCAGCTGACCGGCCGTGACGGTTCCGCCTTGGAACGCGGCGACCGTCTTCGTGGGATTTTTCCCGATCCAAATCGTCCCGCTCGCCTCGTCCCAATCGACGGTTTTCCCGAGCGCTTCGCTTACAAAGCGGAGCGGCACATAGGTAGTACCCTTGTAAAGGAAGCTCTCTTGCGCCGGCGTCTTCTCGACCCCGTCGAACATGTACTTGAAATCCTGAAACACGACGTCGATCTTCGCCCCGCCGCCCGCGAACGCGACCGTGCCGCTCAGCAGGCTACCGATCCCGATGCCGACGAGCAGCCCCTTCAGCTTGTCCTTCATCAACCGTCATCCTCCCTTGGTTTCGTAGTCGTCTGTAAACACTTTCAACGCATCTACGCCGAAACCCTTCTTTCCGCCGCCGCGGCTTCCTTGCGCCGAATCGCCCGCCGCAGCAGGACGACGTTCAACGCCAGCTCGAAGACGGTCACGAACGAGCCGGCGATCGCCGGAATCATGCCGTTCCATTCCGGCCGGAGCGTCACGAGGAGGTACAGGAGCGTCAACATGCAAGAGACGCTGCCGATCTTGCTCCACGCGATCGCCTTGCTGACGCCGTGATACATCGCGAGCCCGTTCACGTAGTCGATCCAAGGGAACACCGCGGTACGGACGAGCAGCGCGTTCAAGATCAGCAGCGTCGCCTGCAGCAGCTCGCCTTGCAGGTGCAATCCATGCACGAGCACGGCATGCCCCCACGGCGTCCAAGAGAGAAAGCCTTGAATGAGGACGGACAGCGCCGTTACCGCAGCCGTCAGCTGCTTCACCCGCCGCGGCTCCGTCTCTTGGAAATTGAGCACCGCTTGGTGCAGGAACGTCGCCAGGCCCGAAATCAGCCCGGTCAAGTTCGAGGCGACGGCGAACGCCGCGATGGCGAGAATCGGCTGGACGCTGTGATTCATCGTCGTCTGCGTGGCCGGCCCGATCACGATCGAGACGAGCGACCCGTACAGCAGCGGCATGTAGAACGGGAAGATATCCAGCTTCCACGTCCGGACCGCATGCGCCGACTGGGGCGGCAGCCGCTCCGGCAGCCGGGACGCCAGATGGTGCCCTTCCCAGCAGGCGACGACCGTCTCGATCGCCATGCCGATCAGAAACAGCAGCGCGCCGTATCGGCTGTCGTCCGTATAGCCCCAGCTCACCATCAGCCAAGACAACGCCGCCATCGCGACGAGCCGAATTACGATCCCGATCGTCATCCAACGCGTCTGCAGCTGCTGAATGATGATGCCCTGATACAAGCTCCTCGCCGCGGAAAACACATTGACGAAGAGCAGAATTTGGTAGGCGTGCACGGTAGAGTCCAGCAGACTCTCGTCGGCGCCGTAGATATAGTGAAAGAAATAGCGTCCGACCGGCGTCCAAGCGATAAGCGCGTTGAACGCGGCCAGACAACCGAGCACGACCGCGATCATGCGTACCATCTGCCGGAACGAATGTCGGTCCCGCACGTATTTCGCGCTCGTCTGCCGAAGCGGCGCGATCGCTTGCTCGAGGATGAAGCACAGGCTAAGCGCTACCGCATACCCGCTGATCGTCAGGTCGGGATGAGGCGAGCGGGCCAGCACCGCGTTAATGATGACGTGCGTCAAGGAAGCGAGCAGCGCCGACGCGGTCAGCGGCAAATAAAACAGGACGAGCCGAAGCACTGAATGTTTCCTCCGATGTCGTGGTTTTATGAACACTTCACGACATTATTCCCCACCATCCCACATCCTGTCAATAACAATTCCTCTCCAGCCCACATGGAAAATGAAAACAGCGCCGCCGAACGGCGACGCTGCCAACCCTGCTTCTACCGGCTTACCAGACAAGGTAGAGCCGGTTCGCTACCCCTCCTCGATGTCCGCTCGAAGGGCGCTTGCGACTTCGATCATCTTCGGGACGACCGCCTCATGCGCGCCGGATACGTAAAGATCGCCTCGGTAATGTCGGAACGGAATTTGCGCTCCGTCATGGCGCCACAGGAAGAAATCCCCGTCGATGCTCATCGTGGTCGCCCCCCCGCTACCTTTCACGGTGTAGACGGATGCGTAGTCGAAATCGGGCAGCTGCGCGAATAACGCCCGGCATTCGTCCAACGTGATCGTTTTCTCCGGTTCTCCGATGTCTTGATGTTCCCTCGTAATTCTATATCGCTGGACCATGGGCGGGTTCCCTCCGTGCTTCACAATTTTTTACTATCCCTCTGGATGTCATTATGTTCCGATATTCGGGTTGAAAACACTCGCGCGCCCGATAAAAAACCGGCCCCCGCAAGCGGCAGCCGGTCTCCGTATGGATTAAAGCTTCTCCATCACCGCGAAGTAATTGTCTTCGTCGTCCGCGAAGTTAAATACCCGCCCCGTCGGCATCGGTACGATATCGCCGACCTTCACGTTCTTATCGGCCAAGTCGCCGTGGAGCTGCTCGAGCCGGTCCGTCACGAACATAAGCGACGGCGTACCGAGGTTCATATCGGGCTCCATCTGCGCGATGAACGCCTTATTGTGGAGGACGATACTCGTCTCCGCCGCCTTCGACGGGGCGACTTCGATCCAGCGGAACCCCTGGCCGTTATCCTCCTCCGCGATGACCTCGAATCCGAGCTTCTCCGTCCAAAAGCGCCGCGCGGCATCCTGATCGTTCACGTACACCATGACTTGTCCTAATTTTCCGATCATATGAGCAAACACTCCTTTATGCGATGTATTCCTTAGAGCCATCATATACCACAGCCCATGCGCTCGTAAATGGAAGTACGAAACCGTTCGGACGGCGAGCGTCGCAAAGAAAGAAGTCCCGACGACAACCTCATCGGGACTTCTTCCGTTTAGGGCTCGACACCTGCGAGCGAGACCTCCGAACTTACTTATCCGGCTTCCGCGACGCGCCGCAGCGCTTCCGGCGTCACCCGGTCGACGAACTTCGCGAACTTCTCTTTCCCTTTCGCATGCGTTCGGTAATAGTCGAGGACGGCCGAGACCGCCGGCACGAGCCGTTCCTCCGTCACGCCGGAGACGAGCAGCTTGGCGATGGAAGTTTTCAGCCCTTTCGGCTCGCCTCCGACGTAAATGTCGAACGTCTCCTTCATCTTCACGACGCCGATATCCTTGAGCAGCGGCTCGCTCGTGCCGAGCGCGCAGCCCGCGTAGCCGACCTTCAGCGGAGTCGGAGACGGCGTACCCGCGATCGCGCGGTGCAGCCGCCGGGCGATGTCGAGTCCCGCGTCGTCCGCGCCTTTGCAGAAATTGCAGGCGATCAGGCTTTTCACGACCGGGCCCGCGGGGTACGTCTCTAAGCCGGACCGCTCCAACGCCTCGCGCAGCGCCGTCATCCGCTCCGCCGACGTTTCGATATACAGCTGCTTGAACGGCGTCAGCTCGACGACCGCTTCGGGACCCGCGAGCGTCCCGACGAGGGCGAGCTGCTCCGGCGTAAATAAACTTCCGCCGACCTGAGGCGGCGCGGACGCCGCGATCTTCATCCGTTCCATCGTCATTCCACCTCGACGACGTAAGACACTGTAATGACTTCCCCTTGGTGCTGGAACTGTCCCCAGATCTTATAGATGCCGGGCTCCGGGAACGACGTCGCGAACGCCGCCTCCGGTCCGGTCGATCGCTCGTCGATCGGGTGTACATGCAGGTACCGCTCGGCGTCGGCGGACAGGATCACGACATGGCCCACCGCCCCCAAATACGGCTCAAGATCGGCGATGCCTTCCTTCGTCCGCGCATCGCGAACGACGAACGTCAGCGTGACGTCCTCGTTCGCCTTCCAGCGGTCGGCCGCAAGCTCGATCTCCTTGCCGGACGCCTCCTTCACGAACGCCGCGTCGGGCGCGATCGCTTCATGCTTTCCTTCCGCGCCTTCGACTTTCACCCACTCGCTGAGCGTGACGCCCGCCCCGCCCTTCGGCTTCACGTCGGCGAACAACTTATATTCGCCGCCGGTCGGGAACGATGTGTTGATGTGGAACGTGCCGTCTTCCCGAGCGTCCGGGTGAATGTGGTTGAAGAACGACAAATCATGGCTGACGACGATTAAATGAAGCAGCTTCTCATGGGTGATCTCGAATTCGGTTACGGCGCCGCCGGACTCATCCCGGAAGGCGATCGCAAGCTCCGTCTCTTCCTTCGCCGCGGGCGCTCCGTTCGGGAACGAGAACGCCGCGGTCAAGCCGACCATTCCCGCTTCCGCGCCCTGTTCCCCGTGCCCGCCATGGTCCCCATGATCGCCTTGGTCCCCATGATCGCCTTGGTCCCCATGTCCGCCGTCGCCCTCATGATGCGCGTCCTCGTGCCCGGCATCCGTACCGCCGCTGCCCGCATTGCTGCATGCGGCCAACAAGCCGAACGTCAATACCGCAAATGCGTAAAGTAACCTCTTCCTCATGGCAAGCTATTCTCCTATCCTTCTATATAAGTGTATGGTTCATCTCACCTTCGCCCGCTGCAGCCGGAGCGCGTTGAGCACGACCGACACCGAGCTGAGCGCCATTGCCGCGCCAGCGACCCAAGGCGCGAGCAGCCCGACGGCCGCGATCGGTATGCCCAGCGTGTTGTATCCGAGCGCCCAGAACAAGTTTTGCTTAATATTGCGCATGGTTTTGCGGCTCATATCGATCGCGTCCGGAATGCTTGCGAGGTCGCCCCGCATCAGGGTGACGTCCGCCGCCTCCATCGCTACGTCGGTGCCGGTGCCGATCGCCATGCCGATGTTCGCCGTCGCGAGCGCAGGCGCGTCGTTAATTCCGTCGCCGACCATCGCCACGACTTTGCCTTCGGCCTGGAGCCGCTTGACCTCCGCCGCTTTCCCTTCCGGCAGCACCTCCGCCAGCACCCGTTCGATGCCGACCTGCGCGGCGATCGCCTTCGCCGTTCGCTCGTTGTCGCCCGTCATCATGATCACCTCAAGGCCCATGGCTTTCAGCCGCTCGACGGCCGCCTTCGAAGTTTCCTTCACCGTGTCGGCTACGGCGACCATGCCCGCATACCGCCCGTCGACGGCGACGAGCATCGCGGTCTTTCCGGCTTCCTCCAGCCGAGCCATAGCGTCATACGCTGGCCGTGCGTTTACGTCGTTGGCTTCCATCAGCCTCCGCGTCCCGATGAGCAGCGCTTTGCCCTCGACGACAGCCTTCACGCCGAACCCGGGGATCGCCTCGAACGAGTCGGCGTCCGGAAGCTCGATCCCCCGCGCTTTAATGCCGGCGACGATCGCTTCGGCGAGCGGATGCTCGGAGCCCCGCTCCGCGGCGCCGACAAGGCGCAGCAGCTCGGTTTCGTCGCCTTCCGCCCGCACGTCCGTCAACTCGGGTTTGCCTTTCGTCACCGTGCCGGTCTTGTCGAGCAGAATCGCGTCGATCTTGTGCGTCTGCTCGAGGTGCTCTCCGCCCTTAAACAAAATCCCGAGCTCGGCCGCGCGTCCCGAACCCGCCATAATGGAGGTCGGGGTCGCGAGACCGAGGGCGCACGGGCAGGCGATAACGAGAATCGCGATCGCCTTCTCCAGCGCCTCGGCGAAGTCGCCCGGCGCGAAGAAGAAATACCAAGCGGCGAACGCCAACGCCGCGATGCCGACGACGATCGGCACGAAGATGCCCGAGATGACGTCCGCCACCCGTTGGATCGGGGCTTTCGAGCCTTGCGCTTCCTCGACGACCTTAATAATTTGGGCGAGCGCCGTATCCTTGCCGACCTTCGTCGCCCGTACGCGCAGCCTTCCGTTCTTATTGATCGTTGCGCCGATGACGTTGTCCCCAGCTTTCTTCTCGACCGGCAGGCTTTCGCCCGTCAGCATCGATTCGTCGACGGAAGAGGCGCCTTCGAGCACGACGCCGTCGACCGGCACTTTGTCGCCGGGACGGACAAGAACGATATCGCCGCTCAGCACTTCCTCCACCGGAATCGTCAGCTCCTGGCCGTCTCGTTCGACGATCGCCGTCTTCGCTTGCAGCCCCATCAGCGATTTGATCGCTTCCGACGTTCGGCCCTTGGCCAACGTCTCGAACAGCTTCCCCAAGATGACGAGCGTAATCAACACCGCGCTCGTCTCGTAGTACAGGGAAGGCCCGTGGTGAGCGCTCGCGCCGCCTAAGGACCAATCGATCGATAGGTATAAGCTGTAAAAATACGCCGCCGACGTGCCGAGCGCCACCAAGACGTCCATATTGGCGCTGCCGTTGCGGAGCGCCTTGTAGGCGCCCACATAAAACGGTTTCCCGATGTAAAACTGCACCGGCGTAGCCAGCAAGAACTGAACCCACGGATGCATGAACAGGTCCGGCACATAAATCCAAGAGGTGAAGGAGAAGTGGCCGACCATGCTCCAGAGCAGCGGCAAGGAGAGCAGCGCAGAGACGATCAGCTTTCGCTTCTGCAGGCGCACGTCCCGCTCCCGGCGGTCGCCCTCGTTCGCATCGTCGCGCTTCACGACGGCTTTGTACCCGAGCTGCCGCACTTTCTCCTGCATCCCCTCGACGGAGATCTCCCCCGGGGCATACTCGACGCGCGCCGTCTCCATCGCGAAGTTGACGGCGGCCGAGGCGACGCCGGGCAGCTTGGCGAGACCTTTCTCGATCCGGTTCGCGCAGGCGGCGCACGTCATGCCCTCCAGCCGGAACTGTGCGACTTCCTTCACCGTGTCGTATCCGAGCTTGCGGATCGTCTCTTCCAAGCGGCCGGCATCGACTTTATTGGGATCGTATGTCACGCTCGCTTTCTCCAGCGCGAAGTTCACGTTCGCCGAGGAGACGCCCTCCAGCTTATTCAAGCCCTTCTCGATCCGATTGGCGCAAGCGGCGCACGTCATGCCGGCGATTTGGAGCGTAGTTTGCTGTTCCTTGCTCGTTGCGATGGCTTCCACTTCGTTCACCTCCTCACGGCTTTATACTCCCGAAACCTCGTAGCCTTGCTCCTCGATCGCATCCTTCACCTGGTCGACCGTGATGCTCGTTTCGTCGAAAGCGACGTCCACGGCATTGCGCTTCAAGTCGACCTTCCCGTTCGCGCCGAGCTTCTTCAGCGCCCCTTCGATGGAATGTACGCAATGCTGGCAGCTCATGCCCTCTACTTGCAACGTCATAGTTTTCATACACAGTTCTCCCCTTTTTATTAGTATACCCATGCACCCTATACTTTTATCATGCCGCTCGCTCATTTCATGAGCTTGCGCATCGTCTCGAGAAGCTCCGCCACGACCTTCGCGTCGCCTTCCTGAATCCGGTCGACGACGCAGCCCCGAAGGTGATTCTCCAGCAGCAGCTTGCCGACGCCGTTCAGCGCCGATTGAACGGAAGCGATCTGAATCAGGACGTCATCGCAGTACGCATTCCTGTCGATCAACCCCTTGATCCCTCGGATTTGGCCTTCGATCCGATTGAGGCGATTCGTCAGGCTGCTCTTCGTCTTCTCCGAATGACGACTCTTGCGCTCCCCTGTCTCCGGTAAGCAACAACCGGTTTCGCGCGTGGGCGCTGGCGATGGCGATAGCGATGACGGGACCCCGGGTATCGTATCGACTTGCATGGGGATCACCTCTTTGGTTATTAGTATACTACCCTACCCTATATTTTGCAACAGTTCATTACACGATTGCATGCCCGCTTGACTCCGTCGCCGCCTTCGGCGTGCGGATCGATAACAGCGCCAGCAATGCGCCGGCGAACGCCACGATGCCCGACCAGAAGAACGCCTGCTGGAAGCCGCCGTTGAGCGCCTCTACCGGATCCCCGCCGAGGGACGAGGTCGCCGATGCGGCGATCGCCACCATGACCGCCAAGCTGATGGCGGAGCCGATCTGATAACTCGTGCTGGCGAGTCCCGACGCGAGCCCGGCTTCTTCCGGCTTCGCGCCGGACATCGCCGCCATCGTCGCCGGGATGTATGCCAGCGACATCCCTAACGCGCCGAGCAACGAAGCGGGGAGCACATGAGCGACGAAGCTGCCGTCGGTCGGCGTGTTTCCGTAGAACAACAGGAGCGACCCGCCGAGGGCGATCAGTCCGACGATGAGGTTCGCCTTCATCCCGAACCGTCCGATCAGCTTCCCGGTAATCAAAATCATAAAGACGGCGATTAGCACGGTCATCGGCAGCAGCGCGACGCCGCCTTCGAACGCGGTAAATTGCAGCACCTGCTGCAAATACAGGTTCAAGAAATACCAGAGCGGAATCCAGGCGCCGGACAATAGCATCAGCGCGAGATTGCCGGCGGCGAGATTCGGCGCCTTGAAGATGCGCAAGGGGACGAGCGGCTCCTTCTTCGCGGCTTGCAGGATCAAGAAGATCACGAACAAGGCCGCGCCGATCGCGAGCGTCCAGACGGTGCTCGGCGCCCCCCAGCCGTTGTGCTCCGCGGTGACGATGCCGTATACGATCAAGACGAGCGCCGCGGTGACCGAGATCGCCCCGGATACGTCTATGCTGCCTTGCCTGCGGACGCCCTTGGCCAGCAAAGCGGGCGACAGCAGGATCGCGACGATGCCGACCGGCACGTTAATGAGGAACGTCCATTGCCAGCTGAGCCATTCCGTAATAACGCCGCCGAGGAATACCCCCGCCGAGCCGCCCGCGGCCGCGGACGCGCCCCAGAAGCCGAGCGCCTTGCCGAGCTCTTTCGGATTGCCGCCGAACAGCATCATGACGATCGTCAGCGCAGCCGGCGCGATCAGCGCGGAGCCGAATCCCTGCAACGCGCGGCCGGCGTTGAGCGCCCCATCGTTCCAGGCGAGACCGGCCAGCAGCGACGACAGCGTTAAAATAAGGAACCCCCACATAAATATCCGTCTTTGTCCGTACAGATCGGACAACCGACCGCCTAAGAGCAGCAATCCCCCGAAGAAAATGACGTAAGCATTGAACACCCACTGCAAGCTTTCTTGCGTATACCCCAGCGCGGCTTTGATCGCCGGGAGCGCGACGCCGATAATCGACGTGTCCATAATGACCATAAAATTCGCAAGGCACAACAACGCCAACGCTTTCCAACGTTTCGGGTCGGCCTGCGGGGCCGCTTGGGCTTGAACCGCCATGGTCAGAAAACCTCCTTTGTCATATCGACTCCGCGAATCGCGCGCGACTCCGTGACGGCCGTCGGAACGGACGAACGCGCGAATTCCATCGAGTCTGTTTTTATAGTATAGGGTGGTACCCTACATTGTCAAGAATATAATTCCAAGTAAAAAACACCGCTCTCCGCCCCTCATGGGCCGGCGAAAGCGGTGCGTTAACAGCGGTGCGACCGAAACGGAATCCCGTAACGGCTACACCTTGAACCGGTACCCCGCGCCCCAGACCGTCTCGATGAACGGATGCTGCGACGGGTCCTTCTGAATTTTCTCGCGAATTTTCCCGATATGCACGGTGACCGTCGCGGGATCGCCGAAGTGCTCGAACCCCCACACCTTATCGAGCAGCGCCTCCTTCGAATAGACGCGGTCCGGGTTCTCCGCGAGGAAGAGCAGCAAGTCGAACTCCTTCGCGGTGAGCGCTACTTCTTCGCCGTGCAGCGTGACCCGCCGGGCGTCGATCTGGATCGCAAGGCTGCGAAAGCGCAGTTCCCGCGGCTTCCGGGCCGCCGAAGCCCTCGCGCCCGACGCGGCGCCGGTCAGCCGGTCGTACCGCTCCAGATGCGCCTTCACCCTCGCGACGAGCTCCGACGGGCTGAACGGCTTCGTGACGTAATCGTCGGCGCCGAGCCCAAGGCCCCGGATTTTATCGATATCCTCCTTGCGGGCGGATACCATCAGCACCGGCGTATCCTTCGTCTCCCGGAATTTCCGCAGCAGCTCGAAGCCGTCCATGCCCGGCAGCATCACGTCGAGCAGGAGCAAGTCGTACGACTGCTCCATCGCCTCCGCGAGCGCCTGCTTGCCGTCCGACCGGACCGCCACCTCGTACCCGTGCGCCTCCAAATAATCCCGCTCCAACTCGGCAATCGCTTGATCATCCTCGACGATCAACACTTTCCGCTTCGCCATCTTCCGCGCTCCCATTCCCGTCCTCAAGATTCATCGGTATCGTCGCCAGCACCGTCATCGAACGCCCAGGCTCGCTCCGCGCATGAATCGTGCCGCCGTGCTGCGCAACGATCTGCTTTGCGATTGCAAGGCCGAGCCCCGACCCGGCGACATTCGGATTGCGTTCCGGATCCGCGCGATAGAAACGGTCGAAGATTCGCTCGAGCTCGTCCGGCGCCATGCCGGGGCCGTTATCCGTCACGCCGATCGTCCAGCCTCCCATCTCCCGGCCGAAATGAATGTGGATGCGCGGGTCGGGCTTATCGTTAAATTTCGCCGAATTGCCCACGATGTTCATGATGACGCGTTTGATTTTCTGCGCGTCCATCCGGGCGACCGCGTCGGGGCCGGCCTCGTACTCGCTCGTCAGGGCGATGCCTTCGCCGTCGTACTCCATGTGCAGCTCATTCATCGTCCGGTCGTAAAACTCCTGCAGCCGCACCGCCTCGAAATGGAACTGCTCCTGCCGCAAATCCAGCTTCGACAACAGGAACAAATCGTCGATCATCCGATCCATATCGAGCGTCTTCGCGTAAATGACGTCGATGTACCGGTTCAGCTTTTCCGGGTCGCTCGCGATTCCTTCCCGAATGCCCTCCACATACCCCTTGATCGAGGTGAGCGGCGTCTTCAGGTCATGCGATATATTCGAGATAAGCTGCTTTCGGCTTTCCTCCAGCGCGACCTGCGCCTGAATCGAACGCTGCAGCTCGCTGCGCATCTTCTCGTAGGAGCGGATTACGCTGCCCACTTCGTTCCGCACCTTCGAGCGCAGGCTGAAATTGAGGTCCCCTTCCGCGATCCGGCGGGAGCCTTGCTCCAGCTGCCGCAGCGGCCTCACGATATCCATCGTCGTAATCCACAGCAAGGGGATGAGGATGATACCGAGCAGCGCGGCGATGCCGAGCAGGAACATCCCTTGGAACCGGTCGCCTCGCCGCTCCGTGTCGGTCGCGTCGAAGACGAGGTAATACGATAAGGGGGCGTCGATTTCCGGAAAATCGTACCGCAAGGCAAACCATTCGCGGTTCTCCCAGACAGTCGTCGCGAAGACGTCCGAATGGGGCCTGGGGGACTCGGATTCGGACTGGGCCTGGATGTCCCGCTTCAGCTGCGCTAAGAACGCGTCCCCTTGCTGCAGAGCGCCGTAGCTGTCCCATCGCTCCCCTTGCCGGACCACGAGGAAGCCTTCGAACGGCTGCAGCCGGTCGCCGATCGGCGCCGCGAACGCCGGGGTCGCCAGCGTCTCAGGCGCGAACCGCTCCGCATAGCGTAAATCCACGATGAGATCGACGCCCCGCCGGATGGCATCCTCCGCGCTCTGATCCTTCACGACGCTGTTCGCGAAATACGTGACGATCGCCGAGACGAACCCGATCCCGAGTCCCGCGACGATCAGAGCCGTCAGCGTAATCCCGAATAGATACGTAAACAGAAGCTTCAAGCGTATGGACATACGTTACATTTCTTTCCTTTGAAAGGCTAGCAAGCCCAAGATAGTGCCAATGATATAGTAGGCCGTTATAAATAGCAACATCGATACCGTAGCGCCGAAATCGCCGGAGTATAGGAGCGGCTGCAGCCAATCCGCATAGTCGATTACGAGCAATCGGCGAAGCGAAGGCTCGAGCAAGCCGGCGACGCCCATCGCCAGCCAAAGCAGGACGCTCGCGACAAGCCCGAGTCCGGCGCTCCCGGTCCACAATGAGACGCAATTCGCCAGAACGAGCAGCAAGCCGCAAAACACGACCGCTCCCGCCGCTTCCGCGACGTCCGCTCCCAGCTCGGGCAGGGAAGGTATCCCCTGCAGCCATAGCCCCCCAAGCGCCGCTGGGACGATGACGCTCGACACGATGAGCGCGCCGACGATCCATCCCGCGAACATTTTCCCAAAATAAAGCATTTCCCGGCTCAGCGGCAGCCTCAACATATTTTTTATCGAGCCTTCCTGAAACTCGGCCGCCATCAGCTCGCTGCCCAAGGACGCCATAAACAGCGGCAGCAGCACCGGAATCGCCAGCGCCAGCGCCGTTCGCGGCAAGCTCCCGTTCAGCCCCGCGGACGCGGCGAACCAGACGAAGAGAACGCCTGCAAGGAAGCCGAGCGCCAGCAGCGCCTTCGGCTTACCGCCGCGGAACAGCTTGCGAAGCTCTTGCCCCGTCACATACATCAACGCTTGCATTATGCGGCACCGCCTTTCCGTCCCCCGACGCAGTGCAAGTAATAATCCTCTACATTCGAAAACGACTCCCTTACTCGGTCCACGCTCGCGGTCTCGACCCAGCGCCCCTCCCGAACGATGCAGGCATGCGTGATCAGATCCTCGATGTCGTGCACGACATGGGACGAGACGATCAGCCCCGCGCCCGACTCTGCGGCAAGGGCGCGGAGCGCCGTCGCCATCTCGCGGCGACCCTCGATGTCCATGCCCGAGAACGGCTCGTCGAGCAGCATCAGCTTCGGTCGGTGCAAGAGCGCGCTCGCGAGCTCGATCCGCTGCTTCATGCCGGTAGAGTAACGCTTGATTTTGACATGACCTTGCTGCGCCATCCCTACCTGCTCCAGCGTCTCCCGAATACGCGACTCGTCGACGCCGGGGTACAGCTTATGATAGAGTTTCAAATATTCGTAGCCCGTAAGGTACGGGTAAGGGGCCGGCTCGCCGATCATAAAACCCATATGCGGCTTCGTCAGCTCGGGCCGATCGGCGACGGACGCGCCGTTCCAGCGCGCCTCCCCGCGGTCCGCCCGGATGAACCCCGCCATCGCTCGCAGCGCCGTCGTCTTCCCGGCTCCGTTCGGCCCCAATAACGCGACAACCTCGCCGGGACGAACCGCGAGGTTGAGATCTTGGATGCCCCGGCCGCCGGGATACGCCTTCGTCAGCCCGCGGACTTCAAACATCGGCATGTCCTCCCGAGGCCGCTGCGTCATCGCCGGTCGCCGAACGAGGCCGCGTCGACGATCTCGACGGCTTTGCCGCCCGGGTCGTACGCATCGGGCGTCGTTGCGTTGAGCCCGCCGATCTCGCCTGCGCCTTCCATTGTAATACGATGCCATGCGCCGGCCGTATCTTTGCCGCTTACCTCCAGCTTGCCGTCCACGCGCTGCAGCCGGTTGCTCGCGTCGACCGTCATTCGCAGCTGCACCCGCTCGATCGCGACGCCTTCCTTCAGCTCCGGCAGCCGCTCCTCTAGGCGCAGCTCCTCGATGCCTTGGAAGAACGGATATTGCGACAGCCGCGCCTCCGCGCTCGGGTCAGGCCCCGTCCGCTCGCCGCGCTCCTCGGCCGCTGCCGCGTCGATCAAGAGGCGCAGCGGCAGCGGAATTTCGTCTTGGCTCACGTCGACCGTAATCGTCCTCGAGCCGTCCGCATGGTTCGCCACGGCGAACTCCTGCTTCAGGTCGCCGACCAGGAAATCCAGCAGCGCTTCCTCGGCCTGGCCCATCGGCTGGCCGTGGCCTCGGAATTCGCCGTCGCGCTCCCATTTCCGATGATCCGCATGCTCGCGGTCCAAGTTGATGACCTGGTAATGCAAATCGTGCGTCCGATCTACGAAATAGACGGCATCTTCGCCGCTGCTGTACAAGCTGCCGCTGCGCTGGAAGCCCTCGAGCGCGAGGTCGAAGTCGCCGCTCATCGCATGCCCGTCGTCCCCGTGCCGCACCTTCCCGGCTCCGCTCAGGGAGAGGACGGTCTCGCCGTCGGCCGCCATCGAGAAGCTGCCGGTCACCGCGACGCTCTCGACCGCCTGTCCTTCCGCATGATTCGCCTTCAGCACTTCCTTGAACGCATCGTATCCCGCCGTATTCGGCGTCGACGCCAGCGCGGTCACCGCGAACAAACTTACCGCGGCCGCGGCCGCGCCGATCATGATCGCTTTGCCTCTCTTCTTCATATCCAACGCACTCCTTTAGGTTGTATGGGCTTCGCTCTTGCGCTTGCCTACAACTTCAGTCTAAAGGAGGAGTCTAAAGCGCCTCGAAAGCAATTCTAAAGAGTCTCTAAAGTTCGAAGAAAAGAGGCGGTTCAGGGGGCGGAGGTTTAATGTTATGTCGACTGTGCATAAATTCCATCCGGTATTCTAAAAATAACCGTATAAGTCGCCCAAACGGGGTAAACGGTGAGGTATAACACGTGGAATATGAAAAAAGCGGCATGAAATTGCATTCTTCCGAGTTGGCGGCGCTTTGGGGCTCTTACCTGAACGACAGTATGGCGGCATGCGTCTTAAAGTATTTTCTGGCGAAAAACGAGGACGCGGCCTTCGCCGATGTGATCCGTTACGCTTTGCACTTGTCCGAGCAGCATGTGCGAACGGTGCGCGATCTGTTCGAGAAGGAGGGGATTCCGTGCCCCGTAGGGTTTACGGAGGAGGACGTGTTCGTCGAGGCGCCCCGGCTCTACTCCGACCCGCTCCATATGTACTACATCAACAGCATGTGCAAGATCGGGATGGCGTTTTACGGATTTTCGCTATCCCAGATCACAAGGACAGACGTGAAGGCGTTCTATACGGAAAGCTTGCAATCGACGGTCGAGCTGTACAACCGCGTGGCGGACGTGCTGTTGAACAAAGGGCTGTACATGAAGCCCCCGGTCATCCCCTATCCCGAACGAATCGAATTTACCCGGAACCAAGGCTTTCTGGACGGCTTGATCGGGCCGCGGCGTCCTATGACGGCTACGGAAATTTCTCACCTGTTCGCCAATCTGCAGACGAACGCGATCGGGTATACGCTGCTGCTCGGATTCAGTCAAGTCGCTTCGGACCCCAAAGTGCGGGATCACCTGATCCGAGGCACGGACATCGCGAAGAAGCACGTACAAATCTTCTCCTCCGCGCTGACGGACGAGGACGTCGACGCGCCGATGACGTGGGCGAAAACCGTAGAACGATCCAAGGTCCCCCCGTTCTCGGATAAAATTATGGCCTATCACGCTACGTTCTTAACCAGCATCTCGATCGGCAATTACGGAATGGCCTTCGGGAACAGCCCTCGGAAAGATATCGCCATCGACTACGCGAGATTGATCGAGGAGATCTCAGAATACGGGAACGACGGCGCCAACATTATGATCGCCAACGGCTGGCTCGAGACGCCCCCGCAAAACGCGGACCGAAAGGAGCTTATCAACAACTGACGAAGCGCCCTCCATTCGGTACGTATTCGACGCCGAGGATGCCGGGCTACGCAGGAGGTCGAGCGATCGCGGCCTCCTCGGCGATTGGCGCGTAGATGTCGTAATCGAAGAAGTCGATTACGTCCGCCGGAACGTCGAACGGATTGACCGGCGCGAGGCGATTCGCCTCGTACCCCAAGGAACCCATCGAGACGTCGCGCTCATAGGGTCCGGAACGGAACCAATCGGATAACGTTCCATACGCGGCATTCATCTGCCCGCGGTCGCCGCGCACCGTCGTCTTCGCGAAGCGCTTCGCCGGGATGGTTACCCGCTGTACTCCCTCCGGCAACCCCTCGAACGTCCGCACGGCCATGCCGACCCATAACGTCGTCACCTCGGTCGACCATTGCCACTCGGGAATGAACACGTAGCCGTGCTCGCGGTCCGCGACGGCCGGATGGCCTTCCAGCAGCGCTGCGACGGTCTTCCAGTCCTCCCGGACGCGGCTTCCGTCCCTGGGCACTTCCAGCACGGCCGCCTTCAGCTCCGGCCGCGCGGTAATTTCCACCTTCATCGTTTCCCCTCCCGACATTTCCGGCGCGGCGCTCCGGTCGAATACCGAGAGCGCCGCCGTCCGTTATTCTACTTCATGCATGCGACGACGATCCGGTTGCCGTCGGGATCGAGCAGCGCGAATTCGCTTAAATCCGGAAAGTCGTTGGGTTCCCCCGCAAGCCGAAATCCCTGCTCCGTTACGTATGCAAGCGCGGCTTCGAAATCCTTCGTCTCCAGGTAGAAGCGCTCGGTGAACGTCTCCCCGTTCGCGCGGCGGTTGCCGTCGAGGAGCAGCGCAGCGCCGCGTACGACGGGTACCGCGTAGACGCTCTGCGCCGCGACCGTCTCGTCGAGCGGCAATCCGAGCAACGCGTTATACCATTCGGCGGCGCTCCGCACCTCTCTCACGTCTACAAATGCGCCGCCGATGCGCGCCTCGATCGGTCCGGAAGACGCGTAATCGCCGTCCGGCGACGGCTCGGCGGTCCAACAGGCCATCAGCGCGTTGCCTTCGGAATCCCGGAAGTTGAAATACGCCATCGTCCCATGGCGTTCGATGCCCCCGATCGTCTCCGCCCGTTCGGATACGTACCGGTAGGCTTCGTCGATGTCCAGCGCCTGCAGCATCAATCTCGGCTCCATGCTCTCGTTCCAATCCGGGTTTCTGCGGTTGGCCGCGTCATTGTCTAAAATCAGATGCGTGCCGGGGAGCTCTAACCAATAGACCGGGCCGCCGTTCAGCCGCTCCTCGATCACCGGGAGACCGAGCAATCTGCTGTACCATTCCGCGGAACGGCGCAGATCGCTGACGTGAACGAATACGCTAGCCACTCGGTTTACGATGGGGACCGCTTCCGCCGGCTCGATCGGAAACCACAGCTCCATGACGGACGCAGGGTCTTCGTTGCCGCGGTATCGTGCGTCGTAAAATTCGAATTCGACCCCGCCGCCCCGATACCGGTATCCGGACTCCGGCAGCCAGGAAGAGCGGAAATAGTCGAACGCCGCTCCGATCTCGTTGATCCGTCCTTGTCTCGTCACGACGCAGTACAGTCCTCCGGGGAACGTCGCCCCCGTCATGCCTTCGGGGACGTCGTCGATGCGGCTTACGCCCACGCCGGCCAAGTAATCGAACGGACGACCGGGAGCGCAGTCCGGACCGAACAAGCATAGACCGTAAGCCCCGCCGACGACGTTGCCGATCTCCGGCACGCGCTCGCTGAAGCGCGGCCACAGCTTCGCGATGTCGTTCTCCGCCGGCGGCGTCCCCTCGGACGGATCGAACCGAATTTTCTCCCCGACGACCTGAAATTCGTCCCTCCACGCTATACGCGCGTGCAAAGCCCCTGTGCTGGCAGTCAACGGATTCATATCTCCTTTGGCAAAATAAGATGATTGCGGGATGGTACATTTACCCATTAATACGAATATATATTCGCCTTATCGAACCCGAATCCTTCTTTTGCCAGAAATATTCATTATTCTCTCCGTTCCGTCCAGAGCGAATAGCCGAGCCAGGCCAAACCAACCCCGATCGGCGCCGCCGCAAGCCGGTCGAGCGGATGCGGCAGCAGCGAAACCACAAGGACCGATGCGAGCCCCCCGGCGGCTAACAGTCCCGCCGCCCAGCGAGGAAACATGCCGGAGCGAAACGTCGCGATCCCGAACAACGTGCCCCCTAACATATACAGCCCCCCTACGACCGAATACACCGTCGCGAGAGCCCCGAGCTCCGTCCCTACGGAAGCCCCGCCGGCAAGCGCTAAGAAGCCTTCTAATAATCCGGGCGCCTCTGTCGTAAGCAGCGGAAAAATCAAAGCTTCGGCAAATTGAAAGCACATTGTAAGAGCAAAGAAAAGGCTGAATAGTAGATAGCCTGCCAAACCGAGCCCGCCGGACGCTTTCGCTTGCCGGGCGTAAATTCCCGTAATGCCCGCCAAGCCGAACAAGCACATCGCCACGCCCGACAAGTGAACGACTGCCCAACGACCGGTAGAGACGGACGCCAGGGTATCGGCAGGATGGATCGTCTGCATGACAATAAAAAGGACCCCTGCCAGCATAGCTGCGAAACCTGCCCAACGGAAAAGACTCGAACTCGTTACCTTCATTATGGATTTGCCTCCTTCTTCATTTGGACCGAAACTAACGGCAGGCCGAGATCGCGCACGCCCCTCAGCAGCCCGTGTAATGCGGCTTGATCGACTACCGGACCGGCCATGACCGTCGTTCCGTCGTCTTCGTGAATAAAGCGGAACCCTTCGAACCGTTCGACCCAACGGGCATCGAGATGTCCTTTGACGCGTATTTCATAATGGTCGTGCTTTTGACGGTCCTCCGCCGATTTCGACTCGCCGGGTTCCCTCATGACGCGCCCCCCTCCTCTTTTTCGGAGATATCTCTACCTTGTCATTCTACCTTGCTTACGAGAATACACGATCAGGCAGAGGTCGGCATCACCACAACGGGTGATCGATATGGTGATTTTTTCGTGCCGGGGGTTATGCGAGAATGGGGAAAAGCTCCGGCCGATGAATTGCCGGAGCTAGGAGGCGCAGCGATGTTCGCTAGAACAAACCGAGTTCCTTAGCCCGACGGACGGCGGCCCGACGGTTGTTCACCTCGAGTTTGTCGTATATGTTTTTGGTATGCGTACGCAGGGTGTTCAGGGAAACCATAAGTTCGCGGGCGATGTCCGGACCGCTCAAGTCGGTTCCGAGCAGCCGGAGCACCTCGCGTTCGCGTTCGCTCAACGGATCGTTCGTCCCCTGTTCGGCAAGCGCCCTGTCTTCCGGCTTGCCGAAAGCCGCCAGGAGGCGACGGACATAACCCGGAGCGATCCCTTGCTTCGCGGCCGCTTCCAGCAGGGACGCCATCGGCGGCCCCTCGTCCGCAAAGATGCGGACATAGCCCCCCGGCTCGGCCAGCGTCAGGACGCGTTCCAGCGTTGCAAGCGCGGCCGGATGATTGCCAAGCATCCGATGCGCGAGCGCAAGCAAAATTAAAATTTCGATCGCGCTCCCCGTCCTTCCGCCTTCTTCCGCAGCTTGGTGGAGGCGCTCTAGAAATAATTTGATCGCCGCAAGCAAAGTACCGTCGGTACGGTTCCCCTGCGACCGAGCCAGGAGCACCCTAGCCAAGGTGATATGCTCGAATTCGCATAGGTAGCTAAGGTCGTCCTCGGCGGAGAGCCCCCGCTCCCGCACCCAGTCTAAGGCTTCGTCCAGCTTTCCCTGACCGATCCGCACTCGGGCTTTCAATGCGGCGATCGGCCGCGTATTCACGAAGAAGTCTTTCACATATAAGCGCTCCGCCTCGCAGAGCAGGTTATACGCACCTTCCAAATCCCCGCGGGACTCTCGGATACGCGACATGGCAACGCCCCAGCGATGTCGATTTTGCGGAAACCCGCTCTGCTCCCCCAGTTCCTTGCTCTTCGCAAGGCAATGCTCGGCGGTCTGCAGATCGTCATACTCGCGATAGAGCTCGCTCATACCCACGTATATATCCGCCGTTCCCCTCAGCTCCGAATCTCCCCGCTCCGTTGCAAGCAGCAAGCCCTGCTCATATATGCGCATCGCCTCGCGGAGCCGGCCTTGAGCCGTTCGGATTTCGGCCAGCGCGATGCATCCGTTCACGGCGTCGGCAATGTTTCCGGCCAACCGAACGTAGGCGATGCCGTCGGCGAACATCCGATGGGCTTCCTCGAGCTGCCCGGTCCGCCAGCATGCGAGTCCGAGGAGCGCAGCCGCCGCTCCGCGCCGTAGATGGTCATCCGTCGGGGCAAGGGAGAGTACTTGCCGGGCATATTTCTCCGTAGCGGTCACATCCCCCAGCATCAAGGCTAAACCGGCACGGTACATCGCGATCGAGCCCGGGAGACGACGAAATTCTGCTTCGTCTACGACAACCATTGTTGCCTCAGGGGCGTCCCGCCGCTCCGCCGCGTCTCCCTCGAGCTCCACCCAACGCTCGGCGTCCTGCAGTCGCTCCTCCACGCTTTCCGGCTTGCCGGCGGACAATAGCGCCCCGGCATACCACACGCTAAGCACGGGTCTGTACCGCATCAGTTCGTCCGGGATCGCGCCCAACCATCGAAGCAACTTCGCCGGATGTCCCTCTCTAGCCATGCCCGAACATGCCGGCTCGATCAGATCCGCCGCTCGCGCATAATCCTCGGCGGCGAGCGCATGATGGATCGATTCGTCGGTAAAACCGTGCCGCCCGTACCATTCGCTCGCGCGACGATGCAGCGCGGCGACTTGGCCGGGCCATTCCGCCCTTAGATGCGCGGAGAGCACCTCGGCGAAGAGGTGATGGTAGCGGTACCAGCGACGCTTGTCGTCAAGCGCGACGACAAAAAAATTGCCTTGTTCAAGGGAGTGGAGTCGCGCGCTCCCCTCTTCCTGTCCGGTGACCGCCTCGCATAACGGGCCGTGCAACCGGTCGAGTATGGAGGTCTGCAGCAAGAAGCTTCGAACTTGGTCCGGCTGACGCTGCAACACTTCTTCGACTAAAAAATCCACAATGTACCGATTGTCGCCGGCGAACGCTCGAATGAACGCCGGAATATCCTCGCGCCCCTGCATCGAGAGCGCCGCCAGTTGGAGCCCTGCGATCCACCCTTCGGTACGGGCTTCCAACGCTGAAATTTCATCGTCCGAGAGAATCAAACCCATAACCTGGCGGAGGAAATCGGCCGCCTCCTCGGGCGTAAAGCGCAGGTCGGCGGCCCGCAGCTCGGTTAACTGGCCTCGGGCGCGCAAGCGGCCGAGGGGAAGCTGCGGGTTTTCTCGGGTGGCGATGACCAGATGCATCTGCGGCGGAAGATGTTCGAGCAAGAAGCGCAGGACCTCGTCGATCGCTTTGGCGTGGATGACATGGTAGTCGTCAAGGACGAGGAGGAATGCATACGGCAGGGTCGAGATCTCGTTAAGCAAGAGCGTCAACGTCGACTCCATCGAAGACGGCGGCAGGGAATGGAGCGCGCGAAGCAAGCCCTTCCCCCGACCGTCCGCGCTCTTTGCTACCGCGGCGACGAGGTGTGCCAGAAACCGCGCCGGGTCGTTATCCCCATCGTCCAACGACAACCAGGCGACAGGCCGACCGCACCCGGCGACCCATTCGCCGAGCAGCGTCGTCTTGCCGAAACCGGCGGAGGCGGAAACCAGGGTCAACTTTCGATCCAACCCGTCGTTCAATCGCTCGATCAGATGCGGCCGCCGAACCAGCTTCGTCCGGGGGAGGGGAACAAGCAGTTTCGCAGCCAAAATCGGCGTATTTGACATCGCGCGTTCCCCGCTCCCTTCGAACGATACTGTCTGACCGTTCCATCCGATCGCATGACAGTTACTTAAATCATAAGATAAAACCCGGATAAAACAAAGGAGAGTGTCTACGATATGGATCGGCCCTCAAGGACACGCTGCGCTCAATCAAAAATAAGGATCCGGACGCCTCCGGATCCTTCCTTGCATTAGTATCCATTCACGCGGAACGACCGGTAATGCGTATGGCTGCCGCCCATGTTCGAAAAGCCGATCTGTCCGTGCAAATACGGGTTCTCCGCATCCCGGTGCGTCAGCACCGCGCGGCCGTCGACGAAAAACCTGAACGTGTCCCCGACGGCTTCGACCGCGATGCGGTACGTTTGTTCCGGCGCCCAATCGAACGGAACGGACGCAAGCTCCGCGTACCCTTTCGCGTTTTTATAGAGCGCGAACCGGCCGCCCTCCGCAAATCCTGCCGCATACGAGCGGATGCCGCCCTGCACCCGGAACATAATGTGGTGGCTCGGCCCGACCTTCGGAATGACCTCGGCTTCGAAGCGGTAATCCCGCCACGCCAAGTCGCCCGTGTAGCATTCCGCGGGTTCGCCGTAGTAGCTGCCGCTCAGCTCCCCGTCTTCGAGCGTCCAGATGCCGCGAAGATAAGTGCACTGGCTCACTTCGATATGAAGAGCGTTCCATTGCTCCAGCCGCTCCTTCTCGAACAACACCTCGTATTCCGGCACGCCGCCGAAGTCAAAGTCGTCGATGTAACACACCAGCGGTCCGTTTTCCGCAGGAATCAGTTCTACGCCGACCTCCTCGAGGCAGCTGCCCGACATCGCCGGGATCCGATACGTCAGCTTTTGCCAAGCATCCTTCGCAATCGTCGTCTTCTCCCCGTAATGACGGACGTCCCCGTTCCCGTCCTTCGCATATAGCCTGGCGAGCACGTCGCCGCGTACGAACGATGGAACGAAAATTTGGGCTTCCGCCGTTTGCCCCGGATACAGCTGCGGGGAGAAGCTAGGGTCGTACCGGCTGTCGTTAAAATCGGACGGGCGGTAGTAAGTTTTGTAATACACCCGATGCCCTTTGCCTGCAATCGCCCTGTCGAAGACGGCTTTCAACGACCTTGTCCCGGAGGCGGCCTGTTCGTCGCTCCCTTCGACGAAGGAAGTCCCGCTTCCGACCGGTTCGGCGTCCGTCCGGAACGCATGCGTCGATCCCGGAAATTCGAAATGAAAGCGCGGCGCGGTTCCGGCCAATATCGAAGCCCACCGTTCCGGCGGCTGCCGCTCCGCGATTTTGTAGCCGAAGCTCGCGATGTAGGCCGCGCACCAAGGCAGCGTCAGCATATTTAACGTACCGACGGCGCTCGAGCAGCACAGGAAGTCGTTGATCGGCCTGCGCCACGAATCGTCGATGCCGTCGATGCCGACGAACACGCCGAGAATCGTTCCCGCATTGCCTACGTTGCAATCGGTGTCCCACCCGCACATGTTGCAAATGTTGATCGTTCGCGCGAAGTCGCCTTCCCCGTACAGCAGGGAAAGCACGATAACGGCGGCGTTCGGGATAATGTGGCATGCCCCGGGGTATCGATCGTAGCCGAAGTTGCCCTTCACGTATGCGAAGCAGTCCCGCCAATTTTCGGGATGCTCCCGGTAGTAGGCAACGACGTTTCGCGTCATCCGTGCGTACTCGCAATCGTCCGGAATGACGGACAGACCCGCTTCGATGATGTCCGAGACGCTCTTCGCAGTGAATGCTGCCGCGATGCAAGCGGCAATGAATTGCCCGCCGTACACGCCGTTGCCGTCGTGAGAGACGCTGGCCGCCTTCGCCGCGTACTCGGCTGCGAGCGCCGGATTCCCCGGAGCGATGAGTCCCCATACGTCGATAAAAATTTGCCCGCCGATTTGCTCGGCGACCGCCGCCCCGTTCCGGCGAATCGATCCGGAGTCGGGCGCGGGGATGCCGTTTTTCATATTCAAATACGCCGTATGCTCCGTCGACTTGCCGTAGCCGCCCCACCAGTAGAAGCCGTGACCGTCCCCGGCGTAGTTCAACCATGTGTCCCCGATGTCCGCCGGCGTAATATCGCGTGTATGCGTAACGTCTTCCAACGCCCGAAGAAAGAACATCGGACCGTTCGTGTCGTCGTCGGCGGCGAAATTTTTAAAATGGTGCACATAATGTGTAATTTCCCCGAACACTTCTTGAATCCGCTCGTACGTCCACCCCTCGACGTTGCCGCCGTGGCGGACGCCGATCGCCTTCCCGACCCAACCGGCGTACACGCGCTCCACGTAATCCTGCGGAATCGTATGTGCGGCGGCGATGTCCCCCGTCTTAAGTGCGCCTATCATGTCGTTTATCCCCTTTCGATCATTTCCCTCGTTTCCTCATACTAAGGGATATAAGGCGAGCAAGTCTTGCCGATTTTCGCCCGGAAATTCCCAAAAGCGGCTATAATGGCAGTAAACGATCGGTCCGTTGGAGGTCTCATGAAATACCATTACTCGTTCGAAAAGGATTGGTTTATCCGATGCGAAATGCATACGGTGCCCGAAGAGAAGACGCCGCTTCATTGGCATACCGCGCTGGAAATCGGCTGCTGCGTTTCGGGAACGGGAACGTTTTATTTCGGCAACCGCACGTACGAGGCAACGCCAGGCGACATTTTTATCGTCAACCCGATGGATCCGCATATCGCGCAATCGGACAAGGGAGAAGCCCTTACGTTTATTTTTTTGTTTTTTAACCCGAACGTCTTCGCCCCGGGAGAAGAAGAATTGCTGCTCCCCTTTATGTACCGGCCGGGGAAGACGAACAACAAAATCGCCGCGGACGAACCGGCCGCCGTAAGCATCCGGTCGTTGATCGAGGCGGCGTACGCGGAGTCGACGGCGCGCCGGCATGCATTCCGTCATTTCGTCCGCGGCTACTTGCTGCACATTTGCGGCACATTGCTCCGGCATTACGAATCCGCCGGCGCGGAGCGCGACCCCCACGCGCTGCGGATGTACCGAAAAATTCAGCCCGCCCTCGAATACATCCACGCCAATTTCTTGGAGCCCGTCTCGTTGAACGACGTCGCCGCATTGCTCGACGTCAGCGCATCGCGTGCGCGTCACCTGTTTAAAGAGGCGGTCGGCGAAGGGTATAAAGAATATCTGTTGCGTCTCCGCGTCGCGGAAGCCAAGCGTCTGCTGGCGACGACGAACGAGCCGGTGCTCGACGTCTGCCTTCGGAGCGGCTTCCAGAGCATATCGCCGTTCTACCGGGCGTTCCGCCTCATCGTCGGCATGTCTCCGCAACATTTTCGAAGCTCGGCGTCCGCTTCCGCGATTTACGAAGCGCGCTGAATGTGCCCGAGCGTTCTCGTCGTTTTCGCCGTAAAAACAACCCCCAACCTGTAAACCTGATCAATTCGGATGTATTCCAGCTAATTCCACCGCAAGGGGATTGCTTTATAATTTCCTTGTAAGCGCTTCACATAGCATGGATCCTAGCATCCTAAGGGGGATTGTCAAATGCGGAAAAGTTCAAAACCGTCTCGCCGCTTCGCAGCGCCTCTGTTGTTGGCAGCGTTCGCCATGGTCGCAGCTTGTACCAATGCGGGAAGCAATTCTAGCGGCAATGCGACGATTACGGTGCCGGATTCGAACATCTGGGGCGAGGAGAGCTCCGCGCTGCAAATCATGTACGATTTGTTCGCCGCCGAAAACCCGGACATCGAGATAAAAGAGGTCACGGTGGAGGATTACGCCCCGGCGCTGGCGGCCGGCGAAGCGCCCGACCTCATGTTGATGGATCCGTTCGCGGCAAAAGAGAGCTACAAGCAAAACTACGTGGAGCCGCTTGATCGGTACTACGAGCAGTACGGCTGGGACGAGGGCATGTTCGACTGGGCGAAAAACGCCTACTCGATCGACGGGAAGACGGTCGGCATTCCTTGGAACTACGAGGGCTTGCTGCTGGTGTACAACGAGACGCTGTTCCAAGAGAACGGCTGGAGCGTGCCGACGAACTACAACGAGCTAACCGCGCTCAGCGAAAACATGAAGGCGGAAGGAATCATCCCCTTCGCTTGGGGAACGGCCGATTGCCCCGGCTGCGACGACTGGTGGATCTCCTCCATCGTGAACAGCGTATTGGGCCCGGAAGGGACGAAGCAACTGTTTTCCGGGGACGGAAGCTGGACCGATCCGGTCGTCGCCGACGCGCTCGGGCGGTTTGCGGACTATTGGAGGGACGGCAATCTGTCGGACAAGAAATCCCATTCGATCTCGCAAGAAGACAGTATCCAGTTGTTCGCGACGGGGCGCGCGGCGATGCGTCTCGACGGCACCTGGAGTCTCGCCTCCGATATCGAAACCGGCTTCGACGTCGGGTACGCGGCGTTCCCGAGCTGGAAGGAAGACGGCGAACCGGTGATTCCGCTCGGCGTCGGCGGCGGTCTCGTCATTAACGCCAAATCCGAACACAAGGACGAGGTCGCGAAGCTGCTCTCGTACTTCTTCCATCCGGATGTCATCCGCACGATGGCCGAAAACGGCATCCCCGAGCCGGTCGAAGCCGACTACAGCCAATTTGATCTGAAACCGAACGTATCCAAGGCGCTGGCCATTATTAACGACGCGGCAAAGTCCGGAAAAACAGGCTATGTCGCTTGGTCCTATGGTTCCCCGAGCGTCGTCGGCGTTCTTCAGTCGGACGTCGCAAGCCTATACCTCGACAAAATGTCCGTTGACGATTGGCTGAAAGATTTGCAAGCGAAGAAACAAAAAGACGTCGGCGATAACACTTTGTTCGATTTGTCCAACTATTAGCCGCAAGGAGGAAACACGTGAAACGCACATCAATGGGTGCCGCCGCGGCGAACGGTTGGTGGTACATTATGCCCGGCCTCGCATTCCACGTGCTTATCGTCACCATTCCCGCGGCGATGTCTTTCTATTTGCCGTTAACGGAATGGAACGGAATGAATGTTCCGAAATTTATCGGCCTTGCGAACTTCGCGGAAGCGATTCGGGATCGGGTCGTCGGCATCGCTATCGTGAACAACGTCAAATGGATGCTGTTTTGGATGACGGTGCCGCTCATCCTTTCATTCGTGCTGGCGCATTGGTTGACGAAAGTCAAACGCGGTCAAACCGCTTACCAAGCGATCTACTTCTCGACTTCGATCATTACGGTCACCGTCGCGGGGCAAATCTGGTTTTGGCTGTATAACCCGTTCAGCGGCGTCAATTATTATTTGGAAAAGGCAGGCCTAGACTTCTTGGCTTGGCCCGGGTTAACGCTTCCCTCCTTCGCCCTCTTGTCCATCCTGATCGCCGACATGTGGAAAAGCTTCGGCTCCAACGTCATCTGGCTGCTTGCCGCGATGACCCAACTCGACAAATCGCTGGAAGAAGCCGCGAAGTTGGACGGGGCCGGCAAAGCGCAGACGATGTGGCACGTCGTACTGCCTCAGATTCGACCTACGCTCGTGATCATTACGTTCCTGACCGTCATCGGCTCCTTCGGCGCATTCGAGATGGTGTACGTCATGACGGGCGGGGGGCCCGCGCATACGACGGAGACGTTATCCACGTATTATTACACGTTGAGCACATCCGGGCGGAGGGCGGGTTACGCCTCGGCCATTGCGCTGTTCCAGATGATTATCACGTTTTTGTTAATTATCGTTTACGTCGGGCTGCGCAAGAAGAAAGGATGGGACGTGTAGATGCTTACCCGATTCAACTGGCGCCATCTTCCGTTGCTGGCCGTGTCCGCGTTCGCGTTGATTCCCATTCTATTGCTCGCAGTAAACTCGTTTAAGCCGAAATCGGAAATTATTATAAATCCGATGGGGCTTCCCTCGTCATGGACGATTGAAAATTATCTCAATGCTTGGGAACGAGGCAACTATAATATCGCTTATTTGAACACGATCGTTATTACCGGGTTCACCGTTACGCTTGTCTGCGCGTTGTCGGGGTTGGCCGCTTACGGCTTGACCCATTTACGGACGCGCGGCTCGGCGCTGTTCATCGGCTATCTCTTCGTCTCGATGAGCATGCCGATCGGATTCATCCCGATTTTCTTCATTCTCGTCCAACTGAATTTAATTAACACGTGGTGGGGCGTGATTATCCCTTACGTGGGCAGCGGCTTTGCGTTCAACGTCTTCCTAATGCGCGCGTTTATGCTAGGGATTCCGAGAGATTTGCTGGAGTCGGCTCATATAGACGGCTGCGGCAGCTTCCGCTCGTTCGTCAGCATCGTGCTTCCGCTCGCCAAGCCGGCATTTACGGTCGCAGCCATATTCTGCACGCTATCGACATGGAACGAATTTTTCTTGTCGAACGCGATATTGCAGATGGAGGAAGTGCGAACCGTCTCGGTGTCTTATTTAAATTTTACGAGTAAATACGGAACGAACTGGGGGCTGATGGCAGCCGGAGGAGTCATCACGGTCGTGCCGATGGTCGTATTGTTCTTGCTCATGACGCGAAAGTTCGTAACCGGCTTGCAGGAAGGCAGCGTAAAATTCTAAATCGGATATCCGGACTGCACCAGGAGAAGCGGATGCGGCTCGCCTTCGTCATCGGCAACGCGTTCCGGGTGAACCTGACGTTCAACGTAAGAGAGCCTCCGGCGCTTCATTGCGCCGGAGGCTTTGTTTTTAATTTATTCGGATTTTTTATGTTTGCGCAGTGCGATTGTAATCGTCGCCGCAAGTCCGCCCCACAAAAGAACCGCTCCAAACACAAACATGCCGATAGCTGCTCCGCTCATGCCTGAACCCCTCCTTCGTGCGCAGCGGTTTTCCATTTAAACGCGTAGGTTAACACGAAGGTGACGATCAGCGTCATTGCAAGCATGAGCCAACCGAAGGTAAGCAGCGCATGGAACGGATAACCTTCGTACGCTTTCGAGAACTCCACTGTGAAATTTTGGTATGTCATTACCAGCAGCACGAGCGGCGTAATGCCCATGATCATTACGTTCCACCATGAGCCGATTTTAAAATCGGATACAAGGTTGTTTTCCTCGCGAATGCTTGTTGCCTTTGCAAACCAGCCGATCAGTATGACTTCCAGCAACCCGGCAATGACTATACCGAAGTTATTGATAAAGTGGTCCACGATATCCAGGAAGATGATGCCTGCACCTGTGACGTACATTAGGCTAATAAGGGCGCAGATGCCGCAAATCCAATTGACCGTCGCCTTCCGCGTCAACCGGAATTTATCCATGACGGCGGCGATCAATACTTCGATAACGGAGATGAGCGACGTAAACCCTGCGATCACGAGCGACAGGAAGAACAGCGCTCCGAACGTTCCATTCAACGTCGGAAACTCGTTAATAATTTGCGGGAATACGACGAAAGCAAGGCCTACACCCGCCGTCGCTACATCTTTTACGTCGAGTCCGCTCGATACGGCCATAAAACCGATGGCGGCGAATACTCCGATCGCGGCAAGGAACTCGAATCCGCTGTTGCTGAACGCCGTAATAAACGCACTGTTATTGACATCCTGCTTCTTGTCCAAATAACTGGCGTAAGTGACCATGATCGCGAACGCTATGGATAAGCTGAAGAAAATTTGCCCGTAAGCCGCAATCCACACGCTGGCCCAGTCCGGGTTCGTTCCCCCTAAGAAAGCCGGGAGAATCTTCCCGAAGTCCGGCGTAAACAAATGATTGAGACCGACCGACGCCCCTGGAAGAGTAACCGCCCGAATGACGAAGAGCACCATAATGACGAGGAGGATCGGCATGAATATTCTGCTGACCTTCTCGATTCCCCGCCGTACACCGCGCTGCAGCACGTAATAAACACCAAGCCAAACGGCTGCAAGCGGGAGAAACACTTGCCACTGCAGTCCGCCTAGTTTCCACCCGGCCTCCGTGACTACGCCATCGGGAACGCCTAAATAGGTACCGAACAAAAACGCCTTCGTGTCGGTGCCCCAGTTGAGATTAAACGAATAAAAGAAATAGCTGAGCGACCAGGCGACGACGACAACATAAAACGTTGTAATGACAAAACAAATCATGACTTGCCACCAGCCGAGCCACTCGAACCTGCGAGACAACCGGCTGAGCGCCAGCGGGGCTGATCCTCCCCCTAGGCGGCCGATTCCAAATTCCAACAGCAAAATTGGAATTCCCGCCGTCAATAAAGCAAAAAAGTAAGGAATTAAAAATGCTCCGCCCCCGTTATCGTAAACGACATACGGGAACCTCCAAATGTTGCCGAGGCCGATTGCCGATCCGGCCGCTGCGAGGATAAAACCAAGCCTGCTGTTCCACTGTTCACGTTGCTGCATTGTCATTCCTCCATTTGGTTCAACTATGCAATTTATTGTGATAGCGCTTACTTATACTATCATATGGTTAATAGTATATAAATACTTTTTGCAAAAAAATATCTAAAAAAATTGTCCTGTGAGAAGTGCGATCGCTCATGGAGTACAATTTGAGTCATGTTGGACATACGGAAGTTAACAATTTTAGTAGTTAGCTTTCAAGCCCAAGAGTGTCAAAAAAAGACATGAAAAATGAAATTTTCGGTGTCGTGGAGGATATTTAATTATACAAGCGTTGTAAATACAGTACAAAAAATCGCGAGATGCGAAAGTCCCGATGAACGCCGGCGTTCATCGGGACTAACGAGAGGACTGGGAGTGTACCTTTCCTTTCTGTTATACGTGGCTATACCTGCTGTATTTTTGTTTGTAATACGACTCAAGGCCTTTCGAGACGAGGTAGCATCCGACAATAAGCGTACTGTAAAACGTTAATGGAGACCAAAACATCCATTGGAACGAGTTCATGCTATACCTCGCTTCTCCGATTAAACCCGACCATTCGTTCGTGCGGCTGATATAGTCCGTCCCGGATAAACCCAAAGAATGGATCGTTCCCCCGACAAAGATATTGAAAATGGCCAACTGCCCGAAGATCGTGAGCACCATGATGACTTCATTTACGAATAAGACCAGGAAGCTCTCCCTTAGGTGCAGGGATATATGCGTCCGGATCATCCGCCAATGACCTGCCCCCAGAGATTGGGAGGCAAGGATGTACGGACGCCTCTTCAGTTCGCGCGTCTTATCCATCACGGTGGTGGTGACGCTCGGCAATCCTACCAAAATCAAGATGACGGCCATAACGAGCGACAGAAAAACCGGGGAGGCGTAGTTGTTGAACGAGGAGCGGAACAGGATGAAATAGGCGATTAAAAATAAAGGGATGCCGTTCAACATCCCCAACACGCCGGTCGTTCCTTTCCGCTCGACGGGCGACCGGCCGAAGTACCCAAGCGCCATGCCTAACGCGCCGCCGACGAAAACCCGGACGAACGCGATGCCGAGCGATAAGAAGACGGTGTACTTCGCGCCATATAGAATGATCGTTAGTATATCATAGCCGTCCCAGTCGGTACCGAGCAGATGAGGAGATCCGGGGGGAAGCGGCGGAGCGATCATATCCGGCTCCCCCTTCTCATTGATAAAATAATCGAGTTCCAACCGATAATCCGCTTCGTAAGGCGCCCACTGAGGACCGAACAGCCCGATCGCGACCATCAGAAGCGTTATCGAGAGACCGACCCATAACGTCATGTTTCTCATCTCGCAACCACCTTCCCCCATCCGAATAAGTACGCCCTCATGATGAAAAACAGCAGGCCGTAAATGGATAGGAGCACAAGAATGCCGTTCGCCACCAAGTCGTATTGGTACCCTCTCGGCCCGATCGCGTCGTGAAATAAAAATTTCGTGATGCCATGAATATTGTAAAAGTACTCGACGATGAACAAATTGCCGAGCAAGATGCCCATGAATTTATGTAGATCCGCCTTCATGAAAGGAAGCACGTTCGGGAGGGCGTGGTAAACTAAGATGTAGCCTTTGCTCAACCCCTTCGATTTCGCGGTGCCGATGAAGTCTTCCGTTAACGTCAATCGCAGCTGCAGCGCCACGTTCCTTATGATATACAAGGCAGGAATGACGATCATCGAGAGGACCGGCAGGATGATGGCCGGCTCGTCCCCGCGCGTGACATTGGCGACCTTGAAAACTACGATCCCGGTTTCCTTCGCGATTTCCACGATCGCGTATTGCAGCAATAAGATGATGACGAAGTCCGGCAGCGCGCCTGTCATCTCAATGCCGCGCTTCCACCATTCGTTGCTCGAATACGTAAAAATAAGTCCGAACACCAAACCAACGGTGGTGCCGACGACCGCCCCTAAGGAAAGATACATGAGGGACGTCTGAAAATAATCCCCGATTTGTTCCCAAAAATAGTATTCGTACTGCCCGGAATAGTACCTGAACGATTCGCCGTTCCCGAACCCCTTCACGTAATTTCTGAAGTTGTTCCACATGAAGGACCAGCGTACGCGAACGTTGCCGCTCAACCATTCGCCTGGAATGCCCCTCGTTATCTGGAGCCCGACCGGCACGGCGGCGATAAACAAGGCGGCCGCCAACACAACGAACCATGCGGCTGCAACGCGCAACCCTCTCACATGACGGACCCCCTCGGGATGAAAATATTTGGAAGCCAAGTATAACCCTATTATAATTAGTGACTAACTAAATTCAAGTAGATTTCGAGCTTTCTTATAAAAACAGCGGCAGCCTATGACCGAAAAAGAAGTCCTAGACTACCGCTGTATTTTCGTTTATTGCCGTTCCCGGAGGAGATTGCGAAATCTTCGATCCGACAGCCATACCGCCCCCCAGGCAAGAACTGCGATATAGACGGGGAAAAGCATATGGGTCCACAACGGATTATCGATCCTGAAATGCGCGGTCACCGCGCCTCCCAAGTATCCTGTGAGCAATAGCGCCCCTAGGAATCGCGTTCGCGGTACGGCGTACAGGATCGTGCAAAGAATTCCGAGAATCCCCATCGTTGCGAGGTGCCCTTCCGCAAATCCGAGCGCGAGCGTGCTTTCCGTCACTGGCGCCGGCTTGGCGATTTTCCCGATACCATCGAACAGCATGAACGCAATAACCATCCCGCTCATGATACGCGCCGTCCAAAGCCGTGCCCGAGAGATGTCGTGCGCAGGCGTTGTTCCCGTTTCCGTTTTTGTTTCGATCACCGGGACTCCTCCGTATATTTCTTGAAATTGTTCAAGATCGCTTGCCAGCCCGCCTGCTGCATCTCCACGGAATGCGTGCTTTCCGCGTCGAACGTTTCCGCCACCTTCGTTTCGTCCCCATGTTTCGTGAAGACGATCTCTACCCTTCTCCCGTCTTCCATCGTGTAAGAAATCTGCTCGTGCAGCTCCACGACGTCATATGTTCCAAAGAAGTCAAACCCCATGCTGCCGTCTTTCGCTTCCATCCGGGTAAGAAACTTGCCTCCGACTCGTAAATCGTTTTCCGCCCTCGGCGCATGCCACGTCTCCGAAGCTTGATTCCACTTCGTGATGTGTTCCGGCTCGCTCCAATACCTCCATACCTTCTCTACCGGCGCATGAATGACGGCTTGCACGGTAATTTTCGTCGGTTGACTCGTCTCCATTTGAAAAACACCCTCTCTTGTTTTTGTTCTCACTTCTGTAGACGAAACCAACCGGCGAAATTCATCGGTCCAACCGATCCGGAAGCCCGAATCGAGCAAATAATTTTCGATGGATGAAATTTTGAACGTGAAATACTTTGTTGTCTTTCACCTCTAAGAGGTGAATGCCCCACGGGACCAGGCAGTTTTCTTCCCTGCTCAGCATATATTGCGCCAATGCAGGAACGCCGCCGTTCGCCGTAACCGGCACGAACCGGGAGCCCTCGCAATGCCAGCGCGTAAGCGTGAAGAACTTGAACAAGTCGTCCTTGCCGCGCACCCACATCGGGAACGGCGGCATCGACATCCGACCCTCTTCATGGAACAAAGCGACCAGGGCGTCGATATCGAATTGCTCGAAGGCTTCCACATAACGCGCCAACAATTCCTGATCAGGCGACTCTTCGCTTCTGTCGAATGCATCGGAACGAAGTTGTTCCCGCTCCAACGTTTCTCTGGCTCTCTGTAGAGCGCTGTTCACCGCTGCCGACGACATGCCTAACGTCTCGGCAATCTGCTTGGAAGGCCACTCGAATACATCCTTCAAAATGATTACCGCGCGTTGACGCGGAGGCAAGAGCTGTAAGAGCGTGATAAAACAAATATGCAACGTATCTTTGCGGATGAAAATATCTTCCGGATTATTCGAAAAGTCGGGGGCCGGCCAGATCCAAGACGAGTCTGGCAACGTCTCGCGAGGTTCGACGATGGATTCTGCAGGACCGGAGAAGTCTACGGGGCGGATGCGGCGTTTCGCTTGTCTTAGCTTGTCCAGGCATAGATTCGATGCGATCCGATAGACCCATGTTTTAAATGAGGATTCCTGTCGGAAGGAGTTCCCGCCTTGCCAGACGCGAATGAAGGTTTCCTGCACGGCATCGTCCGCGTCATCGATAGACCCTAGCATTCTATAACAGAACGAGGTTAACTCCGGCTTCAGGCTTTCGAATGAATGTAAATCTGACGCGGTTACGTTCATTGCGTCTTCCACCTCTTATGGAAAGAATTCTTCCATACTATCATACCTATTGGATAAATCGTTTGTATATAGAAAAAGAGTCGCCCGCCGATTGGGACAACTCTTTCATGTCTTCCTTCGCGAGCCCGCTGCCACTCATCCGATTTGGATGACGACGTTCCCCTTCTTGTGTCCTTCGTCGACATACCTGTGCGCTTCCACAATCTGCTCCAGGGGATAACGTCGGTCGATGACCGGTTTGAGCCGCCCCGCCGACACAAGGTTCTTAAGAAATTCAAGCGCCTCCGCGGTTTCGGGTGCGTTTTGCCCGAGCAGCAGCTTCTTCTTGCTCGTCATTTTCGTCCAGATCATTCGTAGGTTAGGGAAAGGCTCGGTTACATTAATGTAGACACCGTTATTCTTTAGCGCCTTCATGCAATCGGGGAAAGAGCTCTTGTTCACCGCTTCGAATACGACGTCGAATCTCGCCCCTTGCGAGGCGAATTTCTCTTTCGTGTAGTCGATGACTTCGTCGGCCCCAAGCGCTTTGACCATCTCTACGTTTTTGGTACTGCACACGCCCGTCACGTGCGCCCCAAGGTATTTGGCAAGCTGCACCGCATAGGTCCCTACACTCCCGGAGGCTCCATAAATTAGAACCTTCTGCCCGTTCCGTACATTTGCTTTCCTTAGGTAGTACAGTGCCGTGCGAGCCCCGATGGGAATGGCTGCCGCTTCCTCATAACTGATATTTTCGGGTTTCATGGCTACCGCCCCGTCCTCAGGCAGACATTTATACTCGGCATACGCCCCGAAGTCGCCCAAGGTGGCTGCAAAAATTTGATCTCCCTTCGCGAACCGCTTCACGGCTTTGCCGACCGCCTCTACCTGCCCCGACAGCTCCATTCCCAAGATCGGCCGCTTGGGTTTTCTTATCCCGAGCGCGATCCGGGCCGGGAGCCACACCGAACGCGGAACGGTAAAACTCCGGACCCTGACGTCTGCTACGGTGACCGTCGTCGCCAATACTTTCACCAGAATTTCATGATCCTTCGGCACCGGTTTTGCAAACTCCCTAATCTGAAGAACATCCGGCGGACCGTATTTCGGGCAAACGACTGCTTTCATAAAAGCCCTCCCCGTTTCCTTGAACACCTCATTCTCCCGTAACAACCCTTCGCTTTCAGTATAGCCGTCAGGTGTAAACAGCCAATAAACGAAATATAAAAAAAAACTAAAGAAACGGCGGATCGCGGGCCCGCGCGTGTCGGCGCGAGCGTCGTACCCGGTTCGATATCATAAAAAGGCACCGACCCTTGTTAAGGTCGATGCCTTTTTCACCATCTTCTCTTCCCAATTCATAATGCCGCAACTGGTCGGTTCAAATCAAACGTCCCGCTTCCGCTCGTACCAATACCCCGGAACGCCTTTCGCGACGCGCATCAGCGCCTCGACGTAGAAATAATCGCCCCAGATCATATAATCGTCCGGTCCCTTGCCGGCCAAGACGTTGTATGCGCCGTGCCGCAGCAGCCCCTCGGCGTCGGGATCGTCCAGCGTCGAACAGGCTACGATCAGCGCGCGCAAGAGACGCTCGCTCGCCTCGCGGAACGATTCCCGCTCCGGGGCGCTCGGTTCAAGGAGCTGCCCGAGCTCGAGCAGTCCGCATAAGGCGATCGCCGAAGCGGAGCTGTCCCGGTTGCTAAGGCCATGTTTCGGCGCATCGAAGTCCCAGTGCGGAACCCCGTCGTCCGGCAGCCGGGAGAGGAAATACGCCGCCGCCCGGACCGCCGCGTCCAAATACCGCCGCTCCCCCGTATATCGGTACACGAGCGCGAAGCCGTACACCGCCCACGCTTGCCCGCGCGCCCACGTCGAGCCGTCGCGGTAGCCTTGATGCGTCTCGCCGCGGATCGGCTCCCCCGTGACCGGGTCGAATCGGAACGTATGATACGACGAGCCGTCCCCTCGCATCAAATACTTCAGCGAGCGCGCCGCCTGGATTTCTGCCGCTTCCCGATAGCGCGCGTTCCCCGTCGTCTCGGACGCCCAGAAGAGCAGCGGCAAATTCATGAGGCAATCGATAATGATGCGCCCGCCGTGCTCTGCATGCCCCTCTTCCCCCCACGCCTGAAGGTACCGCCCGCCGGCCCGCCATCGCTCCATGAGCACATCCGCCGCCTGCACCGTACGGCCGCGCGCCGCGGCCGCCCCGTCGACGATCCATTCCGCCTTCGTCGATAAGGAATAGAGAAATCCGATATCGTGATGCCCCATCGCGCGATGGGCAACCATGCGTTCGACGAGCCGCGCGGTCAAGCGCCGGGCCGCGTCGCCGAGCGCCGCGTCCCCTTCGTACTCGAATCCCAGCCACGCCAGCCCGGCATAGAAGCCCTCGATCCATTCATTGTTGTCGTCGCGCCAATCGTATCGTTGCCCCTCCGTAATATAGGGGAACCGATCGCCGTGCCGCAGCGTATTCCGCTTCGTCTTGGCGACGGCGTCCCGCAGCGCTCGCTCGACCAACTGGTCCATCGACTCGCGTCCCTCCGTTTCGACGTTTGCCGTCTTCCTCATGACCGGAACCTTACGAAGAACGTCTTGATTTCGTACGGCTTCACCATGCATTCTAATGGCCCCGTCCGCGCGTCCTCGATCGGCCGTTCCATCAAGTCGGTTTCCTGCCAAGAAACGATCGTCAGGTCGGAGTCGATCGTCACCGGCCCGCGCCGCCCCTCGAATTCATGGAATCGGACGATGATGCCGTCGCCGTCCTCGGCTTTCTTCACGGCGTCGATCGCGATGTTCGCCGCGGAGACGCGCAACAAGGAGAAGCGCTCGCGAAGCGCCGCGCCGGCCGTCGCCTTCGCCGGGTCGTTCAAGTCCCACGCTTCTTCCACCGTGCCGCCGGCCGCCCAATCGCCGCCGTGCGGCAGCAGCGAATACGTGAACGCATGCGCCCCTTGGTCGGCGTTCGGATCCGGGTACGTCGCGGATTTGATCAAGCTGATACGCATCACGTTATCCTTAATGTCGTAGCCGTACTTGCAATCGTTCAACAAGCTGACGCCGTAGCCGCGTTCCGACAAGTCGGCCCACTGATGGCCCACGGTTTCGAATCGCGCATAGTCCCAGCTTGTGTTCCAATGCGTCGGTCGCTTCACGTTGCCGTATTGAATATCGTACGTCGCTTCCGCGGCGCGAATGTCCACCGGGAACGCCGCCTTCAGCAGCTGGTGCTGCTCTCGCCAATCGACCGCGGTGCGGAAGTCGATCCGGCGACGCTTCGCAAACAGGTGCAGCTCTTGGCGGATCGTCGAATCCATATACGTCCACTCGAACGCGACGACCGCGCGGAGCGGACCGCGCTCGATGAGCGTAACCGACGATAAATCCTGGACCGTGCGCATCTTTTCCTGGTAGTACAAATCGATGTTCCACGCGTCGAATTGCATCGGCTTATCCTCGAACACCTGAAGCACGTTGCCTCTGGCCCCCGGGGCTAACACATCGCGCCCGTACGTCTTATCGTAGATGCGCTCCAGCTGACCGTTCGCGTTCCAACGAATTTCGTAGAACGGCGTGTCGATGCCGTCGGCGCGCCATTCGAAGCCGTCCGCTT
>NZ_DASQMZ010000211.1:0-47739 GCF_035645235.1 Paenibacillus sp.
GGCGGCGGAAATGTGCCGGAAATCGGGCGAGTTAGCGGAAAACTCCGGTAAATCGGCGGAAATGCGGCGAAAAGTGGGCGAGTTAGCGGAGAACTCCGGTAAATCGGCGGAAATGCGGCGAAAAGCGGGCGAGTTAGCGGAGAACTCCGGTAAATCGGCGGTAAAACGGCGGAAATCGGGCGAGTTAGAGGAGAACTCCGGTAAGTCAGCGGAAATGCGGCGAAAAGCGGGCGAGTTAGCGGAGAACTCCGGTAAACGGCAGGAGGCGTGGGCATACGGGAGCGTATGACCCACGCCTTCCTGATTGCACGACGCATACGCTAAAAAGGACTCGTCGCCAAAAGTTCATCTTATCGACCCGCTCCAAAGCGTCGACAGTGCATCGCCATGGAGGGAGCGATCCGACGGGTGCGGACCGCCGCCCGCCGGCCGGGTTTAGCGGCCGGCGGCGAGCTCCAGCCATTGCGCGTATTTCTTCAACGCTTGGCCGGACGACAGCGTGACGCGGGCGAGGTCGAGCCCTTCGTCGATGGTGCCGGCCGCGCCGGTCAGCCATAGCCGGACGCCGGCGTTCAAAATCGTCATGTCCGTGTACGGCAGCGGCGCCGCGCCCTGTAGGACGGCGACGGCCGTCGCCGCCTGCCGCTCCGCCGTCCAATCCGTCTCCTCGGGCTCGCCCTGCAGCTGATACACCTCCGGATCGACGATCATCAGCTCCGCCGCGCCGTCCTGCACGAGGTACAAGCGTGACCGCTTATGCACCGGCAAGTCCTCCGATCCTTCGGAGCCTTGCACGATGATCGCGCGCCGGTAGCCGAGCCGGGCGACGAGCTGCGCCATCTTCTCGAAGACGGTGCCGTGAAACACGCCGAACGCCAAGTAAGGCGCGTCGGAGTAGCGCACGAGCTTCTCGGCGCTGTTGAACACCGTGCGCAGCCCGAGCTGCGTGCGGATGTCGCGCACGCGCGCGAGCTTCGGGCAGCCGAGCTCCGCCGGCACGAACAAAAAGCCGGAAGCGTCCGCCGCGCGGAGCAGCCGCTCGAGTCCGGCTTCCGCAGCGACGTCGACGCCCCATTGCGCGATGACGTCCGGCAGCGTCACGCCCCACTTCGGCGGCAGCGGCTGCGAGCCGTGCAGCGTCGCGGGCACGCCGCACGCCGCGAGCACGAACGCCGTCGGCAACGTCGCGTAAAACGACTTCGTCCGTCCGTCGTACGGCCCGGCGCAATCGATCGCGCCTTCCATCGGATGCTTCAGGCTGCCGCGGCGCAGCGCCTCCGCGAACGCCGCGATCTCGTCCGTGCTTTCCATCTTGATGCGTTCGGCGACGAGGAACGCGCCGATCTGCGCGTCGGTCGCCTGCCCTTCGAGAATGCGTTCGGCCGCCAGCGCCGCCTCGTCGAACGTTAAGTCGCGCGCGCCGCGTTTGCCTCTGCCGACTTCCTTCAATAGTTCTATCATCGCGGTCGCCCCCTGGGATTTTGCTCTCGGAGTAAAGAATATACCTTCACGATGGAAACGGCAACGTCCACCATCCGGCGCCGTTCGTTCATCGCCTGCTTGCGCAGAAACTCGTACGCCTCGGCCTCGGTGATCGACTTCACCTCGCTGAGGATCGACTTAGCGCGGTCGATCCATTTCCGATCTTCGAGCCGCGCGATTAGCTGCTCGCGCTCCTGCTTCCATTGGGTGCGGGACAAATAATGCTTCGACGACAGCAGCAACGCCCAATGCAGCTCGGACACCGTCAGCCCGGGGTACAACATGCCGTCGATCGCGTCGGACAGCACGCAGTTATGAACGACCGGCTCGTTCTCGCACCACCAAAGCACCGGCAAGCGCGACTCCAACGGCTGGGCGCGTTTCAAGAGCGAACTATAGGCCACGCAGAAAATGATGGCGTCAACATTGCTCACATCCATGTCGGAGAGAGGGTCGGGCAGGACCGTCTCCCGGACGCGGAGGCCCGCGGCGGACAGCAGCGCGTCCGGCGCGTCGAAGCGGGCGTCTTCCGCGTATTCCGGCTCTTCGTCCTCGATGCCGAACGAGAGCGAGCCGAATCCGAGCGGAGGCGGCTTCTTCGGCGAGGGGCGGTCTCGTACGATAAGAAACGACTGCAGCATGCGTTCACTTCCTGTCCGATGAGGGGATGTATCGTCTGACGCGATACTATAGGTAACGTAAATATAACACAAATCAATGAAATGTAGAACTTTAAAATTTACCGTGTAATAATCGTTGACATGTACAGGCTTACTCTCCTATAATAAAACCAGTCACAACGCTGTGACCTTACACAACTAAACAGAAGGCGACGCACAACGTTGTGCGCGTCTTAGGCAAAGAGGCCGTGGATCGCGAAGGGGCAACCCGTAGCGATGCGCGGCCTTTTTATCATTTTCCAAAATAGAAACAGGGAGCGGATGATCCATGGAAGCGAAAGGGTTCATGAAAGCAGGGCACAAGCCGTCTTTATTCAGCTCGTTCCTCTATTTCGACATCAGCTTTATGATCTGGGTGCTGCTCGGACCGCTCGCCGTCATTATCGCCTCCGACTTCGAAATGAACGCCGCGCAGAAAGCGAATCTCGTCGCGCTGCCGGTGCTCGGCGGCTCGATCCTCCGCCTCGTGCTCGGCTGGATGACGGATGTTATCGGGCCGAAGCGCACGGCGCAGATCGGCATGGCGCTGACGGCGATTCCGCTCGTCTGGGGGTGGCTGTTCGCCTCCTCGCTCGGCGAGCTGTACCTCGTCGCGCTGCTGCTCGGCGTCGCCGGCGCCAGCTTCGCCGCGGCGCTGCCGCTCGCGAGCCGCTGGTACCCGCCGCAGTACCAAGGCCTCGCGATGGGCATCGCCGGCGCGGGCAACAGCGGCACCGTGTTCACGACGCTGTTCGCGAACCGGATCGCCCAGCATTACGGCGACTGGCACATCGTCTTCGGCTTCGCGCTCATCCCGATCGCGCTTTGCTTCATTGTTTTTACGCTGCTAGCGAAGGACAGCCCGAATCAGCCGGCGCCGAAGAAGCTGGCCGACTACGCTTCGGTTCTGAAGATGAAAGACACTTGGGTATTTTGCATCCTGTACAGCGTCACGTTCGGCGGCTTCGTCGGCATGACGAGCTACTTGACCATTTTCTATAACACGCAATACGGGCTCGATCCGGTCCGGGCGGCCGACTTCACGACGCTTCTCGTCATCGCGGGCAGCTTCTTCCGTCCCGTCGGCGGCTGGCTCGCGGATAAGCTCGGGGGCATTCGGATGCTGCTAGCGCTCTACGGCGTCGTCGCCCTCATGATGGCGGGTATCTCGACGCTGCCTGGCATCGCGGCCACCACGGCGATGCTGTTCGTCGCCATGATGGCGCTCGGCATGGGCAACGGTTCGGTGTTCCAGCTCGTGCCGCAGCGCTTCGCGAAGGAGATCGGCGTCATTACGGGCATCGTCGGCGCGGCGGGCGGCCTCGGGGGCTTTTTCCTCCCCAAAATTCTCGGCAACCTGAAGCTCGCGACCGGCTCGTTCGCGTCCGGCTTCCTGGTGCTCAGCGCGATCGCGCTCGTCTGCATCGTCGTCGTCGTCGCGGCGCAAGGGCAATGGAAGCGGACGTGGATCGGCGAAGGCGGCCGCGCGGCGGCGGACCGGACGGTGAAGGCGTAGGAAGCGGCACGGCGCGTGGATGGATATCAATGAGGAGGAGTGGGTCATCATGGCGAAACCAAAGCTGGCGCTGATCGGCAACGGGATGGCGGGCGTGAACGCGATCGAGCATCTGCTCAAGCTCGCGCCCGACAAATACGACATTACGGTATACGGCGCGGAGCCGTACCCGAACTATAACCGGATTATGCTGAGCTACGTGCTGGCCGGCGATACAAAGCAGGAAGACATCTATATTAACGACTACGACTGGTACGCGAAAAACGGCATTCGGCTGTACACGGGGCAGCGCGTGACGAAGCTCGACGCGGCGGCGAAGACGGTCGCGAGCGAGGGGGACGCGGGCGCGATGACGGAAGCGTACGACAAGGTGGTCGTCGCCACCGGCTCGAACGCGTTCGTCATTCCGATTCCGGGCGCCCAGCTGCCGGGCGTCATCGCCTACCGGACGATCCGGGACACGGAGCTGATGCGCGAGGCCGCGAAGAAGTATCGCAAGGCCGTCGTCATCGGCGGCGGGCTGCTCGGGCTTGAGGCGGCGCGCGGGCTGCTCAATCTCGGCATGCAGGTCGAGGTCGTCCACATCGGCGAGCATCTGATGGAGCGTCAGCTTGATCCGACGGCGTCGAAGCTGCTGCAGACGGCGCTCGAGGCGCAAGGCATGAAGTTCCTGATGCAGAAGTCGTCGGCGGAAATTGTCGGCCGGGAGCGCGCGACGGGGCTGAAGTTCGCGGACGGCACGTGGACGGAGGCGGACCTGATCGTCATGGCGGTCGGCATCCGGCCGAACGTGGCGCTGGCGAAGGACGCGGGGCTCGACGTCGTGCAGGGCATCACGGTGAACGACTGGCTCGAGACGAGCGCGCCGGACATTTACGCGGTCGGCGAATGCGCGCAGCATCGCGGCGTCGCCTACGGCCTCGTCGCTCCGCTTTACGAGCAAGGGGCGGTGCTCGCCAAGCGGCTGGCCGGCGTCGAGGGCGCCCCGTACGAGGGCTCCGTCGTCTACACGAAGCTGAAGGTATCGGGCGTCGACGTGTTTTCGGGCGGACAGTTCATCGAGGACGCGGAGACGAAGGCGATCCGGGTGCACGACGACTGGTCCGGCATCTATAAGAAGGTTCTGGTGAAGGGTTCGAAGATCGTAGGAGCGGTGTTGTTCGGCGATACGTCGGAGAGCACGCGGCTCATGCAGCTCATCAAGTCTCAAGCGGATATTTCGAAAATGGAAATGACGAAGCTGCTCCACGAAGGCATCGAAGGCGGCAACGGCGGCGGCACGGAAGGGCTCGTCGCCGGCATGGCGGACGACGCGATCATCTGCGGCTGCAACGGCGTCTCGAAAGGGACGATCTGCTCCGCGATTCGCGAATGCGGCCTGACGACGGTCGACGGCGTCAAGGACGCGACGACGGCGTCGCGCTCGTGCGGCGGCTGCAAGCCGCTCGTCTCGGCGCTGCTCCAGACGACGCTCGGCGACGCGTTCGACCCGGCGGCCGCGGCGAAGAGCGCGATTTGCGGATGCACGACGCTGACGCGCGACGACGTCGTGGCGGCGATTCGCGACAAGGGGCTCACGCACGTGCGCGAAGTGATGCACGTGCTCGAGTGGAAAGAGCCGGAGGGCTGCTCCAAGTGCCGCCCGGCCGTGAATTATTACTTGTCGATGGTCCATCCTTCGACGTATCGGGACGACCGGACGTCGCGCTTCGTGAACGAGCGCATGCACGCGAACATCCAGAAGGACGGCACGTATTCCGTCGTGCCCCGCATGTACGGCGGCGTCACGACGCCTTCCGAGCTGAAAAAAATCGCGGAAGTGGCGGAGAAATACAACGTGCCGACCGTGAAGCTGACGGGCGGCCAGCGTATCGACCTGCTCGGCGTGAAGAAGGAAGACCTCGTGCCGATGTGGACCGATCTCGACATGCCGTCGGGCTATGCGTACGGCAAGGCGCTCCGCACGGTGAAGACGTGCGTCGGCGCGGATTTCTGCCGGTTCGGCACGGCGGATTCGATGGGCATGGGCATCGCGCTCGAGAAGAAGTTCGAGCGGCTGAACACGCCGGCCAAGGTGAAGATGGCCGTCTCGGGCTGCCCCCGCAACTGCGCGGAGTCGGGCATTAAGGATCTCGGCGTCGTCGCGATCGACGGCGGCTGGGAGCTGTACGCGGGCGGCAACGGCGGCGTGAAGGTGCGGGCGGGCGATCTGCTCGCGACGGTGAAGACGGAGGAAGACGTCATGTCGTATATCGCGGCGTATCTGCAGTATTACCGGGAGACCGGCAATTACGGCGAGCGAACGTCGGAGTGGGTCGTCCGCGTCGGCCTCGATCGGATTCGGGAGGTCGTCGAGAACGCGGAGAAGCGGCAGGCGCTGTGCAAGCGGATGGACGAAGCGCTCTCCGTTACGAAGGATCCGTGGAAGGAAGCGGCGGAGACGGCGGCGATTCGCAGGGACTTGTACGAAGTGATCGAGACGGCGACGACGACGACAACGGCGTGACCGGGGAAAGCGCCGCGTTGCGGCTCTTGGCCGACAGAGAACATAAGGGTGGAGAAGGAGGCGCTGCAGATGACGACGACGGGAAGCGCGGGAGCGGCCGCGGCGAAGCGGGTGCGGCTGGCGATGCTGGAGGAACTGCCGGTCGGCACGGGGAAGACGGTGCGCGCGGGCGACGTCGAGCTCGCCGTGTTCCGCCTGAGCGACGACACGGTGCGGGCGGTGGAAAACCGATGCCCGCATAAGCACGGCGTCTTGGCCGAGGGGATGGTGAGCGGACATTATGTGTTCTGCCCGATGCACGATCGCAAGATCGACCTGAACGACGGGCTCGTCCAGAAGCCGGACGACGGCTCCGTCCGCACGTTCCGGGCGACGGTCGAGGACGGCGTCGTGTGGGTGGACGCGGTATGAGCGAGCCGGTGCTGAAATCGCATTGCCCGTTCTGCAGCATGCAGTGCGGCATCGAGCTGCAGTTGACGGATAAGGAACCCGGCCTAGCCGTGCGCCCGAGCGGGTCGTTCCCCGTATCGACGGGTCGTCTTTGTCAGAAGGGCTATCATTCTCCGCGCCACGCCGTTCATCCGGACCGCATTACGATGCCGCTCGTGCGCCGGGTCGCGGCCGGACGCGACATCGAGGCGACGCCGTGGCAGCCGGAGAACTGGGACGCCGCCTTCGGGGAGATCGCCTCGCGCATCGCCGCGATTCAGGCCGCGTACGGGAACGACGCCGTCTCCGTCTTCGGCGGCGGATCGCTCACGAACGAGGTGTGCTACCTGCTCGGGAAGTTTACCCGCGTCGCTCTGAAGTCGCGGTACATCGACTATAACGGACGCTATTGCATGTCGTCCGCCGCGGCGGCGCAGCTGCGCGCCTTCGGGCTCGACCGCGGCCTCACGCTGCCGCTCGACGACATCGCCGGCTCCAAATACATCATCCTCGCCGGCACGAACGTCGCCGAGTGCCAGCCGACGATGATGCCGTATTTGCTCGCGGCGAAGAAGGCGGGCGCGACGATCGTCACGATCGACCCGCGGCAGACGATGACGTCCAAGATCGCGGACATCCACGTCAAGCTGCAGCCCGGCTTCGATTCGGTGTTCGTCAACGCGCTGCTTCACGTCATCCTCGACGAGAAGCTGTACGACGCGGCGTACGTGGCGGAGCGCACGAGCGGCCTCGAGGCCGTCGCCGAGGCGGTGCGGGCGTTTACGCCTTCGTATGTCGCTTCGATTACCGGCATCCTCGAGGAGAAGATTCGAGCGATCGCCCGCGGCTTCGCCAAGGCCGAGAGCGGCGTCGTGCTGACGGCGCGCGGCCTCGAGCAGCAGGTGAACGGCGTAGAGCATACGCTCGGTTACATTAACTTGGCGCTGCTGTGCGGCCGCGTCGGCCGGCCGAACAGCGGCTTCGGCGCGATCACCGGACAGGCGAACGGGCAAGGCGGACGGGAGCACGGGCAGAAGGCCGATCAGCTGCCGGGGTACCGGTCGATCGAAGACCCGGAGGCGCGGCGCAAGGTCGCCGAGGTGTGGGGCGTCGACCCCGATTCGCTGCCGGGCAAGGGGGTGTCCGCGTTCGAGCTGTTCGAGCGCATCGAAGCGGGCGAGATCAAGGCGATGCTCGTGCTCGGCTCGAATCCGCTCGTCTCGAGCCCGAACGCGCATCGCGTCGAAGCGGCGCTGAAGAAGCTCGAGCTGCTCGTCGTGATCGACCTGTTCGAGACGGAGACGGCGCGGCTCGCGCATTGGTTTTTGCCGGGCTCGTCGTTCCTTGAGGCCGAGGGCACGCTGACGAACGTGGAAGGCCGCGTCTTTCATCGGGCGCGAGCGCTCGACCTGCCGGGCAGCGCGAAGCTTGATATGCTCATCCTGTGCGAGCTCGCGAGCCGGCTCGGCGCGGGCCGCCACTTCCCGTTCCGCTCGCCGAAGGACGTGTTCGAGGAGCTGCGCCTCGCCACGGCCGGCGCGCCCGCCGATTACAGCGGCATTACGTACGAGCGATTGAAGCGGGGGGGCGGCGTCTTCTGGCCGTGTCCGTCGGAATCGCATCCGGGCACGCCGCGGCTGTTCGGGGAACGGTTCGCCCACGCGGACGGGAAGGCGAGGCTGCACGGCATCCGCCCTGGCCTTCCGGCCGAGACGACGAGCCGCGAATACCCGTACATTCTGACGACCGGCCGCGTAGGCAGCCAATATCTTAGCGGCACGCAGACGCGCCGCACGGAGCCGCTCGACGCGAAGGCGCCGACGCCGGTCGCGGAGCTGCACGCGTCCGTCGCCGAGCGGATCGGCCTGCGGCCTGGCGACCGGGTGCGGCTGACGTCGAGGCGCGGCACGGCGGCGTTCCCGGTGCGCGTCACCGACGACATTCACCCGACAACCGTGTTCGTCCCGTTCCACTGGGGCGACGACCGGTCGATCAACCGGCTGACGAGCGACGCGCTCCACCCGATCAGCCGCATGCCGGAGTTTAAAATTTGCGCGGTGCATATCGCGCGGGAAGGGGTGCCGACATGACGATAACCGAGTCGTTGCTGACGATCGTAGGCGCGGACGAAGCGATGCGGGAGATTGTACGGAGGCGCCTGCCTCGCGATACGGCCGGCACGGTCGCGCTGCTGCGGGAGCGGGAAGACTGGGTGCGGCTGAACCGGCTCGAGAGCGCCGGGCCGGTCGTGCTGCTCGTCTTCGACCGGGCGTACGCCGACGCGGAGGCCGACGGCTGTCCGACATTCCACGTCGAAGACCTGAACGCCGCTTCCGCGTATTTGCTCGCGATGCAGGGATGGCGCGAGCCGGTCGCCTCGCCGGCGGAAGACGCGTGGTGACCGGCACGGCACGGGGGGTTCTCTTTTCGTCATGTATGACGGCGAAAGGGGGGCTCCTTTTTCATTGCAAAGTTGCTTAACAAGTCGACCGCCGCGGTTCGGCACGTACCGATTGTACAGGAATCTTACCAATTGTACAGTTTCCGCTGTCCCGCGGAAGTGCAAGAATAGGAAGGATACCATGGCGATGGCGCCGGGTGTGGGTCGCGCGGCGGACAGACGCCGGTAGGGTACCGGCAGGGTGCATGCGAGGTCGCAAGGAAGGGTTTTTCCGTTCCGTCGACGAAATGTTTGTCGGGGGATTGTCAGGTTTTCCCTCGAGGATCGGCGGTATGAAACAAAACTAGAAATCTATGCGGAATGGGGAATGTAACGATGGTGGAGCGACTGATGTACCGATTGGCGATCGCGAACGGGCAAGGCGAACGGCTCGCCGAGACCGTCCGCGAATCGGCGGAGGCGCTGGAACGGGCGTTGAGGCAGGCAGGCGCGCGGGTATGCGCCGTGTACCGGTGGGAGTCGCAGTTGTTCGCCTACGTAGAGGCGGAGACGAACGCGCTCCCGTTCCGGCCGGACATCCCGCCGCCGCTGAGGGCGATGCTCGCGCCGTGGCCCGGCGAACAGCGCCCGCGCATCGCCGCGCCGATGAACGATATATTCCACGACGGGGTGCCCGTCGACTGGGCGTCTTGGCGGAAGGGTCGCGTCGTGGAACGGCGCGTCGGCTCGCTCGCCCGCTTGAAGCCCGAGCAGTACGCGAGCTACGTGTTTTACCACTATCAGCTGCAGGAGGAACAGCCGGAGAAATTCAACCAGACGTATATCATCGGCTCCCACGAGCGGTTGATTTTCTCGTACCAAGAGCTGCCGTCCAGCCTCAGCGGGCGTCCGCGTCGAGGGAAGCTCGATACGAACCGCACCCCCGACGGCTGGCAGGACGTGATGGATCCGCATTTCGAGCCGTGGACGGATACCCCGGCGTCCGAGCGCATCTGGCGCGAGCTGGAATGCGTATTTTCGTTCGAGGCGGCGGACGGCGAAGTCTAACGGCGCGAGCGAATCCAAGAGCATAAAGGAGCGATACCGATGTTATCCGCGTACAAAACCCAACGCCTTCACGTGAAGGGAGGCCGCTTCCGCCTGAACGACCGTCCGTACTATCTTCAAGGCCTTAGCTTCTTCAACGCGCTGTTCAACGAAGCGTTCAATCGAAGCGAGGAGGAAAGAGCGGCCTGGCTGGCGAAATTTAAGGCGAACGGGGTCAATATGCTTCGCGTGTGGTGCCAATGGGATTTGAATCCGAAGGTGAAGACGTTCATCGACGTCGATCCGGATCACACGTTGTATACGGCGGACGGTCAGGTGAAAGACTTTTACTTCCAGCGCCTCGAGAGGCTGCTCGAGCAAGCCGACGCGCTCGACATGACGGTCGAGGTCGTGCTTTTCGTCGTGGAGCGCTACGAGCATCCGATTTCGCCGTTCCCGATCTGGGCGCACGAGCGCGCGGCGGCGGAGATGGCGACGCGGCTGCTGCCGTATCGCAATCTCATTTTGCAAATTTGGAACGAAAATTCCGTCCACGTCCAGCCGCTGTACGAGACGATCAAGGCGATCGATTACGTCCGCATCGTGACGAATTCGCCGGGCTATCGCGATTCCAGGTACTTGGGCTCGCATGAACACAACGATCTCGTGGACGTGCTGACGCCGCATACGAACCGCTCGGAAGAAGAGTTTTACAAGCTGGCCGTCATGGAGCTCGAGATGTTGATCGAGAAATACAATAAGCCTGTCATCGACGACGAGCCGGCACGTACCGGCACGCTGAAGTTCGGCGGCCGGGAGGGGACGACGCCGGAGCTGCATATCGAGCAAATTCGAACGGTACGCGCGGCCGGGGCGTACCACGTGTACCACCACGATATGTTTCAGCTCGGCTACGGCGACCCGTCGATTCCGCCGTCCGGCATTCCGGATCCCGATTTCAGTCCGTACCATCGCCGCGTCTTCGACTGGTTAAGGGAGAACCCGACCTGGTAGCATCCCGCGGAAGGCGGTTCGGCGCGAAGCGGCATTCATACCATCACGGCAAGAGGGGCGAAACGGATGTTTTTTCTGAAAATGTACCGATCCCGCAAATATTTACAGCGGCTACTCCTCACGATCCTGCTGCTCGTCGTCTTGACCTCGATGCTGTCTTCCGCGGTATTGTTCTACTATTCGGAAAAAACCGGTTTGGACGTCCAGTACGAGGCGAACCGCAAGGTGCTGGCGCAGACGAAATACAATATCGATTACTTAAGCGAGATCGTGCACAACTTGGGTTGGTCGATTTACAACGATTACGAGATGGCGAACCTGTTTTACAACGACGAGAACGCGATCGAGGACGTGTACCCCCCGTTGCGGAAGCTGCAGAACACGGTATCGACGACGAATTTTCTAGATTCCATCATGATTTACAACAGCTATAACGATACGTTCTACTCGACGGAATATTACCCGATGGATCCGCGGATCAAGCCGCTCGAGGATAAAATTTACGGCGTGATCTCCAATTATTTCAAGGCCGGCTCCGTCGCGCCGAACACCGAATGGATTCCGTTCCGATCCGACGAGGGCGGGGCGATCGAATTTTTCGCTTTCTTCTTGTTCGAGGCGGTATCCGGCGACCCGACGACGCGGAACAAGAGCACGCTGATGATGAACGTGCGGACGGATTGGTTCTTCGATAATTTGCAGGTCATCAACGATCTCGCTTCGGAAGGCAGCACGACGTACGTCATGGACGAGAACGGGCTCATCCTGAACCCCTCGCGGCCGGGCGAGCCCGACCATGACGAGGTGTCGCGCATATTGACGGCGCATATTTCCGCGACCGGCGCCGAAACCGGTTTCCTCACCGCCACCGTCGGTTCGGAGAAGACGATCTTTACGTATATTACCTTAGAAAACGGTTGGCGCATCGCGTCCTTGCAGCCGTACGACGTCGTCTTCTCGAAAATTTTGAAGCTGCGATGGACGTATTTTTCGATCGCGGCGGCGCTGTTGCTGCTGTCGGTCGTTATTTCCTTCGTCGTCTCTCAGCGGCTGTACCGGCCGATCCAGCAGATGGTCGCCAAGATCGGCGGCGCGGACAGCGGGCCGTTGCAGGAGAAAGACGAAATCAATTACATCTTGGGCGTGTACAATCGCGTGACCGACGAGATGCGCTTCATTCGCAAGAGCTACGACGCGACGAAGGACATCGCCAAAAATTATTATTTGCGGACGATCGTCACGAACAGTTCGTCGTTCACGAAGGAGCAGTTCCGCCAATGCATCGAGCAGAACGGTCTTCACATCCGGCCGAACGGCGCGAAAGGGGTGGCGCTGCTTTCGATCGACGACTACAAAGCTTTCGACCAGCGCACGGAGTACGCGGACCGGAAGCTCCTCATGTTCGCCATTACGAACATCTCGGAGGAGATCGTCTCGAAGCGGTACCGGAACGAGGCGGTCGACGTCGGGGACGGCAAGCTGGCCGTCCTGATCAGCGCGGGGGAGGGGGACGACCCGGCGCGGCTGACGGAGGAGACGGCGGCGCTCGTGAAAGAAATTCAAGACGTCATCAAGCGGTTTTATAAGCTGTCGTTGACCGCTTCCGTCAGCCCGTTCCGGGAGGGGCACGAGAAGATCACCGAGCTGTATCAGCTCGCGGAGGATCAGGCGCTGTACCGGCTGGTGTTCGGCCGCGGCTCGGTCGTGACGCCGGCGCGGATCGAGGAGCGGGCGGCACGGGAGGACGCCGGACCGCCGCAGGAGCTGGAGCGCCGGTGGGTCGAGTCGATTCATCTCGGCAACGTCGAAGCGTTCCGGGACCTCACGGCCAAGCTGTTCGATTCTTTCAAGGAGCTGTCGTACGAGCGGATCATTCATGCCGTGCTTCATCTCGTCTTCCTGCTGCAGCAAACGGCCAAGGGAATGGATAAGCGGAAGGCCGGCGTCTCCATTCCGTTCGCCGCGTTAAACCAGAAGGTGCTCGAGCAAGAGACGCTCGACGATATGTCCGAGTATATACAGAAGACGTTCGCCCGTTTCGCGGATCAAAACCGCGCGGAGACGGAGGAAGACAAGAACGATATTTTGGTCGACACGATCAAAGAGATGATCGAATCCGACTATATGAATATGAACCACAGCCTGCAGTCCGTCGCGGATTCGCTCGGCATGTCGGATAAATACGTGGGCCGGCAGTTTAAGAAGCGCGAGAACATCGGCGTCGCGGAGTACATCAACGACGTGCGTCTGCGGTACGCCGTGAAGCTGTTGGAGAAGGAACGGTACACCGTGAAGGAAATCATGGAGAAGGTCGGCTTCGGCAACGAGAGCCAGTTTTTCCGGGTGTTCAAGAAGCGGTACGGGGTCACCCCGGGAGAGTACCGGGTCAGACAGGCGTCGCGATAAGCGGCGCCTGTTTTTTCTTATGGACAGCGCGTACAGTTTCATTTTCACAGCCTTGCAACTTCCCATGTTATAGTCGAAAACCCGGATATACAGTTTGTCTCCCGCGCGGACTTTGCCATAATGAAGCCGATTTCCCGACCAGTCGTTGAGGAGGCGGCGGCGCATGCAGAAACGGTAAAGCGTTTCCATTCATTAACGTGGCGAATCATTTTCAAGGCGAAGGGGAGGCAGAAGGATGAGAAGATGGGTATCGCTTTGTTTGGCGATCGCATTGGGGAGTACGCTTCTATCGACCGCGGCGGCGGAGGAAGCGGCGACGACGGAGAGTACGACGGAGGCGCTGCCGTGGACGTCGGTGCCGTCGGGCGACGAGGTGCAGCCGATCGAAGGCGGCATCGTCGTGCAGGGCACGGACGCGGTAGCCGCGTACACGGGGCAGACGTTCGCGAACGAGACGTTCGAGTTTACGTGGAACGCCGAGCTCGAGGGCGCTTGGCCGGGCGTGACGCTGCGCATGAACAATTACGAAAACCCGATCTGGTGGAATAACGAAGGGTATTTGTTCGTTTTCAAAGAGGACGTGCTGGAGATCCAGAAGTTCCGTCGGGGCGAAGACGGCACGACGAGCAACCGGATGTTCGAGACGGTCGTCAACGCCGGCATCGTCGGCAGCGGCACGGACCACCGGGTGCAAGTATCCGCCGTGGACACGCTGGAAGGCGTGCGGCTCGAGCTGCATATCGACGGACGGCTCGTCTACGAGAAGCTGGATGCGGACGATCCGATTCGCGGCTCGGGCTACTTCGGCGTCTACGCGATGGCGGGGCAGCCGGTGCGCATCACCGACTTTACGTTCGGCAAGAAGTCGGGACCGTGGGAGATCGGCGATATGGGCGGCACGGTCGTCGGGACGCCGGGCGGCGTCACGGTGAGCGGCACGGACGCGGTCGCCGGCTACGCGGGCCGGACGTTCAAGAACGAGACGTTCGAGTTTACGTGGAACGCCGAGCTCGAGGGCGCATGGCCGGGCGTCGCGCTGCGCATGAACAATTACGACTTCCCGATCTGGTGGAATAACGAAGGGTACTTGTTCGTGTTCAAAGAGGACGTCATCGAAATTCAAAAATTCAAGCTGGCCGACGACGGTCAATCGACGAGCAACACGATGTTCGAGACGGTCGACAATGCGGGCATCGTCGCGAGCGGCGTCGACCACCGCATCAAGGTGGCGGCGACGGATACGGCCGCGGGCGTCCTTCTGACGCTGTACGTCGACGGGGCGCTCGTCTACCAGAAGGAAGACGTCGACCGGCCGGTAACGGACGAAGGGTATTTCGGCATCTATGCGATGGCCGGCAAGCCGGTGACGGTGACGAATTTCTTGTTCGGCATCGATACGTCCGACCTATGGGCGATCGGCGCGTCGGGCGGCGAGATCGCCGGCATTCCGGGCGGCGTGCAGGTGTCCGGCACGGACGCGATCGCCGCGTACAAGGAGCCGCAGTTCCGCAACGAAGCGTTCGACTTTACGTTCAACGCCGTGCTGGAGGGCGCATGGCCCGGCTTCGCGCTGCGAATGGAAAGCTACGACCGCCCGATCTGGTGGGAAAACCAAGGCTATTTGTTCGTGTTCAAGGAGGACGTCATCGAAATTCAGAAGTTTAAGCGCACGGCCGACGGCACGACGGCGAATCTGATGTTCGAGACGGTCGAAAACAACGGCATCGTGAACAGCGGCGCGGACCACCGCATCAAGGCGAGCGCGCTCGACAAAGGCGACGCCGTCGAGCTGAAGTTGTACGTCGACGGCACTCTGGTGTATCAGAAGCTTGACGCGTCCGAGCCGATCCGCGAAGCCGGATATTTCGGCGTATACGCGATGGCGGGCAAGCCCGTGCAGATCAAAGGGTTCGCTTACGAGACGTACGTGCCGCCGACGGAGCTCGTCGATCTGTTGTTTACCGACGTCGCGAAGACGGATTGGCATTACGACTCGATTCACCTGCTCAGCTACCTCGGCGTCGTGAACAACGAAGCGGTGCGGTTCCAGCCGAATCAGCTGATGCAGCGAAACGAATTCGTCGCATGGGCGGTAGACGCTTACTGCGCAACCCTCGATAACCCTTGCGCATCGCTCGGGGACGGGGACGCAATGGCGCGGGCGGAGGCGCTCGGGCTCGTGCTGGAAGACGAGTTCGCCGATCGGAAGCGGCACATGACGCGCGCGGAGATGGTTCGCGTGCTCGGCCGGGCGCTCGAGCGCTCGGGCATCGAGGCGGAGAACGCACCATCCTATGCCGCCGGGATTAAGGATTTCCATCGCATCGACGCCGCCGACCAGCCGTATGTGCTGCAGGCCTACGCGTTCGGGTGGGCGAACGGATATCCGCAAGGCCAATTCCAGGGCCAACAGTACGGCTCCCGCGCGGAAGCGGCGCAGCTGCTGGTTCGGTTCGTTCATACATTCTAGGACAGGAACGAGGAGGGATCGGGATGAAAGCGGACACAATGCGAAAACGGAACCTCTGGACGAACGCCATGCTGGCGGCCGTCCTGGCGCTCTCTTGCCTTGCCTGGCTCGGCCGCCCGGCGGCGGCGCACGCGGCGGGCGAAGCCGCCGCGCTGGCGCTGTACGTCGACCCGGCGTCGGGCGACGACGCGAACGACGGCGCGAAAGCGTCGCCGTTCCGGACGGTAGCAAAGGCCAGGGACGCGGTGCGCGCGTTGAACGATAACATGACGGGAGATATCGTCGTGTACTTGCGCGGCGGCGATTATTACTTCGACGAGACGCTCCGGTTCGACGAGCAGGATTCCGGTACGAACGGCTTCGATGTCGTGTACCGGAACTACCCGGGCGAGACGCCGGTGCTGCACGCGGGTCAAGCGGTGACCGGCTGGGAGCCGTATCAGGGCTCGATCTACCGGGCGCATGTCGGGACGGATTGGTCGTTCGACACGCTGACGGAGAACGGCGAATGGGCGGTGAAGGCGCGGTACCCGAACGAAGGCTACAGCCGGGTGACGGGATACGACGTGGCGAATCCGCGCAGCGCGTTCTACTTCGGCGCGGGGGATATCCCGGTGCTGGACAGTATCGAAGGATTGGAAATTTTTGCGCTGCCGGGCGGACCGGCAGGCGACTGGAGCTGGGCGAGCGGCATTAACGCCTTCGCGTCGATCGATTACGCGAGCGGCCATGCGACGCTCGTCGGCCAGACGCCGTACGAGATGGGCGTAGGATCCCGCTACTACGTCATGGGCGTGCTCGAGCTGCTGGATGCCCCCGGGGAGTTTTATTTGGATAAGGCCGCAGGCGACCTGTATTATTGGCCTCGCGAGGCGTCGATCGAGACGCGCGCCGTCGTCGCGCCGAAGACGAAAGGGCTTATCGCGCTGAAGGGAAGCTCGCCCGAAGCCAAAGTGCGGCATATCGTCTTCGAAGGGCTGACGTTCACCGGCACCGATCGGGCGTCCGGCTTGACGGCGTACGCCGATGCGGCGATTCATATGGAAAACGCGGAGCATATCGCAATCCGCGGCAGCGTGATCGAAAACGTCGGCGGCTTCGGCATTACCGCCGTCAATTACGCGAACGACATCGCCGTCGAGGGCAATCGGATCCGCAGCGTCGGCAACGACGCCGTCGAATTTATCTCGACCAACTACGAGACGCTGGCGTATAAGAACTTCCGCAATCGCATCGTGAACAACCATATGTACGACATGGGCATCCTGAGCGCCGGCGCGGCGGGCATCACGCTGGCGAACTCCGGGGAAAACACGGTGACGCACAACCTGATCCACGACGGACCGCGCAACGCGATTTCCTTGTCGGGGCCGAACTCGACGCATCTGCTCGGGAAAGCGATCGAGGGCGTGACGTACACGCTGGAAAATCGGCATTTATTCAAGCATACGAGAGACAACTTGATCGCTTACAACAACGTCTACGCGATGAACAAAAACACGCAGGACACCGGGTTGATTTACGCCTGGGGCGCCGGTACGGGCAACCAGATCAAGTATAACTACATTCATGACAGCGAGATCGAATTTTCGTTCGGCCACGGCATCTATATGGATGACGACGTGAACGGGACGCTGATCGAAGGCAACGTGATCGCGAACCTCCAGAACGGAGGGAAAGCAGGCGAGCTGCGCAGCGCGATCTTCGCGCGCGGCATCGGGACGAAAATCATCAACAATATTATCGTTAACAACAACGTATCGATGGCGACGTTCGCGTCCTCGCCGGGCGGCTTGCCGCGGGAAGCGTTCGAATTCCGGAACAACCTCGTATACGATTCCGGGGAAGCCGTATTCTCGCTCGACACGTGGACGGACAACGCGGTGACGGCGTCCGACGCCAATTTGTTCTATCATCCGACGGGACAGTACAATGTCAAGAGCATTCCGGGCGCCCTGGACCTGGAGGAATGGAAGCAGCTGTACAACAATAAATTCGACCAATCGTCTTTACAGCAGGATCCGCTGCTGCGCGACGCGGCGGGCGGCGATTATCGGTTCGCATACGCGTCGCCGGCGTTCGGCCTCGGCATCCGCGAGGTGCTGCTCGGGGGCATCGGACCGACGCCGGACTTCCCGTACGCCGATCCGCTCGATCCGCTCGCGCGCGCCTTCGTACAGCCGGCCGGAACGGAAGGCCCATGGGCGGCTTCGCTGGCGCTCTCGACCGGCGAACAGGCGGCGCTCGAGGTGAGCGGCCGCACCGAGGCGGGCTTCGCGGCGGACCTCCGTACAGCGTCGATTTCCTATGAATCGCTGGACCCTTCGGTGGCGACGGTCGATGCGACCACCGGTACGGTTACGGCTGCGGGCAAGGGCCTGACGCAAATTCGGGTGACCGTCGCGGCCGGCGGGGCGACCGCCGTCGCCGACATCGACGTCGCGGTGGACGATGCGCTCGCCTCGCTGCAGCTGCACGCGGCGCAGACCGGACTGCTCGTCGGAGGCCAAGCGACGGCGACGGCGAAGGCGACGTCGGAATTCGGCAGATCGCAGCGGATGGACGAAGGCGTAACGTTCGTCAGCGCCGATCCGTCGGTCGCGTCCGTGACGGCGGACGGACGGGTGACGGCCGTCGCCCTCGGGGAGACGACGATTACGGCCGCGGCGAGCGGCTTGACCGCCGAACTCGGCTTCGGCGTATATCCCGCCATTCTCCAGTCGGCGACGATCGTGCCGGAGAACGGTGCGCTGTTCGCGGGCGGAAGCACGAAGCTGCTGCTTTCGGGGAAGCTGACGAACGGACAATCCGTCGATTTGTCGCAAGCGGCCGTGACGTATTGGGTAGACCGTCCGGACGTCGGCACGGTGAGCGAGGACGGCGTTCTGCAGACGTATAAAGAGGGCCGGGTAAAAATGACCGCCCGCGTTACGTACCAAGGCGTCACCCGGTTGGCGGTGCGAAGCTTGTACATTAAGCCGAGCACCGACGGCCCGCAGCAGCCGAACGGATGGAGCCTCAAAAATTACGGCTTCGGCGAAGGCTTCGCTTCCGCGCAGGACGGCGATTACGTATTCAGCGCCTCAGGCGGCGGCATCGGCGGCATCGTGGACGACTTCTCGGCGCTGATGCGCACGGTACCGGCGACGGGGAAGGTGACGATCGTCGCGACGATCGAGCAGTTCGACGCGGCGCATCCGACATCCAGCGTCGGGCTTATGATTCGTAAGAACGACAGCACCTATTCGAAGCATGCGTACTTCGGCGTGGACGCCGCGGGCGTCGCGTCGCTGAAGTATCGCGGCACCGACTCGATTCCCGGCACGGCGATCGCGGACGGCTCGACCGTTGCGCTGTCGTTCCCGGCGAAGCTGAAGCTCGTCTTCGAGGACGGTATCGTTACCGCGTACTATGGCAAGGGCACTGAAGGCTACTGGACGGAAGCCGGCCGCGCGGCCGTCGAGCCGCGGGGCGATCTGCGGGTCGGCGTGGCGCTCGCGTCCGGCGGAGCCGAGCAGGCGACGGCGGTCGTGTCGGATTTGGAAATCACGGTCGAATAACAGGCTGCCGCAACCGCGGCGACGAAGAAGGGGATCCGGCGACGGGTCCCCTTTTCCATCAGAACAGGAATTGGCGGTCGACCTACGAATGCGTGCGTCGGTCGTACCGGTCGTACCAATTTTACATTTATGAATATCGCAAGGATGCGCTTACATTTGGCTACAGGGGAAAAAATAGCTGTATTTTTTGTCGGTGCCTTCTCGCACGGATGATGCATCCGCTCGAACCAAGAGGACGCCGTCAGGCGTTTTTCTTACGTTCCCGGCGCGCATGTCGGGCGGACTGTGAAATCGGGCCTACGCTTGGGGTCGCGTCGGGAACGGCTGCCGGTTCCCATTGTACAGTGCGGTTCCGATCGTATAGTGGCCGCCGAAAACCCGCGCCGCATCAAGGTTTTTCGGCCATAGATCTATCCGGAGATTGCAGTTTATTATTTACAGTTTCCTTCCGTTTCTTCCTCGTGCATAGTGAGGGTACAACAACGACAAGCAACACATTCGAGAGGTGATCCGCTTGAGAGGCATTCTGACGGAATGGCGCTTATTCAAAAAGAATATCGAGCTCTTCGTGCTTGGCTTACCCGCAGTCGTCTACATTTTTATTTTCGCATACCTGCCTCTGGCGGGTTTGGTGCTCGCCTTCAAGGACTATCGCTACGATAAGGGGATTTTCGGCAGCGACTGGGTAGGGTTCAAAAACTTCGAGTTTTTCTTTACGTCGCAGACCGCTTTCATCGTAACGCGTAACACGATCCTGTATAATGTCGCGTTCATCGTCGTCGGACTCGTGTTTTCGCTGCTGTTCGCGGTGCTCCTTAACGAAATCACGAGACGATGGATCAAGGTGCACCAGACGGCGATGTTCCTTCCTTATTTTCTATCGTGGGTCGTCATCAGCTATATCGTGACGGGCTTCCTCGATCATAACCACGGTTACATGAACCAGGTGTTGATGCAGTTCGGACTCGACCCGGTGTTCTGGTACAACGAAGCGAAGTACTGGCCTTGGATTCTGATTTTAGTCAGCCTATGGAAGGGCGTCGGGTTCTCGACGCTGGTGTATTACGCCGGCATCCTCGGCATCGATTCGTCTTATTACGAGGCTGCGCGCATCGACGGAGCGACCAAGACGCAGATGGCGTTCCGCATTACGCTCCCGTTGCTGGCGCCGCTGATTTCGATCTTGCTGATCATGAGCATCGGCGGCATCTTCCGGGCGGACTTCGGATTGTTCTACTTCATCCCGAACGACTCCAGCTTCCTCTACTCGGTGACGGATGTCGTAGACACGTATGTCTTCCGTGCCTTGAAGAACATCGGCGATATCGGCATGTCGACGGCCGTAGGCTTCTACCAATCCGTCGTCGGACTCGTGCTTGTCGTGCTGGCAAACTACATTATTAAAAAAATAAACGACGAGAACTCGTTGTGGTAAAGGAGCGACGGATATGACAACGCAATCGAAAATGAATTTCGCGCAAGTCGGCATCAATGCGATGTTTACCGTCGTCTCGATCCTCATGATCATGCCGCTCGTGCTCGTCATCTCGATCTCGATCAGCGAGGAGAAGACGCTGCTGACGAACGGGTACCGGTTCCTTCCGCAGCAGCTGGACTTTACCGCGTATAAGCTGATTTTGCAATCGCCGGGCGTCCTGCTGAACGCCTACGGCATCACGATCCTCGTGACAATCTTGGGCACAATATTGAGCCTGTTGATGACCGCGATGATCGGGTACGCGATTTCCAGGCGGGATTACCGGTACGGCCGCGTCACCACGTTTTACATTTTCTTCACGATGCTGTTCAGCGGCGGCTTGGTGCCGTCCTACATCTTAATTACGCAGTACCTGCACCTGAAGGATACGCTCTGGGCGCTGATCATTCCTTACTTGCTGAGCCCGTTCAATATTATGCTCATGAAGGGCTTCCTTCAAAAAATTCCGGGCGAAATTATCGAATCGTGCAAGATGGACGGCGCCGGGGAACTGCGGATTTTCTTCCGCATCATTCTACCGCTGTCGACGCCCGCGCTCGCTACGCTCGGCTTGTTCATCTCCTTCATGTACTGGAACGACTGGTGGCTCGGGTTGCTGTATATCGACAACCAGAAGCTGGTTCCGTTGCAGCTCATGCTGTATCGCATGATGAACACGATCGACTTCTTGTCCACCAACCTGCGCCGATTGAACGTCATGATCGATCTGGCCGATTTCCCGAGCTTGTCCGCGCGCATGGCGATGGCGGTGCTGGCGGCGGGACCGATGATGTTCGTGTTCCCGTTCTTTCAGCGGTATTTCGTCAGCGGCCTGACGGTCGGTTCGTTGAAAGGCTGACAACCGCAACGTATGCATTACGCCCGGTTTTAGGTCGTCCGGGGGCTAACAGTCCCGGACGGTTTAAGATACAATAAAAATATTCGTAGGAGGTCAGTAAAGATGAAAGGGTTTCCAAAAACTATGCTTCGTTTGACGGTGCTGGCATTATCTTTGATGCTCGTGCTTGGCGCTTGCTCCAACGGCGGTTCGGGCACGGAGCCGGCTCCGGCTCCGGCGGATTCCAACTCCAACGGGACGACGGCGGAGACGCCGAAAGACGATCCGGCGCCGGCCGAAGAACCGAAGCTCGAGGAAGTCGAACTGGTTTGGTACTACCCGCAGCCGTCGAACCAGCCGGACCTGCAGAAGATTCAAGACGCAGTCAACAAGATTACATTGGAAGCGATTAACGCGAAGGTCACGCTCAAGCCGATCGACTTCGGCGATTACACGCAAAAGATGAACACGGTCGTCGCCTCCGGCGAGAAATTCGATATCGCATGGACCGCGAACTGGGCGTTCTTCTACGGCCCGAACGTCACGAAGGGCGCATTCCTGCCGCTCGACGACCTGCTCGCCGAGCACGGCAAAGAAATTCAAGCGGAAATTCCGAGCTTCGTATGGGACGCAACGCGCGTGAACGGCAAAATTTACGCCGTGCCGAACTATCAGACGGTCACGAACCGCGAGGGCTTCGTCGTACAGAAGCGTTTCGCTGACAAGTACGGCTTAGATCCGAGCGCGATCAAGACCGAGCGCGACATCCAGCCGTTCCTCGAGAAGGTCGCAGCCGGCGAGCCGGACATCGTTCCGTTCGGCATGGACCGCAACGGCGGCTTCTCGGCGATGGCGAACGGCATCGAGTATGTCGGCGCCCACGTCATCGGCATCCATAAGGACGATCCGTATAAAGCGATCGTCATCCCGCAGACGGAAGCGTATAAGAACAACGTAACGATGATTCGCGAATGGTACGAGAAGGGCCTCGTCAATAAAGACGCCGCTACCGTAAAAGCGTTCGACGATATCGTCAAGACCGGCAAGCTCGCGGTCGTCAAGGATAACGTCATGCCTCCGGGCGGGGAAGTCGGCGAGAAGGCGTCCAACGGCGGCCACGACGTCGTATACGTCTACCTGACGGAGCCGTACACGGGGACGAACACGATCATCACGACGATGCAAGCGATCAGCCGCACGTCCGAAAATCCGGGGCGCGCGATGATGTTCATCAACCTGCTCAACACGAATAAGGATCTCTACAACTTGCTCGCGTTCGGCATCGAAGGCACGCACTATTCGAAGCTGTCCGACAACATGGTGAAGATTAACCCGGACGCAGGATATAACCCGAACACGAACTGGGTGTTCGGCAACACGTTCAACGGCTACTTGGTTGAAGGCCAATCGCAAGAAATCATGGACGCGGTCAAGCACGAGAACGAGACGGCGACGCCGTCCCCGCTCATGGGCTTCTCGTTCAACGACGAGAACGTCAAGGCGGAGATCGCGAACATCTCCGCGCTGGGCGACCAGTACAGCCCGGGTCTCGGAACGGGCGCGGTCGATCCGGCGAAGGTGCTGCCGGAATATCTCGACAAGCTGCAGAAGGCGGGCGTCGAGAAGGTACGCGAAGAAGTGCAGCGTCAGATCGACGAATGGCGCAAAGCGAACGGAAAATAAAATACGAGCCGTAATTCGTTACGGTCGGGGAGCTCCCTGCGCGGCCATGCTGCGCAGGGATTGCTTTACCCGCCGAAGGCGGAAGGGCGAAGGAGCGTTACGGACATGGATCGGAAACTGAGGGTGCTGGTTATCGGGAAGACGAAGGAATGGGTGCCGCAGTGGCTCGCGCGCGAGGACGTCGAGCTGGTCGGACTGGTGGATGCACATCGGGAGTCGGATTGCTATGAGGGCGTCCCGGAATTCGAAGACCTGGAGACGGCGCTCGGGACGACGTCGTTCGACCTCGTCGCGATGGCGACGCCGCCTTGGGCGAAGACGCCGATGGCCCTCGTCGAGCGACTGGCGCGCCTAGGCCATGACGTATACTTGCAGAAGCTCCGTCCGCCGGAGCCGGACGCGGGGGAGACTTTGCTGGCGCTGGCGGAGGAGACGGGGCGCACGATCGCGATCGGGGAAGCGTATCGGTACGACCCGGCGATCCGCGCGGCTCGGCGTTGGATCGGGGAAGGCGCGCTCGGGGACGTTTTCGAAATCGAATGGAACTGCCGCCGGGAGAACCTGGATGCCGCGTGGGCGAGTGCGTATCGCCACGTCATGCTCGAGGACCTGACGTATCATCATGCCGGGGCGATCCATGCGTTGCTCGGCGTGCGCTGGGAGCGCGTGTACGCGTGGTCTTGGACCCCGTCCTGGTCGATCGAGCCGAATACGAACGCGGCGATTTTGGCCGTCGCCGACAATGGCGTCCGGCTGCAATATACGGCGACCTGGGCGGCGTCCGCGGAGCTGACGCCTTGGCTCGGCGATTTCCGGCTCGAGGGGGCGAAGGGGTCGCTTCGGTACGAGGGCGGACGGCTGACGCTGCGCGGCAGGGACGGCGAGGAACGGTTCTCCGGACCCGCGGCGGAGACGGCGGACGGCGGTCCGGTCGGGGTCGCCGGCATCGTCGACGATTATATTCGTTCGGTCCGGGCATCGCGCCGCACGGCGCACGATATTCGGGACATGATTCCGGCGCTGCGCCTCGTCGAGGCGGCGCTGCGGTCGGCGTCCGAGCGACAAGAGACGAGAGGGAAAGGATGAAGAGCGTCATGACGGGCAAGGCCGCGGCAAGAGAGACGATGCGGTTCGACGAGGGGTGGTATTTCCATCGGGGGGACATCCCGATTCCATACGCGGTGAAGGCCGGACGGACGGGCGGCTTTACGGACTGCGAGAAGCCGGAGCACGGGCAGTGGCTCGAAATCGCGTATTCCGACGAGTTCTCCGAAGGGGTCATGGATCCGAAAAAGTGGGAGCTCGTCGATTTGCCCCACGACTGGGCGATCGAGCAGAGCTACGTAAAGCACTACCCGAAGGGCAGGGCGCATCTTGCGATCGGCATCGGCTGCTATCGGAAGCTGTTTTCGATTCCGGCCGAGGACGAAGGGAAACGCTTCTCGCTGCGGTTCGACGGCGTCATGCGGAACAGCACCGTGTGGGTGAACGGGCATCTGATCGGGACGCAGGCGAGCGGGTATACGAGCTTCACGTACGACATTACGGACGTCCTCCGTTACGGCGACGAGGGGCGCAACGTCGTGTTCGTCCGCGTCGACGCCTCCGAGTACGAGGGCTGGTGGTACGACGGCTGCGGCATCTACCGCCATGTGTGGCTGACGAAGACCGATCCGCTGCGGGTGAAGGAATGGGGCACGTTCGTGACGACGCCGGAGGTCGACGCGGCGCGGGCGAAGGTGCGCGTCGAGACGGAAATCGTGAACGGGCTGCGAGAAGCCGCCGACTTCCGCCTCGTGACGGAGCTGCTCGACGCGGAAGGCAAGAGCGTCGCGCGCGTCGAGAGCGACGAACGGCTCGAGGGGGATGCGGAGGGCGCGTTCGCGCACGAAGCGATCGTCGCCGAACCGCGGCTGTGGCACCCGGACCGCCCGAACCTGTATCGGGCGGTCACGAGTATCCTGCGGAACGGCGAGACGGCGGATACGTACGAGACGACGTTCGGCATCCGCACGATCGAGTTCACGAAGAACGACGGGTTCTTTATGAACGGCGAGCCGCTCGTCATCCAAGGCGTATGCGTGCATCAAGATTTCGCGGGCGTCGGCGCGGCGCTGCCGGACCGAATCCAGGAATACAAGATCGAGCTGCTGAAGGAGATGGGCGCCAACGCGTACCGCTGCGCGCATCATCCGCCGACGCCGGAGCTGCTGGACGCGTGCGATCGGCTCGGCATGCTCGTTATGGACGAAAACCGCAAGCTCGACAGCTCGCCCGCGGGGCTCGCCAACTTGGAAAGCTTGATTCGGCGGGACCGAAATCACCCTAGCGTCATTATGTGGAGCATGGAAAACGAAGAGGTGCTCGAGGGCACGAAGACGGGCGCCCGCATTTTGGATACGCTGGCGCGGCGGACGCGCAAGCTCGACCCGACGCGCCCGGTCGTCGCCTCGATGAACCACGGCTACCATACGGGCGGCTACGCCGACGCCGTCGATATCGTCGGGTACAATTACGGCACCTACGATAACGACCGGGATATCCGCGACAAGGCGACGTACCCGGACCGCATCGTCATCGGCAGCGAAAGCGCTTCGTATACGGTGACCCGGGGCATCTACGCGGACGACGAACGGAAGGCGTATTGCTCCGAGTACGGCACGAAGCTGGCCCCATGGTGCGTCAGTCCCGAGCGGGTGCTGCGGAGCCTTGCCGAGCATCGCTTCCTGACCGGTACGTTCGTCTGGACGGGCTTCGACTACAAAGGAGAGCCGACGCCGTACAACTGGCCGGCGATCGGCTCGCACTTCGGGATCATGGACAGCTGCGGCTTCCCGAAGCATAACTACTACTACTACAAGGCGAATTGGACGGAGGAGCCGGTCGTGCACTTGTTCCCGCATTGGAGCTGGCACGGCCGGACGGGCGAGACGATCGACGTCTGGGTGTACAGCAACTGCGAGACCGTCGAGCTGCTGCTGAACGGACGCTCGCTCGGGGCGCAGCCGGTCGACAAGCTCGGACACCTGGAGTGGAAGGTGCCGTACGAGCCGGGCGCGATCGAAGCTCGCGGCTATCGCGGCGGCGCCGTAGCGACGACGCACGTCGTCGAGACGACGGGCGCGCCGTCGGGCATCGCGCTTGCCGCGGACCGGACGACGATCGCCGCGGACGGCCGCGACGTCTCCATGATCCGCGTCTCGATCGTCGACGAGCGGGGCCGCGTCGTGCCGACCGCCGACAACGAGGTTCGGTTTACGGTCGAAGGCGCCGGCAAGCTGATCGGCGTCGGCAACGGCGATCCGTCGAGCCACGAGTCCGACAAGGCGCCGTATCGCCGCGCGTTCAACGGCTATGCGCTGGCGATCGTGCAGGCGGGGAAGGAAGCCGGCGAGCTCGTCGTGAAGGCGGAGGCGATCGGCTTGCGGGCGGCGGAGCTGCGGCTGGAGACAAGATGACGGACGCGGCGCGGAACGACCCGGGAACCGAGCAGGGAAGCGCCTGGGTGCGGCGGTACGATGTGCGCTGGGACGCCCCGAGCCGCGGCGCGGCCGAATCGATGCCGCTCGGCAACGGGGATATCGGATTGAACGTCTGGGCGGAGCCGGACGGCGACCTGTTGTTTTATATCGGTAAAACGGACGCCTGGAGCGAAAGCGGACGCTTGCTCAAGCTGGGCCGACTGCGGCTGTCGTTCGAGCCGAACCCGTTCGCGCTCGGGCGGCCGTTCCTGCAGGAGCTCGACCTCGAGCGCGGGACGATTCGGATCGAAGCGGGCGAGGGCGAGGAGCGGGTGTTCCTTCGCCTGTGGGTCGATGCGCATGCCCCCGTCATCTATGCGGAGGCGGAGAGCGCGCGCGCCTTCCGGCTGACGGCGTCGCTGGAGACGTGGCGCGACGCGGCGAAGACGCTGGAGGGGCATGCGCTCGGCTCCGCCAATTTATCGGGTGCCCCTTGGCCGGTCGTCGAGGACGGGGACGTCGTCGTCGGCGGCGCGGAGCCGCGCATCGCGTGGTACCACCGCAACGAACGCTCCGTCTGGGCGGACGGCTTACGGCTGCAAGGCTTGGAGCGGCTGATAGAGGACGGCGCGCCGGATCCGCTGCTGCACCGGACGTTCGGCGGCATCGTGCGCGGCGAGGGCGGCGCGTGGGCGAAGTCCGGCGCGCGCGCGTTGACGACGTCGGCGCCTTCGACCGAAGCGGCGATTTCCATTCGCGTACTGACGGCGCAGACGGCCAGCGGCGACGACTGGGTCGCCTTGGCCGAGGCGGCGCCGGCGGCGCGCACGGCGGCGGAGCGGCGGGCGGCGTACGACCGGCATCAGGAGTGGTGGCGGGCGTTCTGGTCGCGCAGCCGGATCGAAGTGCGCGGAGCGAGCCCCGAGGCGGCGGAGGAGGCGTTCGTCGTATCGAGAGGGTACGCGCTGCAGCGCTTCATGAACGCCTGCGGCGGGAGGGGCGCGTATCCGATCAAGTTCAACGGCTCGATCTTTACGTTCGACGTCGCCTACGACGACGGATACGGCTACTCGGGCGTCTTCGACGCCGACGAGCGCCGCTGGGGCGGCGGGTATTGGTTCCAAAACACGAGGCTGCCGTACTGGTCGATGCTGGCGGCGGGCGATTTCGATCTGATGATCGCGTTATTTTACATGTTTCGCAACAATTTGCAGTTGGCGGAGGAGCGGACGCGGCGGTACTATGGGCACGAAGGCGCGTGTTTCCCGGAGACGATGACGTTCTGGGGGGCTTACTTGAACCCGGATTACGGATGGGATCGCGACGGCAAGCCGGTCGGACAGGTCGACAACGCCTACATTCGGCACTACGCGCAAAACAACCTCGAGCTTTGCTTGCTCATGCTGGAGCACTACGCGTACTCGGGCGACCGGGACACGTTCGAGTCGGCGTCGCTGCCGGTCATCGTCTCCTGCCTGCGCTATTTCGCCCTTCGATACCCGACGGACGAAGGCGGCCGGCTGCGGATCGAGCCGGCGCAGGCGCTCGAGAACTGGCACGAGGCGGTCAATCCGCTGCCCGAGCTCGCGGGGCTGCGCGTCGTGCTCGACCGGCTGCTCCGGCTGCCGGCGCCGGGGGGCGCAGGCGGCGACGAGGCATGGGCGGCGCTGCAAGCGGAGTGGACGGCGCTGCGGGACCGGCTGCCGGACGTGCCGGAGACGACCGCCGAGGACGGATCGGTCGTCTACGCGCCTGCGGAAGCGGTGTTCGGGGAGTTGATGAACACGGAGAACGTCGAGCTGTACGCGATCTTCCCGTACCGTCTGGCCGCGGTCGGCACGCCCGAGCTCGAGAAGGGGCGGCGCACGTTCGAGCGGCGACGCTTCGCGCGGACGGGCGGCTGGCGGCAGGACGCGATTCAAGCGGCTCAGCTCGGGCTCGCCGAAACCGCCCGCTCGTACGTCGCCGAAAATTACGGCAAGTTTTTCGCCGGCGCGCGCTTCCCGGCGTTCTGGGGCCCGAATTTCGACTGGATGCCGGATCAGGATCACGGGAGCGTGGCCAATACGGCGCTGCAGGCGATGCTGCTCCAATGCGACGGGGAGCGCATCTTCGTCTGCCCGGCGTGGCCCAAGGCGTGGGACGCGGATTTTCGGCTTCTCGCGCCGGGGGGCGCCGTCGTCGAGGGTCGCGTAACAGGCGGCGAGCTCGTACGGCTGCGGGTGACGCCGGCGCATCGCGAGAAGGATGTCGAGGCGCCGATAAGACATTGACGAAGGGAGTAACGAACCGATATGAAGAATACGCTGCATCTGGCGCCGGAAGGCCGGGACGACGCCGACGGCACGGCGAGTTCGCCGTTAAGAACGCTGCGAGGCGCGATCGAACGCATGCGCGAGCTGCGGCGCGAAGGACGGGCGCCGGACGGCTTCGAGGTGCTGCTGCATCGCGGCAAGTACCCGGCTCCGGAAGGGTTGCTGCTGGAGGGGGAGGACCTCGGCGACGCGCAGCGGCCTGTCATCATCCGGGCGGCGGGCGACGGGGAAGCGATCGTGACCGGAGGCGTCGAGCTAAGCGGCTTCCGTCCGCACGCGGACGGCGTCGTCAAGCTCGATCTGGCGGCGGCCGGCCTCGCGGGCCTTCGCTTCTCGCAGCTGCTGTACCGCGGCGAGAAGCAGCGGATCGCGCGGTACCCGAAGTTCGATGCGGACAATCCGTACGGCGCGGGATGGCTGTACGTCGAAGGGGATCCCGTAAATATGTACGAGGGGGGCCACGGGGAGCGGGACCGGTTCGTCTGCCGCGACCCGCGGCTGAAGACGTGGTCGAACCTGGATCGGATCGAGTTGTTCATTTATCCGCGATTCAACTGGACGAACGATATCGTGCCCTTGCGCAGCTACGATCCCGACACCGGGGAAGTCGTGCTGGCGCGTCCGGCGCTGTACGAAATCTATCCGGGCGACCGGTTTTATTTCCGCAACGTGCGCGAGGAGCTGACGCAGCCGGGGGAATGGTACCTCGATCGCGAAACCGACACGCTGTATTTCTATCCGCCCGACGGCGCCGCCGCCGAGGACGTCGCGGTATACTTGCCTACGGCGGAGCACTTGATCGAACTGCGCGGCGAACGCGAGCAGCGGGAGGACCTGTACGCGGAGAAAATCGATTGGTCGGAGTCGGGCACCTACACGCACTACGCCGAACGGATGCCGGAACGGACCCCGCGCGGCTTCGTCACCTTGGAGGGCTTGACGCTCGAGGGCTGCAGCGGCACGGCGGTGTTGATGCGCGACGTATCGGGCTGCCGCGTCGTCGGCTGCACGGTGCGCTACACGGGAGCGGCCGGCGTGACGGGACTCGGGGGCCGGGAGAACGCCGTCGTCGATTGCGATATTTATGAAACCGGAAGCCACGGCATCTACTTGTCCGGCGGCGTCCGCAGCCCGTTCGCCGGCCGGTTCGACCCTTGTGGACACGAGGCGGTGAACAACTACGTTCACCATATCGGGACGGAGCTCAAGAGCGTCGCCGGCATCTCGATCCACGGCGTCGGCATCCGCGTCGCGCACAACCTGATTCACGACGGGCCGCGCTGGGGCGTCCAGTCCCGGGGGAACGACCACGTCATCGAGTACAACCACATTCGCCACGTCAACGTGGAGACGAGCGACACGGCGGCGATTTACCTCGTCGACCGCGACTTAACGATGCACGGCACGAAAATTCGATATAACCGGATTCATGATATTTTAGGTTATCACGCGGAGAACGGCGTATGGATGTCGCCGGCGTTCGCCTTCGGCATCTATTTGGACGACTTTACGAGCGGCGTGGAGGTGTACGGCAACGTCACGTACCGGACGCCGGGAGGCGGCTTGTACCTCCATGCGGGGCAGGAGAACACGATCGAAAACAATCTTTTCCTCGATACGGCCAAGGAGCTGGCGAAGTTCCGGCGCTGGCGCGAGGAAGTCGAATACCGTGCGCTGCGTACGCGCGGGGTCGGGCTTCGCCGCAACGTCGTGCGCCGCAACGTCTTCGCCTCCGCGGGCGAGCAGGCGGTGCTCTACCGGTTCGACACGTCGCGGGACGCCCAGGGGCGGCTCGATCTCGACACGAACGTATGGGAAAACAACCTCGTCTGGCAGTACGGGAAGCCGACGACGGTGCGCGTCACGGATCGCGAGTATGAACGGTTCTTGACGTTCGCCGAGTGGCTCGAGCTCGGACTCGAGCGCGGCAGCGTCGAGGCCGATCCGTCGTTCGACGCGGACGGCCCGCATCCGTATGCGCTGCGACCGGACAGTCCGGCGCTCGCGCTCGGCTTCGAGCCGCTGCCGTTCGAGCGGATGGGCTTGACCCGCCGCGTTCGGGAGGCGCCCGGGGTTCGCGAATATCCGGTCAAGACGCCGGCGACGAAGAAGGAGTGAGGTTCCAATGGAGTATACGGTATTCGGAAAGACGGGACTGAAGGTTTCGAAAATGGGTCTCGGCGGCGCCCCGCTGGCCGGCGACTTCGGCGCGACCGACGAGGCGGAGGTGCAGCGCGTCATCCACGAAGCGGTCGACTCGGGCATTAACTTTATCGACACCGCGCCGCTCTACGGCCGCGGGGAATCCGAGCGCCGCATCGGCCGGGCGCTCGAGGGCGGGTACCGCGAGCGGGTCGTGCTCGCTTCGAAGGCGGCGCGCTCCGATATGCGGTACGACTATAAGACGATCGTACAATCCGTCGAGGACAGTCTGCAGCGATTGCGGACGGATCGACTCGACCTCGTGCAGCTGCACGACGTCGAAACGCAGCCGTTCGAGCTGATCGTCGAAGAAGCGATTCCGGCGCTGGAGAAGCTGCGGGACGACGGGAAGGTGCGCTTCCTCGGCGTCAGCACGAGGCACTTGGATTTATTGATGCGGTATATGCGAACCGGTTCTTTCGACTCAGTCCAGTTTTACGCCCGCTACATGCTGCTGGACCATACGGCGAAAGACGCGCTGCTGCCGCTCGCGCGCGAGCTGAATCTCGGCGTCATCAACGGCAGCGTGCTCGGCATGGGCATCCTGGCGGAGACGCCGGCGCCCTTCCTCGGGGAAGAGACGCTGGCACGCGCCCGGGAGGGCATCGCGAAGCTGGATTTCCTGCGCACGAAGGAAGGACCGGGCGGACTGATCGAGCCGGCGATGCGTTTCAGCTTCGCGAACCCGGATATCCACGTGACGCTCAGCGGCGTCGCGACGCTCGCGGCGCTGCGCATGAACGTCGCGCTCTGCGACGGGCGCGGCCTGAACGCGGAGGATCAAGCGAAGGTGTATGAGCTTTTTCAGGGAAATACGGTGTTTTAAGGGGGAGCCCAAGAGATGGAACGACGCGCGGGGGTATGGCAGGCGGTCGAGTTGGAGTTTACGGCGGAGCGGGAAACACAGCGGCCTTACGCTGAGCTGGAGCTGACCGTGACGATCGAGTCGCCGTCCGGGCGGCTCGCGCAGGTGCCGGGCTTCTGGAAGGAAGGGCGCCGGTGGGGCGCGCGTTTCGCCCCGAGCGAGGCGGGAACTTGGAGGTGGGGCACGTCGTCAGCCGATCCGGGCTTGGACGGACGGGCGGGAACCGTCGAGGCAGCGCCGTACGAAGGCGATAATCCGCTGTTTCGCCACGGCTTCCTCGGCGTTCACCCGTCCGGGCGGGCGTTCGCGCATGCGGACGGCACGCCGTTCTTCTGGCTCGGCGATACGGTCTGGTCGGTGACGGCGCACGGGGAGCGAGAGGAGTGGGCGCGGTACTTGTCCGTTCGCCGGGAGCAAGGGTTCAATGTCGCGCAGATCGGCGCGCTGCCCCAATGGGACGCCTCCGGCGCGCCGCGGCGCGAGCCGTTCGAGCGGGACGCGGACGGCGGCTACGATCTGGACAAGCCGAACCCGGCGTACTTCGATATGCTGGACGGCATCGTCGCGGCCGCGGCGGAGGCGGGCATCGTGCCGGCGCTCGTACCGATCTGGTTTAACTACGCGCCGGGCACGAACCTGAACTGGGATTTGGAGGTGCCGCGGCCGTTCGTCTTCGACGAAGCGTCGGCCGCGCGATACGCCCGATTCCTCGCGGCGCGGTACGCCGCTTACGGTCCCGTGTGGCTCGTCAGCGGCGACACCGACTTCGCCCGGCCGGAGACGATGCCGGTGTACGACGCCGCCGCGCGGGCGATTGTCGCGGCGTCGCCTTACCCGCCGCTCCTGACGGTGCATATGGTCGGAGGCATGGCGACGCCGGACGTCGCGAACGAGAAGCCTTGGCTGTCGTTCCATATGTACCAGTCGGGCCATTCGAGGAAGAGCGCGGCGAACGCGAGGCGGCAGGGCGCCGTCGCCCGGTCGCTGGCGCCGGTGCGGCCGGTGCTGAACGGTGAGCCATGCTATGAAAACATCCGCATCGGGGACGACGGCGGCCGGACGAGCGATCGGGCGTACGTAAGAACGGTGGAGTGGGTCAGCGTCTTGTCCGGCGGCAATGCCGGCCTCACCTTCGGCAACCACGGCCTGTGGCCGTGGCATCGCGAGGAGACGGCGTACGCTTTCTCGCTGTACGGCGAGCCGATGCCGTGGGAGACGGCGCTTCGGTCGGAGGGCGGCGCGGACGCGGCACGGCTGAAGACGTTCATCGCCGCGCTTCCTTGGTGGGCACTCGAGCCGACCGAGCTCGCGGCCGCCGAGCCCGCGCCGGCCGAACTGGCCGCTTCGGCGACGAGGGACGGCGAGGTCCTGGCCGCGTACGCGGCGTCGCCTTGCCGATTGACGGCGACGCTTCTCGAAGGGGGCGAATACGAAGGCGTCTGGTTCGATCCGGCGACCGGGCGGACGGCGCAAGCGACGGTGTCGCGCGAGGGCGCCGACGTCGTCGTCGAGCCTTACGCGTGGGACGGCGACGGCGCGCTGGCGCTCCGCCGGAGGGAGGGGAAGGTATGACGGCCGCGTTCCGCAACCCGATCGTGCCGGGCGATTACCCGGATCCGTCCATCGTGCGCGTCGGCGACGATTACTATATGGTGACGTCGACGTTCCAATTTTTCCCCGGCGTCCCGGTCATGCACTCGAAGGACCTTGTCCATTGGGAGACGATCGGGCATGTCATTATGCGCCGGGAACAGTTGGACCTCGTCGGCATCCCGGATTCGTTCGGCGTGTTCGCGCCGGATATCTCTTACGCCGACGGCAAGTTTTGGGTCGTGGTGCCGTATTACCACGGCCGTCCGCGCTGCACGAACATCCTGTATGTGGCGGACCGGCCGGAGGGGCCGTACAGCGAAGGCGTGCCGCTCAATCATCATTTCATCGACCCGTCGATCTTCCACGACGACGACGGGCGGAAATATCTCGCGTTCGGCGGCGGCTGGGTGCACGAGCTGGCGGCGGACGGCTCGGGGCTCGTCGGCGAGGCGAAGCAGGTGTGGCCGGGCACGGGCGGCGCCGCGCCGGAGGCGCCGCATCTCGTCAAGCGGAACGGCTGGTACTACCTCATGCTGGCGGAGGGCGGCACGTTCTTCGACCATATGGAGACGGTCGCCCGCAGCAAGTCGGTGTGGGGGCCTTACGAGCCTTGTCCGCATAACCCGGTGCTGAAGCAGCGGGACCCGGAGCGGCGCCTCCAGCGCGCGGGCCACGGGAAGCTGGTCGAGGCGCCGGACGGCCGCTGGTTCATGGTGCATCTCGGCGGACGGCCGCTGACGCCGGGCGGGGACTGCCCCCTCGGACGCGAGACGTTCCTTGCGGACGTCGCCTGGACGGACGACGGCTGGTTCGTCGTCGGCGAGGACGGGGCGCCGCAAGAGACGGTCACGCTCGATGCGCCGGCGGGCCAGCCGCTGTACGAGGCGGGGGAGACGATCGATCGGTTCGACGGGCCGCGCCTGTCTCCCGAGTGGGAGTGGGTGCGACATCCGTTGCCGGGGGGCTATGCGCTCACGGAGGCGGGGCTCGAAATCCGCTGCCTGCCGTTCATCCCGTACAGTCCGCAGGAGACGTTGATCGCGACGCGGCGCTGGCGGCATCTGTCGTTCGTCGCGGAGACGTCGCTGACGTTCGAGCCGGCGTCCCTCGGGGAGGAGGCGGGTCTCGTCATGTACCGCGATACGGACGGCTATCTGGCGTTCACGGTACGGCGCGGCGTCGGCCAGACGTCCGGGCAGATGTTCGACGTGAAGCGGCTGCACGAGGTGCAAGAGCATGACGGGCTGTTCGTGCAGGTAGAAATTTTCGAAAGCGTTCGTCGCAAAACCCTTGCGCTGATGCCGCTTTCGATCGGCGCGGGCGACCGGCTCGCGCTGCGCGTCGAGCTCGACGAGGCGGACGGCGGCGCGATGCGTCTTTCCTACAGCGAGGATGGCAAGGCCTATGCGCCCGCCTGCGCGCCGGTGCCGGCGGCGTTCCTGTATCCGGACCGGGCGCCGCGGTTTCATTGCTTCACGGCGCCGCGCGTCGGCGTGTTCGCGCGCGGCGTGTACGGCACGCCGCACGGCCGCGCGACGTTCGAACAATTTACGTACCGATGGGGGAGACAGCGATGAACGGGAACATCATTCCGCGGCTCGAGGCGAAGGAGCGGCGCGTGCCGCCGGCTTGGGCGCTGCTGGAGCGCCGGTTGTTCGACGCGCTGAACGACGCTGCGGTCGAGTTCGCGAAACGGTACGTCCGGCCGGACGGCACGCTCATTTGGCGCAAGGACTGGCCGGGCATGGACGGCTCCGACGATCCGTACGAGGGCTTTATGTATTTGTCGTTGCTGTACACGCTCGGCGGCAGCGAGGAGTCGTACCGTCTTGCGCGGGAAGTGTACGAGGGCATTACGTGGCAATGGACGGAATACGGGCAAATTCATCGGGAGTTCGACGCGTATTACGACTGGATGCATCATGGGGAAGGGTATTTGTTTTTCTACTTCCTCGGCTTGAACGACCCGGCGTCGCCGCGCGACCGGCAGCGGGCGGTGCGCTTCGCGAAGATGTACACGGGCGAGGACCCGGCGGCGCCGAATTACGACCCGGAGCGCAAGCTCATCCGTTCTCCGATCAACGGCAGCCGCGGCCCGCGCTTCGAGATGTCGGCGGAGGATTGGTCGACGCACCGCGACGTGCTCGACGATTATCCCGCGCCGTTCGAGGACATTCCGGGCGTCGACTTCGCGAGCGGCAAATGTCCTTGGAGCGACGACGCGGTGTACCCGCATATTCTGCGCATCATGAACGAGCGGATGGCGAAGGGCGACGTGCCGCTCAACCTGAACGCGACGTCGCTCGTCGCCCACGCTTACATGTACACGGGCGACGAGTCGCTGCGCCGCTGGGTCGAGGAATACGTAACGGCTTGGGCGGAGCGCGCCAAAGCGAACGGCGGCGTTATCCCGGACAACGTCGGGCTCTCCGGAAAAATCGGGGAATACATGGACGGAAAATGGTGGGGCGGCTACTACGGCTGGCGCTGGCCGCACGGCTTCCTTACGATCATCGAGCCGGTGCTGAACGGCACGATGAACGCGGCGCTCTTGACCGGGGATCCGACGTATCTCGAGCTTGCGCGCGCGCAGATCGACGAGATGTGGAACCGAGGCCGCGAGGAAGGCGGGCAATGGGTCGTGCCGCATAAGCATTACGACGCCGGCTGGACCGATTATAAACCCGCGAACCCGCTGTATCCGATCTATCTGTGGTACGCGTCGATGGCGGACGAGGATTTGGCGCGCGTGCTGCGCGTCGACGTGCCCGAGCATTCGCGGGACATCGACGTGCCGAGCCGGTCGGGCACGGGGCCGAACGGGAAAAACACGAAGCACTTCAATGCGAATTGGATGCCCTGGTTTCAGTTCATCCGCGGCGAACGTCCGGATTATCCGGAGCGCATCCTCGAGGCGAATTTCGAAGTGCTGCACCGCCAGCTGGCGAAGCTGCGTTCGCCGGAGGGCGATCCGAAGCGGTGGACGACCGACGGATTTTCGGTCGAAGATATTTCCAGCATTCATAAATGGCAGGAATACTGCCCCGTATATTTCGAAGGGCTGCTGCAGCTGACGCTGGGCGCGCCGATGCACTTGTCGCACGGCGGCCTGCAGCATGCGCGCGTGCGGTACTTCGACGCCGACCGCAAGCGACCGGGATTGCCGGCGGACGTCGCCGCGCTCGTGGATGAGCTCGGGGCGGATTTCGCTCGGCTGCACCTCGTCAACGTCTCGACGACCGAGTCGCGCGAGACGATCATTCAGGGCGGCTCGTTCGGCGAGCATCGCATCGACGCGGTCGAGACGCTGAACGCGGCGGGCGAGGTCACCGAACGGACGGAGGTCGGCGGGAAGTATGTCGCCGTCTTGCTGCAGCCGGGCGCGGGCGTAACGCTGCGCCTTCGCATGACGCGCTACGCGTATCGTCCGTCGTACGATACGCCGTGGCGCCGCTCCGCGGACGAGGCGCTGCTCGCGGGCCGGCCGGGGTACGAAGCGTGAGCGGCGGCGCGAGCGCGTATTACGTCTCGCCCGCGGGCGACGACGGCTGGTCGGGCGGGCTGCCCGAGCCGAACGCCGCCCGCACGGACGGCCCGTTCGCGACGGTCGCGCGGGCCCAAGCCGCGATGCGCGCCGAGCGCCGCGATCGGGTGCTGCTGCGCGGCGGGACGTACCGGCTCGAGGCGCCGCTCGTCTTCGGGCCCGAGGACGGCGGCGCTCCGGCCGTCTACGCCGCCTACCCCGGCGAGACGCCCGTTCTGGACGGCGGTCGCCGTCTTGAAGGGTGGCGCGAGACGTCGCTGGAGGGCGGGCGGCGCGCGTGGGTGTGCGACGTGCCCGAGGCGGCGGACGGCCGCTGGGCGTTCCGCCAGCTGTGGACGAACGGCGAACGGCGCCGGCGTCCGCGGCTGCCGAAGTCCGGCCTGTACCGGATGGCGGGCGTACCCGGCATGTCGTTCGACGACGAGCTGTTCGAGGGGACGGACACGTTCGAATTCGCCCCCGGGCACATCGACGCCGAGTGGCGCAACCTCCGAGACGTGGAGGTCGTCGTTCCGCATTTCTGGACGGACGAGCATATGCCGATCGCGGCGGTGGACGCGGCGGCGCGGACGGTGCGGTCGTCGCGGAGGAGCATTTTCGTATTAAAGGACGATTATGTTCCCCGCTGCGCGGACTACTACGTAGAAAATGTCTTCGAAGCGCTGACGGAGCCCGGGGAGTGGTATCTCGACCGCCCGGCGGGCAAGGTCTACTACGTGCCTCATCCCGAGGAGACGCTGGACGGCTTCGAGGCGATTGCGCCCGTCGCTCATCAGCTGCTCGTGCTCGCGGGGGATCCGGACGCGGGTCGGCTCGTGGAAGGGCTGACCTTCGAGGGACTGGCTTTCCGTCATACGGAGGCCTCGCTGCCGCCGGGCGGGGGCGAGCGGTTCGGGCGGCCGGGCATCGACTTCGCGGCGGCGCCGCAGGCGGCGATTCACGTGCCGGGCGTCGTCTCGCTGACGGGCGCGCGGGATTGCGTCTTCCTTCGCTGCGAGATCGCGCATGTCGGCTGGTACGGCCTCGAGATCGGCGACGGCTGCGCGGGCATCCGGGTCGTCGGCTGCGCGCTGCGCGACTTGGGCGCCGGCGGAGTGAAGGTCGGCGGTTCGGACGCGAGCGGGCCAGTGGCTCGCCGGTGCGGCGGCCATACGCTGACGGACAACGCGTTGTCCGGCGGGGGCCGCGTGTTTCACAGCGCGACGGGCATCCTGCTGGCGCACGCGTTCGATAACGAGGTATCGCATAATTTGATCGAGGACTTCTTCTACACGGGCATCTCGACCGGATGGGTATGGGGCTACGGGGAAAATGTGTCCAAGAACAACCGCATCGAGTACAATCGAATTCGCGATCTTGGGCAAGGGCTGCTGAGCGACATGGGCGGCGTGTACGTGTTGGGCGTCCAGCCCGGCACCGTCGTGCGCGGCAACGTCATCTCCGACATCGAGAAGAAAAATTACGGCGGGTGGGGCGTCTATCACGACGAAGGCAGCGCGCACGTGCTTGTCGAGGATAATATCTGTTATCGCACGAGCAGTCAGGGCTTCCATCAGCATTACGGGCGCGAAAATACGGTGCGCAACAATATTTTCGCGTTCTGCGGGGAGGGCCAGGCGGCGCTGACGCGGGGCGAGACGGCGCATACGTCGTTCACGCTGCTTCGGAACATCTTCGTCTCCGACGGCCAGCCGATGTACGCGGTCCGCAAAGACCGGCCGAAGAGCTTCCTCTCGGACCTGAACATGTTTTGGGACGTCTCGGGACGAACGGTCGTCGCCGCGTCGTTCCGCTACGCGGACGCCCGCTTTCTCGTCGACGACGAGACCGACCTGGCCGCTTGGCAAGCGGCGACCGGCAACGATCTCGCTTCCGTCGTCGCCGATCCGCGCTTCGCGGACGCGGCGGCCGGCGACTTCCGGCTGCTTCCGGACTCTCCCGCGCTGCGGCTCGGCTTCCGGCCGATCGACGCCGAACGGGCCGGGCCGCGCGGAGGACGCCGGGACGGCTAAGCGGGGCGTCGGTGGGTGCATTTTCCGAAACGTCCGAAACTTTCTGCTTTGTCGACGCGTCTCTACCTATACGACCGAGTAGAGATATAGGGGGAGAAGCGATGTCACTCCTGTGGAGAAGGGCACTCGCGTGCTTCGTCATCGCGGCCGTCGCGCTCGTCGCGGCGCTGGCGGCGATGAACGCGCGCGTCGAGACGGCGTCCGCGCCGTTCCTCGTGTCGGCGGAGAAGGCGCCGGAGGCGGAAGCGATCGTTGTGCTTGGCGCAAGGGTATATTCGGAGACGAGCGTGTCGCCGATGCTGCACGATCGGTTGGAGACGGGCCTGGCGTTGTACGAGGCGGGCAAGGCGCCGAAAATCATTGTCAGCGGGGACAACGGGCAAGCGCACTACGACGAGGTGAACGCGATGAAGCGGTTCCTGCTCGATCGCGGCGTACCGCCCGAGGACATCTTTATGGACCATGCGGGCTTTAGCACCTACGAGAGCATGTACCGCGCGCGCGACGTCTTCGGCGTGCGGAAGGCGATCGTCGTCACGCAAGGCTACCATCTGAAGCGGGCCGTCTACGTCGGCCGCGCGCTCGGCATCGACGCGTTCGGCGTCGCGAGCGACCCGCGGGAATACGTCGGCGCGGCTCGGTACGAGGCGCGGGAGAAGCTCGCGCGGGCGAAGGATTTCCTGCTCGTCCACACGACGCAGCCGAAGCCGAAGTTTCTCGGCGAGCCGTTCCCGATCACGGGAGACGGCCGCGCGACGCATGATTGAGCGGAAAGCGAGCGAAACCCAGTCCGGGGACGGACTGGGTTTTTTGATGTATGCGCGCAGTCGTGCATTTTTGCAAGAATGCGCTTACATGCCGCGACAGAGAAGGAAATAGCTGTATTTTTCGTCATTTGACTTCAGGACGCCCCAAGGCGGGTGCGCTGTGCCGATGCGATTTACGGGAGCTATCCGATGACGCCGTGCAGGAAGACGTCCCCGATCATGTGGGCGAGCATGGCGTGCTCGAGTCCTTTCTTCCAATATAAGTATCCGAACGCCAACCCCGCGATCGCATTGACGACGACGATGCGAACGACGAGCACGGTCGTCACCTCCGCGAACATGAGCGGCGCGGCGCTCAAGTGCCCGACCCCGAACAGGACGGCCGCGGCGACGATGGCGACGACGTAGATCCACGCGGGCTTGCGCTCGGCGCTTTGGTTTCTTCTGGCGAACAGGGCAGCCAGCAGCCACGCGACGAATGACATGAAGCCGAACCGCATCCAGAGCTCCTCGTTGATGCCGCCGTGGAACATGGTCAGGAGCCCAGCCCAGAACGGCACGACGTCCTCGCCCGTCGCGCCTCCCGCCAGCGTAGGCGGCAGGTGCGGTTGGAACCCGAGGTCGACGAGGTACGTCAGCCCGATGGCGACGACGCCGAACGCGACCGTGGCGAGCAGCGACTTGCCGTCGAACGGAGCGCCGTTACGCTTCGACAGCGCCTGTGCGGCGCCGCTGTCTTTCGCGAGCCAAGCGGTGAGGAGCGGCGCGCCCAGCCCGACGCGGCGGCCGAGGGTCAGCCCGACGAGAATGGCGATGAAGCTGTTGATCGTAAAGTTGATGACGCTCGCGAACAGCACGGCGTCGATCGGCACGTTCAGCCCCGGCGGCAGCACCGTCGTATAGCGTAAATACGGAATCACCGTCAGGCTGCCGAGCAGGGACATCCCGAGCAGGAAGGCGATCAGTTTGGCGTACGTACGAAAGAAGGATATCATGAGGGGCTTTCTCCTTAGATTGATATTACATAGTTATCATGATTGGTCATGTTGTGCAAGAACGAATATTATGGCGGGACGCGCGATCGGCGGAAATGGGGCGAGTTAGCGGAGAACTCCGGTAAGTGGGCGGGAAAACGGGGAAAATGGGGCGAGTTAGCGGAGAACTCCGGTAACCGAAAGCGCAAAGAGCCCGCAAACGCCTCCTGGACGTGTACGGGCTCCTCCCGTATTGCGCTATTTCTCGTTCTTTATTTTGTAATCGGCGATGACCTTCTCGTTGACGAGACCTTTCAAGGCGGTCCGGAGCTGGTCCGGCGACACGTCCTTGTCGAGGCCGAGCCGCTCCTTGAGCAGCGCGTATTCCTTGTCGTACTCCGCGTCGGTTTTCTTCTTCATCGGGGCCACCCCGCTTCCTGTCCCTGCGAGGCTTCCGGCGCCTCGGCCGCATCCGCGCCGTCCTCCGGCGGGGCCGCCGGGCGAGGCGCCTTCGGCGGCTTCTTCGCCCGGGCCTCGACCTCCGCGGCGAAATACGCCTCCAGCTCGGCCGCCTTGCGCGGATCGTCCAGGTTGACTTTGTCCTTCAGAAAACGCTCCTTCATGACGTCCCACGTCTGCGGCAGCTTCTGCATCGCCATCATGCGGATCGAATTTTTGACGAATCGCCGCTCCTTGGCGTTAGAGAATACGTCCTTATAATACTGGGTCCGCTCGAAGTCGAGCTTGTCGAACACCGCTTTGAAAATGTCCCCCGTCATCCGCGCGTCGTCCAGCGCCCGGTGCGCGGAGCCTTCGTTCGTCAGGCCGAGGTCGACGAGCGCCGCCTCGACGCTCACGTCGTTGGATACGTTTTTGTACCGGATGTATCCCTTCAGCAGATCGAAATACGGGATCGCCGTCCAGTACGCGTCGTCGAGGCCGTGCATGCGCGCGTCCAGCACGATGCGTTTCATATCTTCGCCGCCCCACGTCACGAAGATGAATTCCTCGCTCCGGGAAAGCCACGCGCGAAACTCGGCGGCAACCGCGGGGAAGCCCCGCGCCGCGTCGATGCCCTCCTGCGGAATGCCGGTCTTCTCCTTGATGAAGCTGTTCAGCTTGGCGAAATACACGGGCTTCACGAGCGACGTGTACTCGTCTATATATTGCAAGTCGGGGCCGAGCCGAACCGCCCCGATCTCGATGACCTCCATCGGCAGGTCGCTCGCGAACTTGCGGCCGTTGAACTCGATGTCCAAAATAATATAATCCATGCGCGTTGCCTCCGTCCTCATCGCCTAGCGTCTTCCCCCATTGTATCAGAAAACGCTCCGCTATAGGCGATCCATGGTAGGATTCGCAAAACGCGGGAAAAACAACCGTCCTCCGCGAAAGACAAGCCGGGGCCGCCGCCGGGCCGGACGGCTAGCGCGCGGCGTCGGCGCGCAGGACGGCGTAGCCGTAAGCCGGCAGCGTCAGCGCCGCGCCGCCGCCTGCGAGCGCCGCGCCGGCGCTCGCGAACGCCGGCGTCCAACGGACGCCGGGCGCCTCCGGAAGCGGGAACGCCGCTTCCGCCTTGTCCCGGTTCAGCGCGACGAGGAACCGTTCGCCGTCGCCGGCGCGCTCGTACAGCACGCGCGCGTCGCCCGGTTCCGCGAGCAGGAACCGGATGCCGCCCGCGCCGCGCAGCGCGGCGTGCGCGCGGCGGAGCGCGATCGCCTCGCGATAGAAGGCGAACAGCTCCCGATCCTGCGCCGCCGGATCCCAAACCATGCAGCGGCGGCAGTCGGGGTCGCCCGCGCCGGCCATGCCGACCTCGTCGCCGTAGTAGATGCACGGGGCGCCGAGGTACGTCAGCTGGAACAGCACCGCGAGACGAAGCAGACGGGCGTCCCCGCCGCAAACCGTCAGCAGCCGCGGCGTGTCGTGCGAATCGAGCAGGTTGAACATCGCCTCGTTCACCTGCCGCGAATACGACGCCAGCTGACGCTGCAGCGCGTCCGCGAAGCCGCGGGCGTCCAGCTTGCCGCGCGCGAAGAAGTCCAGCACGGTGCCGGTGAACGGGTAGTTCATGGTGGCGTCGAATTGATCGCCCTGCAGCCACATGATCGCGTCGTTAAACATTTCGCCGAGAATGTAGCATTCCGGATTCGCCGCCTTGACGACGTCGCGGAATTTGCGCCAGAACGCGTGATCGACCTCGTTGGCGACGTCGAGCCGCCAGCCGTCGATGCCGACCTCTTCGATCCAGTAACGCGCGACGCGCAGCAGGTACTCCTGCACCTCCGGATTCGCCGTGTTCAGCTTCGGCATGTGGTCTTCGAAGGCGAAGGCGTCGTAGGTCGGAACGCCGTCGACTTTTTCCAGCGGAAAGCTGCGTACATGAAACCAATCGGCGTACCGGGACGCCGCGCCCTTCGCCTTCACGTCCAGGAACGGCGCGAACGTGCCGCCCGCGTGATTGAACACCGCGTCGAGCATGACGCGGATGCCGCGCGCGTGGCAGGCGTCCACGAGCTTCTTCAGGAGCCGGTTGTCGCCGAAGTGGGCGTCGACGCGCAAATAGTCCTCGGTATCGTATTTATGGTTCGTTCGCGCCTGAAACAGCGGCGTGAAGTAAATCGCGTTGACGCCAAGCTCGCTCAGATGGTCGAGCCGGTCCAGCACGCCCTGCAAGTCGCCGCCGAAGTAGTTGTACCATTCCGGCTTGCCGCCCCACGGCAGGACGGAATCGGGGTCGTTCGACTTGTCGCCGTTCGCGAAGCGCTCCGGGAAAATTTGATAAAATACCGCGTCCCGCACCCAGACCGGCGGTCGGAACAGCTCCGAGGCGTGCAGGAACGGAAATTCGAACATGCCGAAATGCTCGTCGGGGGCTGCGGAGCCGATCCCCTTTTCGGAAAACCAATACGTCTCCTCCCCGGAACGCAACCGGAACGCGTACGCGAGACGCTTGAACTCGGGCTGCACGTCGACTTCCCAGTACTCGAACAGCTCGTCCGCGAACGCGCGCCGCATCGGCGCCTCGCTCATCTTGTCGAACGGCTCGAACTTGTCCCCGTACAGGACGTCCGCCTCCGCGAGATCGTCTCGCTTCGCCCGCAGGCGCAGCACGATCGTGCGTTCGTCGTACGCGAACGACCAATTCAGTTTCGGGCGATGATACAACGCTTCTTTCATCATGTTCGGGATCCTCCTTCAGGCTTATGGGAAAACGCAAAAAAGGCACAACCCGGTTGATGTGCCTACGAGGTTGTACCTTCGCGAAAAAGGTAGCATTGCCTTCAAATTGCTTCCATCATAACACAACCCCATGGTAAGATGAAGTCATTCAGTCGAGGAGGCGCGGAAATTTATGGACGTATTGCAAGTCGTCGAACATCACAAGATCGTAGCGATCTTCCGGGGCGTCTCGGGAGAGGCAGCCGACCGCGGAGCCGAAGCGCTCCTTCGCGGCGGCATCAAGGTGCTGGAAGTGACGATGAACACCGAAGGCGCGATGAACTCGCTCGAGCGGTGGCGCAAGGCATACGAAGGCGAAGCGTATTTCGGGGCGGGCACGGTGCTCGACCTGGAGATGGCGAAGGTCGCGGTCGCGGCCGGGGCGCAGTTTCTCATCTCGCCGAACCTCGACGAAGAGGTCGTGCGGTACGGCATCGAGCAAGGCGTGGACGTGTTCCCGGGCGTCATGACGCCGACGGAAATCGTGCGCGCGTGGAAGGCGGGCGCTCGGGCAGTGAAGCTGTTCCCGATGGCGTCGCTCGGCATCGGCTATCTGAAGGACATTCGAGCCCCGCTCGATCAAATCCCGATGATCGTCACCGGCGGCGTGAATCTGGACAATATCGCGGATTTCGTGAAGGCGGGCGTCGCGGGCGTCGGCCTCGGCAGCAATCTGGTGGATAAGAAGCTGATCGCGGAAGGCAAGTTCGACGAGCTCGAAGCCAATGCGCGGAAATACGTAGAGGCGGTCGCCGCGGCGTCTCGCTGACGATGAGGAGGGAAGGCAGTGAACGCTAGCGCGCTGTTGACGCAGGTGGACGTGATCCGCTCCATTACGCTGCAAGCGGTGGAGTCGCTGCACGAGGAAGAGGCGGACGTGCAGCCGGAAGGCTTCAATAATACGATCCGTTGGCATCTCGGGCACATCTATTTGGTGCAGGAGCGGCTGGCGTTCTATCATGCCGGCTTCCCGCTGGAGGTGCCGCAGCCTTATATCGACCTGTTCGCCAACGGGACGAAGCCGATGGATTGGACGGGGGAGCCGCCGTCGCTCGCGGAGCTCGGCTGCCGGCTGACGGAGCAGCCGGGGCGCATTCGAACGCTGCTCGGCGAGAAGCTGCTCGAGCCGACGGTCGTGCCGTTTTCCCGGTTCGACGGGCGCTTCGATACGATCGGCGCGCTCGTCGGCTACTCGTTGTATCACGAAGGGCTTCACATGGCGGCGATCCGGACGATCAAGCGGCAGCTCGGCGCATAACGCGCGGTTACACGCAACATTATGGAAAAGGACGGGGCGACCCCGGAAGCGTATAGCTTCATGGGATCGCCCCGTCTTGTGTCCGAGCGTCGGAAACGATTACGAGCGGATATGCAGAACGTCCGTCGGAGCCGTCCGCGTATTGCGGATTTGCTGTACCTGCGCGTCCGTCAGCCGGCGGCCGACGACGATGAACGAGGACATGCGGTCGTTGAAATTGCCGAGGTCCGAGATCGCCGTGTTGCCGCGGTAGACGCGGAAGTCGCCGCGGTAGTTCGTGTTCGCGAACAAAATGAGCGTCACGTCGGAGCCGTTCGCCGTGTTGCGCAGCCGGAAGCTGGACAGCTGGTTGTCGAAGCGGAAGGCGGACGCGTCGCGCACCGCGACGCCGCCGCGCCGGAGCAGGATGCGCCGCCCCTCGAAATCCCGGCCCGAGAACAAGGCCAATCTGACATCGCTATTTGCCATGGAATGCACCTCTTTCGCAGAAGATGGTGTATTCTATGTGGCACTCGTAGATCGGTATAGACGGGTTTCGGGCGGTAAGCGGCTATTTTTCTAGGCTTGCGGGTGCGAGTAGGGACGTATACCCGTCCAGAAACACAGTGACGGCGAAGTACAGGAACAGCAGCGCGGACATCGCGGAAATCGTGCGCACGAACGCCGGCCCGAGCCGCCGCCCGCTCGCCGACGAAAGCAGCGCCATGCCGAGCGACCAGAGGATGCCGGCGCAGAAGAAGCCGGCGAGGAAGACGGTCAGCGCCGTCGCTCCGCGAACCGGAGACTTCGCCACGACGCTGCCGCCGACGGTCGCGAACCACAGGATCGAGGTCGGAGATGCGACGGCGAGCCCCCAACCCCAGAAGAAGGAGCGGCGCAGCGACCGTCGCGGCGCCCCGTCCGGTTCGGCGGCGTCGATCGGCTTTGGTCGGACGGCGGCGCGAACCATCGTCGCGGCGAAATAGAGCAGGACGGCGGTGCCGCCGATCCAGAGCGACCATCGGACCGCGGGGTAGCCGAGCAGCAGCGCCACGCCGGTCGTGGCGAGCACGGCGTAGGTCAGGTCGCCGAACGAGGAGCCGACGCCGATCAGGAACGAAGGCCAGAAGCCCCGCGCGATGCCCTCGCGCACGATCGCGACGTTGACGGTGCCGAGATCGAGGCAGAGGCTGAGCGAGAGGGCGAAGCCGGAGAAAAATAAAGAGGCTAGCATGACGTTGAGGTTCACGGGCCTTTCATGGCAGAATGGAATCATTATACCTGCGGGACCGGAAGGGGACAATCGATTTTCAATGGCGGAGGTATGGAAGAAGCTGCAATTGCATAAAGCGTCGCGCGCGCTGGCGCTGCACGCGCCGGGCGGCGACTATGGCGCCGTCGTAGGCGGGGTGCCGGAGGGGGTGGCGCTCGACGCCGAGCCGGCGGGGGAGAACGGAACGTACGACTTCGTGCATCTGTTCGTTACGAGCGTCGCGGAGCTGGAGGAGAAGGCCGGGACGGCGCTCGCGGCGATTAAGCCGGACGGGCTGCTTTGGTTTTCGTATCCGAAGAAGACGTCGAAGATCAAGACCGACATCAACCGCGACGCTGGCTGGAAGGTCGTGCGCGACGCGGGGTACGAGGCGGTGACCCAAATCGCGGTGGACGACACGTGGTCGGCGCTGCGCTTCCGCCCGGCGTCGGCGATCCCGTCGCTGACGCGCAAATTTACGAACGATTGATTTTTGGCGCCGCCCGTATCTTTTCGGGCGGCGTTTTCGTTATGATAAGCGTAATCCGACGAAGGAGGGATCCCTTCGATGTTGATCCTTGGCGCCAAGGAGAAGCCGTCGATCGGCGACGCGCCCGCGTTCGAACGCGCGGTAGCGCCGCTCTTGCCATCGCTGCAACAATATTGCCGATTCGTCGCCCGCAATCGGTGGGATGCGGACGATCTCATGCAAGACACGTTAGAAAAGGCGTTCCGCCGGTTCGTCCGAACCGGCGGCGCGCCGATAAATCAAGCGTATGTACGCCGCATCGCGTTCAACGCGTGGATCGACCGCGCAAGGCGCGCCCG
>NZ_DASQMZ010000212.1:0-32342 GCF_035645235.1 Paenibacillus sp.
GCCGCTTTCCCGCCATCTTACCGGAGTTCTCCGCTAACTCCTCCGATTTCCGCCGCTTTCGCGCCCACTTACCGGAGTTCTCCGCTAACTCCCCCGGTTTCCGCCTGCATCGGGCAAGCGAAGGACGCCGACGCCTGTAGACTTCGGAACGTTCTTGCGCTCTAACGAAAAAGTTTTGTTACAGCGGCGATTCCGCCGCGCCGGCGCGCTGCCGCTTGCGGTACTGCAGCGGCGAGCAGCCGTTCAAGCGCTTGAACAGCTTGTGAAAGTTCGCGACCGGCCCGATGCCGATCCGCTCCGCGATCTCGATCATCTTGAGATCCGTCTCCCGCAGCAGCCGCTGCGCCTCGCGCACGCGGACGAGCTGCACGTACTCCGCGAAGCCGAAGCCGGTGCACGCCTTGAATTTCCGGCTCAAGTAATACGGGCTCACATAAAACTTCTCCGCCACGTCCTTCAGCAGCAGCGGCTCCGCATATCGTTCCCCGACGTACGCGGCCACCTCCGCCATCGTCCGGTGCGCCGCCGACGGCGTAGCCGCGTCCGCGGCGCGATCCGCAGACGCGTCCGCCGCGTAAGCCGCCCGAAAGACGAGCAGCAGCAGCTGCCGCAGCAGCGCTTCGATCATCGCGTCCCGGCCGGGCGCGTCGCCCCGGCTCTCGGCGACGAGCTCGCGCGCGAGCGCCTCGCCCCGCCAGCGCTCCGCCGTCGGCAGCCGCACGACGCCGCTGCGCGGCGGCGCCGGCAGCCGCGCCAACGCCGACGCGCCGAAATTGAACACGACGCGCTCGTGCTCCGGCGCGCCGGTGTCGAGGGTGCGGTGGAGCTCTCCCTTTTCGATATACACGAACTCCCCCGCCCGCACGCGGTACGTCCGATCCCGGATGAAGTAGTCCCGCTCCCCGCCGAACAAATAATACAGCTCGCAGCCCTCGTGCGCGTGATCCTCCTTCATCGCGAAATAGCCGGTGCGCTTCGTATAATCCACCTGCATGTCGCCGTCCACGCTGCGATACAGCACGCTAACCATCGCTTCGCCTCTCCAATGCGCAAGAATCGCCACTTTTCCCGAATCAATGAGCAATTTATATAGAAGATTATACGTGAATCTTGCGATATATTACATACCAACGATTGCAAATTCGAACATACCGAAGGAGACGACGGCCAACATGAAAAAGAGATACGCGTTGATCGGCACCGGCGGGCGGGCGATGTTTTTCTATGGCGCGCTGGCGAAGGACTTCAAGGAGACGTCGGAGCTGGTGGCGTTTTGCGATACGAACCAGACGCGCATGGACTACGCCAACAAGCTGTTGACGACGAAATACGAATATCACGCGGTGCCGACGTACAAGGCGCACGAGTTCGAGCGTATGATTCAGGAGACGAAGCCGGACGCGGTCATCGTGACGACGGTCGACCGCACGCACCACACGTATATCGTGAAAGCGATGGAGCTCGGCTGCGACGTGATCAGCGAGAAGCCGATGACGACGGACGAGGAGAAATGCCAGGAAATTCTCGACGCGGTAAAGCGGACCGGCAAGCAGCTGCGGGTGACGTTCAACTACCGGTACGCGCCGCACAATACGAAAATTCGCGAGCTCATTACGAGCGGGGCGATCGGCGACGTGCATTCGGTCCATTTCGAATGGCTGCTGAACACGGAGCACGGCGCGGATTATTTCCGCCGCTGGCACCGCGACAAGCGCAACAGCGGCGGCATGCTCGTGCACAAGTCGACGCATCACTTCGATCTCGTCAACTTCTGGCTCGGCACGCAGCCGCAGACGGTGTTCGCGCAAGGCTCTCTAATGTTCTACGGCAAGGAAAACGCGGAGAAGCGCGGCGTGACGGAGTTTTACAACCGGACGCGGGGAAGCGAGGCCGCGAAGCGCGATCCGTTCGCGCTCGACCTCGAGGGGAACGAGCAGCTGAAGAGCCTCTACGCGGACGCGGAGCACGAGGACGGCTACTACCGCGACCAGAGCGTCTTCGGCGACGGCATCTCGATCGAGGATACGTTAGGCGTGCTGGTTCGCTACAAAAACAAGGCGATCATGACGTATTCGCTGAACTGCTACATGCCTTGGGAAGGATTCCAGGTCGCCATCAACGGTTCGAAGGGCCGCATCGAGATGAAGATCGTCGAGAAATCGTACGTCAACTCCGGCGGCAAGAAGGAGGACGAGGGGGCGTTGAAGTCGAAGAGCATCAAGGTCATTCCGATGTTCGGCGAGGCGTACGACGCGGACATCGTGGAAGGCGGCGGCGGCCACGGCGGCGGCGACCCGATCCTGCTGAACGACATCTTCGGCGTGCCGGCGGACGATCCGTACAAGCGGGCGGCGTCGCACGTCGACGGGGCGATGTCGATCCTCACCGGCATCGCGGGCAATATTTCGTTGCGCACCGGGCTGCCGGTGAACGTGGACGGTTTAGTGAAGTTTTAGACCGAAAAAGCAGAGGCTGCGCCAAGTCGGTTCGACTTGATGCAGCCTCTCTTCTTGCTTTTACGGAAAGCTTACTGTTTCGTCAGTCGGAAATCGTCCATTTGCATCCACGTATCCGCGTTATGCGCCCAAATTCCGGCGAAAATTTCGACGCTCCCATTCGATCCGGAGTTGAAGGTAACGCTTAACTGGGTATAGTTGCCGAAGGCGTCGAACGGGACTTCGTTCAAGATCGGTCCTCCGTTCGGCAGCCTCGCCCCGAAAAATCCGTCGCTGTTGTTGGCCGACGTCCGTACCCAACCGGTCAACGTATAACTCGTATTCGGTTCGACGAATATTTCTTGCTTGACCGCGTTCCAGCCGGACGTGTTGCGCACGTAAGCGTTGTTCGCCCCCGTACGGGCGAATCCGAGATTGCGATCGATGCCGCCGCCGCCTTGCAGGTACCAAGGGGAAGACACGGCGGACGACGGCTGAGGCTCAAACCCGGCATGGCCGACGAGATTGGCGTCCCGGGTCAAGCTCACGTCGTCGAGTTGCACCCAGGTGTCGCCATTGTTGGCCCACATGCCGGCGAACAACTCCACATAGGCGTTCGGTCCGGAGTTGAACGGGACGGTAAGTTCCGTATAGTTCGAATGGGCGTAGTAACGAGTTTCCCCGAGAACCGCCCCGCCGTTCGGCACCCTCGCTCCGAAGTAGCCGTCGTTGTTATTGAAGGACGTTCGAACCCATCCCTTCAACGTATAATTCGTATGCGGCTGCACGGCAACCCGCTGCTTGAGCGCGTTCCAGCCGCTGCTGCTCCGAACGTACCCGTTGTCTTGACCGCTACGAGCATTGCCGAGATTGCGGTCGATTCCCCCTGACCCTTCCACGGACCATGGCGCCATTACGGGCGTTGCGGCCTGCGTTTCGAAGCCCGGTTCCGAGACGAGATTGCCGCCGAACGAATCGTTCGAGAGCGTCGCTTTCATCAGGAAGGAGTTATAGGGGTCCCACTGCGACATGACGAAGTACAAGTCCGTTCCGTTATTAGACAATGGATGGATGAAGGCGCCGTATAATCCCGGATACGCGCTGCCGCTGGCAAGCACCTTCTCCCCGCTCCAAGGTCCGACCAACGTAGGGGCGTCTCGCATGACGATCGCTTGCCGGTCCTCGTTCAGGTACGTAATCATGTACCGCTTGAAGTGCGAGTTGTATACGACGGAGATTTCCCCGGCGGCGCCGACCATGACCGGTCTCGCCTCCGATTCGGAAGCCGACCAGCCGTTGCCGTCCCAGTAGCGGTAATCGCCCTTGTTCAGCAACGCGTGTTCCTGCACCCTGGCTAAATACACATCCCCGAAGCGGCCGTTCGGCGTGGCGTACATATAAACGTATCCGCCGTTCTTAATGAAAGCGGCCTGTTGAAATTTGTTGCTCCAGGAGCCGTCATTGGTCCATCGAGCCGTGGGATGCTTCGTCCAATTTTGCCCGTCGTCATCCGAATACGCGATCCCCGCATAGTTTGTGAACCATGTGCCGGCTGCCCCCCAATGGTGTACGGACATGTAATGAACGTAATGCCGGGAGCCGACCGTCACCCCAGCCGTCGGGATGACCGTCTCCTCGTCAAAGTTGATCTTCTTTGATGCAAGCAGTTCTTTGGCATGTCCGGGCGTATCCTGAATCATCGTGGAGAACGTCAGTCCGTCCGAGAGGTTCGTATCCGTCGACTTGGCCAAGACGTTGCTTCGCCAATCCGCTCCGCGGGGTCCGGCGCCGCTGCCGCCCCACCCTTGTCCGTACGTATCCCCGAACATCACGAAGATCTCGCCGTTGCCTTTGTCCCACATAATCCCGAGATCCGTCGCGTACACCTGATAATTGGTGTGCGTCTGGTTTGGGTTCGGCAGCGTTTCTCCCGCCGGCGTAGCCCCCGTCACCCGCGCCACCTTTACCGCATTCGCAGGGGTTACCGCAGCGACCCCGCCGGCGAACGCGGCGCTAACCAATAACGTCAGCACTACAAAGATCGAAAAAATGTTCTTCCTGTCGTTCATTTCACACCAACCTTTCGTTTTGTTAGGTTTTTGTGAAGACTGAACCCGTTGCGTATGCCGCGCTGTCCCCCTTTCGCCATTGCCGGGCGTTATTGGATTCGCCTCGGGATCCTTACTCCTTTCTCACGAGGTCCGCTTGAAACCAAAATACGTTGTAAGGATCCCATAGCGATAACGCGAAATAGACCGTCTCTCCGCCTTTCCCTATATATCTAGGATTCATATATGGGCCGTACAGCCCCGGGTACTCGCTTGCCGTGATCAGGTCGATCGCTTCGCCCCAAGGTCCCCAAGGCGTCAATCCTTCCCGGATGACGACCCCTTGCCCTTCTTTCAAATACGTCATGAGCCAGCGTTCCAAATACGGATTCCAGACGACGGAAAGCTCGCCCGCCGGGCCGTCGACGATCGTTACGGCTCGGTCGCGTTCGCTCGTCCAAATCGGGTCGCCCTCCTCGTCCGTGCCGGCGTAATACTCGTACTTGCTTACATCTTCAATCAATGATTCCTTCGCTTTCATGAGTTTTACGCCGCCGAAGCGGCCGGACGGAACGCCCCAGAAGTATATTTCGGCCTCGTTGTCGCCGTCTTGGATTCGGTACGGGCTGACTTGGATAAAATTGCTGTCTCCCGGCCACTTCGCATCGTCCAGAAGGGACCACGTTTGGCCTTGGTCGGTAGATTTGGCTATGCTTGCATAGTTTGCGTCCCATTGTCCGGGCGGACCCCAATGATTGACGGACATGTAATACAAATACATCGCGTCATTGGCATACAATCCATGCGTAGGAATTTTCGTCATTTCCTCGTAGTCGCGTTTCGCGGAAGGCAAGAGTTCAATAGCCAAATTAAGATCGTCGACGATCATGCCGTCGAACGTAATCCCGTCGGACGGGTCTTCGTCCGTCGTGTATGCCATCGTATTGGAACGCCAGAAGCTCCCCCCGCCGCCGGTCATCCCCGCCGGCCGTTCCCCGAACGTGTCGCCGAATACGAAATAGGTTTTCTCCTCCACGTCGAACATCGAGCCCAAGTCCGTACCGTATACGCCGTATACATCGGTATCGTTGAGCGAGTCCGCCCCCGTCAGCTGCGCGATTTCCTGAACCGCCGCGACGCCTTCCAATACGAATTCGCTGCTGTCCGGGTTCAACATCTTATCCGCGATTCCCCGCTCGCCATTCCCGCAAGCGGTCAGCGACACGCTGCAAGCCGCGATCAACAAGGCTCTACGCAAAAACGCCATGGTTCGCACTCCCTGCTCATCCCCTGATCAAATGACTTCCAGCATGATCACGCTTCTTGGCGGAATCGTCAGATCGACGCGCCTTGCTTCGTCGTACCCGATCGAAAACAACGCAGTTCGCTTCTCGTCATGAATATAAACCGCTTGATACTGCTTCGCAGAAAGATCGTACTTCCGCATATCCACGTCGACGGCCACATGGATTTCGTTCTCGATCACATTCGCGAAGAAGAAGCAGACGCTTTCGTTACGGTATTGCCAAGCGGAATGTACGATCGTATCGGCTTCATATGTGCCCGACTCGTTGTATTCTTTAAAGTTTTTGTCGCAGTTGTAGTGGAACCAGTCGAACGCAGCTTGATCGCGCTGGAACGCCAACGGTCGAAGCATCTTTCCATAAGCCAAATACTTGTTTCCCGAGCCGACTCTTACTTTCGCCAACATCCCGATGTACCGCGCGCGTTCCGGGGACAACGAATATCCTCTCGGTTCGAAAATATAATAATGCTCTTCGGGACTGTTCTCCTTCCCGTCGATCGCTTCCATCGGGCTGTACTCGTAATTCAGCTCGTACAACCCGCCCCACAAATACGTGCGGGCAGCGGTGAAATAAAACAGCGATCCGATTTCCTCCGCAAGCTTGCCCCAACCGTCCATCCGAAGCGCGCCATACTCGTTGTAGACGTATGTAAACATCGGAATGAGTTGGGCGTCGCCGGTCGGCAGCAGATCCCGAAAATTGTATCCCTCGAGCGGGGCTGCCGGCCGTCCCCCCGCCCTTGCTTGGTAGTAATCGAGCACATCGAGGAACACTTCGTTCATCATTTCGGTCCCCATAGGGACATAGCGTCCCGCCTTTTCGATCATGGCCGCTTTCGTATCCGCGTAATTTTTCCGATATGCCATCGTAATGGCTCTCCCGGCGCCTACCGGGTGACCGTGGGAATCTTCGAGACAAACCTTCAAAATATTGTTGGCGGATATATCGTAATAAATCGAATCGACATCCGCCTCCTCCTGGAGCTTCTCGTCCCGTCGAACGTGAAACTGCTGAACGTAGGGGTCCGCCGGACACACGAGGGGGAACTTATATTTATCGATGCTTCGTAAAGACGTTCCCTCCGGAAACTTCTGCAACGCTTTCCGGCCTTGTTCTCCGTCGGCGCCGCGGATATCGTACAAATAGTCGAATTCGAAAGGCGCATATTTGTCGCCGTGCTTCTTTATCGTTTCGATATTGCTCGGATGGAACCTTGTAGGAAACCAATCGTCCATACCGCCGGGTACGCCGTTATAGAAATTTTGCGTCTTGTGAACCCAGTCGGGACCTAGGATGTGGAACATCGGCGTCTCAATGTACTTGTGGTAGGCATCGAACCAAGCGCTGCGGTCGTACATCCCGTTGATGCCGAACGTGCAAACGCCCATCTCTTCGTTCAACCAGCGCGCCCGGTTTTTCTCCTCGACCTCGGAAAGCGCCCCTCTTGCGCACCAAAACTGCCGAGTCGCCCACATTTTATATAGATCCGCAGCCTCGTACCAGCCTTCTCCCTCCACCGTCCGAACGACGATCGGGTATCCGACGGTCATGCCCTGGTTGGGACGCATATCCTCGGCGGCATGAAAGAAGGAGGCCTCTAGCAGGCCATTCGTATTTTTGTGGAAATTCAGCCACTTGGCGCAGCAGTCGCCGTCGTATGCGGCGAAGTACAGTCCTCCTTGGTTCAAGCCGTAATAAGTAAAGAACTGCATCGAGGCGCCGGAGAAGCTTTCCGGATACGGCATATGTCGGAAACCGACGCCGTCGGCTTCGAAATGCTTTAACGGATTGCGGACGAGCACGCCGGTCGCGAAGCTATGGGCGACAAAATCGTCGACTCCGTCCTTCGTGATCGCTTGCAAATTTCCGATGATCGGGTATTCGAGTCCGACGACGGTCGCTTCCGTCGTATTGTCCACCTCGGAATAAAAACGCAGGTCGTCGTCGGCGGAAAACGCGACGACGGTGCCCGTCACCGTCAAGCCCGGATGCACCTCCCATTGGAGCACGGCCTTCGTCTCTTCCTCGCTCGAGTCGTCCAGTCGGCAGGTGAAACGAATGTACTCCGCCGTTTCCCCGCTGCCCAGCTCCAAGCGGAACGGATCCGCCGGAAACGAGCCGAGCAAGTAATCTCTTTGCCGAACCTTATCGTACAAGCCGCGTACGCTCCCGTTCACTTCGTCGATCGTCAGCACTAGCCGCTTGTTCTCTAGTCGAAGCATTATGGATCCCCACCATTCCAACAAATTGATTCGTCGCGGGACTCGCTCCAATGCGACAAACGCCCTCGATAGGTAAACGTTTACACATTTCATAAGGAGTCATAGGGTACGGTTCGTTCCCGTCGTTCGTAAAGGAGGAGGGCAGGGGCCGATGTCATCGCCCCTGCGCCTGCCTATCCGATTCAATAATCGAAGCACTGCTTCATATCGTCTTCGTTAAACGGCAGAATATCCGGAAGCGGCAAACGTTGCCGTACGGGCAAAATGAGCGGGTGGTCTTTATGCGGCTCGGTCTGGTACCAGTAGGCGGTGCTCGAATAATCGTCGCTCCGGTGATTGTTATGCCCATGCTCGATCGTTACCTTGATGGAGGTGTCGAACATGATCGGGTCCTGGATATGAAAGCGATAGGCCGATATTTTACCGGACCAGTTCGGTCCGCCGCCAAGCGTAATGCCGTGGTAAGGCGAGTGGTACTCCTGCTGCGGACACCAAGCGGTGTTGAAGTAGTCCTCCATCCCCGTTCCGTGTAAAGAAGGCGGCCATGCTTCCCCGTCGATGAATATCATATCGTCGCCTTCGCCGTACCAGTTCCACTCCCGTGTGGCCCGGAGATTGTGAATGTTCAAATTGCAGCCGACATAATGCCCTTTGCCGACGGCGTCGAGCATGACGTAATTGCCGGCTCCGGTCGTGTTTTTCCCGCCGAATTCGAATAATGCATTAGAAATGTTATCTTCGATTCCTTGCGTCAGCTCCCTGCGCCACAGCGCATGGAACCGAAGCGGACTGTCGATGGCGGTATCGTAAAGCTCGTAATCGACGTAAAAATAAAACTTGATCGGGCGGTCCGCGTTCGATTCCAGCTGTATGCGGGCCGAGCTGCCGAACGGCATGGCGAAGAACGAATTCATCGCTTGGCCGTCCTCGGGGCTCATCGCAAGCGGCGCCGACCAGAAATTTTTCGTAATGCCGTGCCCGATGCCGAAGAAGTCTCCGATCGGCGCCTGCACGCTCGGATTATCCTCCCCGTCCCAAAACATGCGAAGCACGACTTTTCGATGCAGAGCGGGTTCGGTCACGTGATCGAACGGGGCCATCGTCATCCAAATATGCGTAATGCAGCCGCTTCCGGCGATGCGTCCGATGTCCACGATCTCCCCGGGGTTTACCTTTAGGAAGTCTTTATTCCCGCCGGTAGTATCATAAGAAGAAATCCTTCTTCTCTTCCCGTTCCGAACCCTGTATAAATCCCTTAACGATGTCCCTAGCATGGTCTGCCCCTCCAAGAGTCAATGTTTTATCTACTTTAGACCGGATATTTTGATTCCTTTGATAATGTACTTTTGGAAAATCAGGAAGAGCAGGATGGTGGGGATCGCCGACAAGGTCGAGCCCGCCATAAGAAGCCCCAATTCGGAGCCTCGCTCGGATCGGAAGGTCGCCAAATACTGCATGATTTGGAATAGCTCCGGACTCGTAATGGTCATCGTCGGCCAAATGAACGAGTTCCAATAACCGAGGAAGGCGCCGATTCCGACAATGACGAACACCGGATAAGACATCGGAAAGAACACGTAAGTGTATATTCTGAATCGGCTCGCTCCGTCGATCATCGCCGCTTCTTCCAACGCCATCGGAATGTTTAAGTAAAATTGACGGATGAAAAACATAGCGCCCGCCGATGCCAACCCGGGAAGGATGAGTACGGAAAGCGTATCCAACATTCCCATCCTCGTGACGACGATGAACGAAGTGACCAGAATGGCCATCCCCGGAATAAACATCGTCATAATGACGTAAATCCAAAGCGTCTTCTTGAAACGGAATTCTAATCTGGCGAATACGTAAGCGGCCATGGAGTTGATCAGAAGACCGCCGACCGTAAACAAGACAGCGCCGGCAAAGGTAGTAACCAACGCCTTCGAGAATAGTCCGTCTTGTAGAATTGAAGTGTAATTCGAGATGAGCCATTCCGAAGGAAAGAACCGGAAAGGCGTAGAGAACACTTCCGTCTTCCCTTTAAAGCCTGCTATCGCAAGCCAAAACAAAGGAAATAATGCAACGAGCGAGACGACGTATCCAATAAGGTACATGAGCGTCTTCCCAAGCGTATTTCTGTTTTTCATTGCGGCCGCCTCCTCCCTTGCCTCTCTATCCGTCGATCGCCTTTTCAGAATTTAATATTTTGAAAATGAACGCCGATATGCTCCCAAGTACGACGAATAGAAGCAGAGCCGCAGCGATCGTATACCCCATTAGAATGTCGTTCCGGAAATGGTTAAAAATATGCAGGTTCGGCATCATCGTTTCGTTCACCGGCCCCCCGCCTGTCATGATCAATGGGAGCTCGAGCTGTTGGACGGCGCCTACGAAACCGGTCACGACCAAAAACAAAATGACATTCTTCATTAATGGAAGCGTAATATGAATCATTTTCCGGAACGAATTCGCGCCTTCCAAATCCGCGGCCTCGTAATAAGATTCCGGAATGTCTAACAGTCCGGCCAACATGATCAAGGAAGAGATCCCGAACCCTAACCAGACGGCAGGAACCGCCAAGCTGGGTAACGCCGTGCTCACCTCGGCTACCCAAGCGATTTTTTCTATTCCAAGCAGCCCGAGCAAGTAATTCGCCAATCCGCCGTCGAAATTGTAAATGAATCCGAAAATAATCGATGCGACGATCCCGGAAATAATTGTAGGAATGTAGATTGACGTCTTTACAAAACCGGAAGCGCGCCGGCCCATCGCGCGAATGACGTGGGCAAACAAGAAAGATAACACCATCTGAATCGGAACGACGTATAGCGCAAATTTCAAACCTACCCAAATGGATTTGAAAAACAAATCGTCCGTAAGGACCAAATAGTAATTTCGCCAACCGACGAATACGGAATCTTGGTAAAAGCCCCAATCGTAAAAGCTGACGTACAAAGAGTAACCGAACGGAAAGATAACGAATATGGTCAATAAGACGACAATCGGCGCAAGCATGGAATATGCCGTTCCGTTATCGTACTTTTTCTTCACGCTCGCCTTCATGCGGAAAACCACCCTTGTTCAGGATAGAGACATACCCGGAAGTGAATCGTCGCTTCCGGGTATGGACGGATTTGTTATTGATTCGGATTCGTGCCTGCGAGATTATTTTTGGTAATAAATTCGTTAATTTCTTTCTCGGCTTGCTCCAACGCCGCCTGCGGGTCTTGCCCTTTCACGGCGCGCTCGATGGCGGAGCCGAACGCAAAGCTGATGTCCCAAGGATAGGTCGGTTCGCCTACGGAATAAGGAACGATTTTTTCTGCAATGATTTTGCGCACCTCGTCGGATTGCGCTTGCGGATCCTGATTTAATGCCGCGTCGACCGATTTGCGCGCGGGGAATTTAGAAAATTGGCTCGTTCGGAAGAAGTCGATCATAATTTCGGGGTCGCCGGCAAGCAGCCATGAAATAAACTCCGCGCTTTCCTTCGGATTCTTCGCTTTCCCGTCGAGCACGAGCGTCCACCCGCCCAAGGATGCGGACGGTTTGGTGCTGTCGCCGTCCGGCGTCGGCATCGGCGCTACGCCTACGTTCGGCAAGATGTCTTTGTAGTCGTTCCGTAATTGCCCGATTCCCCAAGAACCGTTCACGGCCATCGCTACTTTGCCTTGACCGAAGTCGGACATCTCCGTATACCCTGCCAAAGCTTGCGCAGGCGCGACTTTCTCGTCGTAAATCCGCTTGTAGAATGCGATGATATTTTTATACGATTCGTCCAACGTCGCCTTCGACCAATCGTCGGAGATAGCGCGGTGGCCGCTGTTCATCTGCAAGCCCCATGTCGTCCAAGAATATTCCGGCGCATTGTTGGCGATGTGAAGGCCATACCTGCCGTCTTTCGTTAATTGTTTTCCGTAAGCGATTAATTCGTCCCAAGTGACCGGCGGCTTGTTCGGATCCAGGCCCGCCTCCTGGAAGAAATCTTTGCGGTAATAAAGCACTGCGGACGGCTCGACAAGCTTCGGGTAAGCATAATGCTCGCCTTTGACGGTTACAAACTCCTCCACGTTAGGGTACAGATCCGCCCAAATGGCCGGATCCGTATACGCATCCAACGCCATAATTTGTCCGTTGGCCGCAGCCGGGACGATGCCGCCGTAATTCATCGTGTATACTTGCGGAGCTTTGCCTGCCGCTTGCGCGGCCTTCAGCTTTTGCGCCCAAGCGTCGCCCGGCACGATCGTCAGCTTCACTTGAATGCCGTCTTGCGACTTGTTGAACTCGTCGACCCACTTCTGGAACCATTTGTCCGTCGTTTCTTCGAACTTGTTCGCCCAAAACTCGATCACGACTTTCTCTTTCGGCGCATCTTTCGATGTCTCTGCGCCCGCGCCGGCGCCTTCGGAGCCCTTGCCCGTCTCGCTGCCGCCCGCGGCTTCCCCTCCCGCGCTGCCGGAGCCTCCGGAGCTCGCGCACCCCGATAAGATGACCGTCAGTACCATGATCATGGCCAAAAGAGATGCTGAAATCTTCTTCCCCATTTGTAAATCCTCCCTTTAATTAGGGTTGCATTATATTTAAACGCGCCGAGGCGCATCTAAATCAAAGGATATGTAATCGTTAACAGAAAAGCCTAGAAATGAATGCGTTTTCAATTTACCGGTAAAGTAATTATAGATCGGGATTATGCGATTATCAATATGGATTTTTAAATTTTTTTCGATTTACTTTGCGATTTTGCTCCTTTATAATTTTAACGATAAAGCATACGAAATAGGTGAACCTCGGATGAGGAAACGAGTGAAGCTGGACGATATCGCCAAAGTCGTCGGTCTTTCGAAGATGGCGGTTTCCCTTGCCTTACGTGAAGACATATCGGTAAGCAAAGATACCATTCAGAGAGTGAAGCAAGTAGCCGATCAGTTAGGATATACGCCGAACCGTTTCGCGCAAGGTCTCGTGAACGGCAGGTCGCGCACGCTCGCCATGCTGTTAGGCGGCTCCCTCCATGACGATTACCAAAACCAAATCATCCGCGGCGCCATCCCTTATGCCGTGGAGAAAGGGTATACGCTGTCGATCGCCCCGGCGGAATGCGAACCGAAGCTCGAAGCTTCTTATATCGACAAATACCAAAACATGATGGTGGACGGCTTCTTGGCTTTCCATTGCAGAGTCTCCGAGCCCTACAAGAAGCTGAAGAAAAGCGGATTCCCTTTCGTGCTGTATACGAAATACTTTGAAGATCTTGACTGCGACTACGTCGTTTGCAACGACTTCTCGGGAGGATATCGCATCACGCGTCACCTCTTGGAGCTCGGGCACCGAAATATTGCCTTCGTGTACGATGATTATTTAACCGATTCGTCCGAGGTGGTTAATCGGAAACGAGGGTATATGGAGGCGCTTCAGGAGTATGGGATCGCTCCGGAACTCTCGCTTCAAACTCCTTTCGTCTTCGATTTCCGCGTCGATCAAGCGGATACCAATTATCACATGGCGAAAAATCAACGATTTAGAGATCTGATGCTGAGCCGAAATAGACCGACGGCGTTATTCGTATGCAACGACGTCCTCGCCTCTTCCGTATACAGCGTAATTAAGAAGCTCGGGTTAACGATTCCGGGAGACGTCTCCGTCGTCGGTTACGAAGGCGTGTACTTAGGGCAAATTCTCGACCCTCCGCTCACAACGGTCAAAAGTCCGATTCAAGAAATCGGGCGAAGGGCGTGCCAACTGCTGATCGATAAGATCGAAGGAGAAGTCGCTTCCAACGAGACGGTTCAAATAAAGCTGGAGCCTGTACTTGAGATTCGGGGCTCCACGGCGAAGCTATAGGCCGTCCCCCGTTCATAACCGCGATCCGGTCGCTTCCGACCGATTGCGGTTATTTTGTTGCGTCGCGTTTTTGGAAAGGTTTTTTAGCGGAAGAGCGTCCTATTATCGTAGAATCAGGCGACGTCCTCTTCATGGAAATGGCGCAAAACCACATATTCCATGTCGTTATTTTGTAGTTAAATTATTAGGAACGGTGTGTTACAGTAGGTAGGTAATGTCTTGATTTTATAGATAGGAGCGATACAGTTGACGATCCGAATCGGCAAGATCAGCTACTGGCACGTGCACGCGTGGGAATACACGAAGTACGCGCAGGAGCACCCCGGCACCGAAATGGCGGCCGTCTGGGACGAAATCCCTTCGCGGGGCAAGGAAGCGGCGGAGAAGCTCGGCGTGCCGTTCTTCGAATCGCTCGACGACATGCTTGCAAACGGTAACATTGACGCCGTCATCGTCGACGCGCCGACGAACCGTCACCGCGAGGTGATCGTCAAGGCGGCTCGCGCGGGCAAGCATATTTTCACCGAGAAGGTCGTCGCGGCGACGCTGCACGAAGTGAACGATATTTTGGCCGAAATCGAGAAGGCGGGCGTCACGCTCACCGTCTCCCTGCCGCGTCTGAACGACGGGTACACGCTCGCGATCCGCGACATCCTGGAGAAGAAACTGCTCGGAGAGGTGACGCTCGTCCGCGCCCGCCTGTCGCATAACGGCGCGACGGCGAACTGGCTGCCGGCGCATTTCTTCAACGCGGAGGAGACGCAAGGCGGCGCGATGATCGATCTCGGCTGCCACCCGATGTACCTGACGCGCCTGTTCCTCGGCGAGGAGATCGTCGACGTGACGTCGCAATACGGTTATATCACCGGCAAAGACGTCGAAGACAATGCGGTCGCCACGTTATCGACCCGCTCCGGCGCGGTCGGCATCGTCGAGGCGGGCTTCGTGAACGCCTACTCCCCGTTTACGATCGAAATCCACGGCACGGAAGGCTCGCTGCTTTACGGCACGCCGCAGGATAAGCTGTTGCTGCGCACGAAGGTCGGCGGGCAAGGCGAAGCCGGCTGGCAGGAGCAGGACATGCCGCCGAAGCGGCTCAACGCGTTTTCGCAGTGGGTCGGCCACATTCAGGACGGCACGAAGGCGGAGGAAAACGTCGCCCTCGCGGTCGAGCTTACGCGCCTCATGGAAGCGTCCAACCTGTCCGCGAAGGAACGCCGCGCCGTGCGGCTCGAGGAGCTCGCTCGTTGAGCAAGTTCCCGTATTCGGCCATGTTCGAGAAGCAGGACGCGCTGGAGCGGCTTGACGTTCGGGTGAGATGGGGCCGCTTCGATATCCGCGTGCTCCGCTTCCACCTGACGACGTTCGCGCCCGGCCGCGTCGTAGACTTCCACAAGCATGACGAATTCGAATTCCACTTCATCCCGCGGGGGAAGGGGAAGGTCATCCTGGAGACGAAGGAATTCGCGCTTCGGGAAGGCATGTTTTATTTGACCGGCCCCGGCGTCATGCATCATCAAGCGGCCGATCCGGACGAGTCGATGGACGAGCTGTGCCTGCACGTCGACATCGCCGAGCGATACGCGCCGGGCGAGCTGCCCGAGGGCGCGGACCGGCTGGAAGCGGCCGAAGCGGACGATTGCATCGAGAAGCTGCGGACGCTGCCGCTTGCGCCGGCGCTCGACTTGCACGAGGCGATGCCTCATTTCCTCGCGGCATACGAGGCCTGCAGCGAAGGCGCGCCGGGGCTGTACACGACGATCAAGCAGCACGTCGTGCAAATATTGCTGAAAGCCGCGCGCGCATACGACGCGAGCGGCTCCCGGCAGGAGCTGCCTTCGCGGGATATGAAGGCGTATAGGTACCGCCTCGCGATGCAATACATCCGGGCCAATTACGCCGGCACCGTCACGCTGGACAACGTCGCCGAGAAGCTGAACATCAGCGCGAGGCAGCTGCAGCGCATCTTTAAAGAAATTCGCGGAGACGCGTCCTTCAGCGGTATACTGGAGGAAGTGCGGCTTGAAGCCGTTTGCAAGAAGCTGACGGAAACCGAATTATCCGTCGAACGCATCGCGGTGAGCGAGGGCTTCTCGAACGGAAACTACCTGCACGCCGTCTTTCGGCGGCGCTTCGGCATGACGCCGTCCGCATACCGGAAGGCACATCATATTTAGGAGGAATTCATAATCATGGCAAAGACGTATCGCATCGCAATCGTAGGCTGCGGCGGCATCGCGAACGGCAAGCATATGCCGAGCCTCAGCAAACTGAACAACGTCGAGATGGTCGCGTTCTGCGACATCGTGCCGGAGCGCGCGCAGCAGGCCGCCGAGAAATACGGCGCGGAAGGCGCGAAGACGTATACGGATTATACCGAAGTGCTGAAAGACGCCTCCATCGATATCGTGCACGTCTGCACGCCGAACGACTCCCATGCGGAGATCGCGATCGCGGCGCTTGAAGCGGGCAAGCACGTCATGAGCGAGAAGCCGATGGCGAAGACGGCGGCCGACGCCGCGCGCATGGTCGAAGCGGCGAAGCGTACGGGCAAGAAGCTGACGGTCGGCTACAACAACCGATTCCGCCCGGACAGCCAGCATCTGAAGAAGCTCTGCGAGGAAGGCGAGCTCGGCGAAATTTACTTCGCGAAAGCGCATGCGATCCGCCGCCGCGCGGTGCCGACATGGGGCGTATTCCTCGACGAGGAAAAGCAAGGCGGCGGCCCGCTGATCGATATCGGCACGCACGCGCTCGACCTGACGCTGTGGATGATGAACAACTACAAGCCGAAGGTCGTGCTCGGCACGTCCTACCACAAGCTGTCCCAGAAGGAAAACGCCGCGAACGCTTGGGGTCCGTGGGATCCGAAGAAATTCACGGTCGAAGACTCCGCGTTCGGCATGATCGTTATGGAGAACGGCGCGACGATCTCGCTTGAGTCGAGCTGGGCGCTGAACACGCTGGACGTCGACGAGGCGAAATGCACGCTGTGCGGTACGGAAGGCGGCGCGGACATGAAGGGCGGGCTTCGCATTAACGGCGAGAAGCACAGCCGTTTATTCCAAACCGAAGTGAACTTGAAGTCCGGCGGCGTAGCGTTCTACGACGGCAAGACGGAAAGCGAAGCGGACGTCGAGATGAGAATGTGGATTCAGGCGATCGACGAGGATAAAGACCCGGTCGTCACGCCGGAGCAAGCGTTCGTCGTCTCGCAGATCCTCGAAGCGATCTACGAGTCCGCGCGCACGGGACAAGCCGTGTACTTGAACCAATAAGCGCTGCGCAAGCACAGGGAGCCTCCCTCGTCGAACACGACGAGAGCGGCTCTCTTTCGCGTTGCGCGCCCCCGCGCATTACATGCCGAACCATCCAAATACGTCCGTGATCGTCCGATTCGCGCTCCACAGCGGTACGCGGAGCACTTGCAGCTCGCTTAAGACGAGCGCGAGCAAAAAGATGGCGCCGTAGACGATCCACGATTTCGCGCTGCGTCGCCGCAGCAGCGCCGGCACGTCCAACGCCGCGATCGCGGCGAACAACAGCAAGAGTCCTGCCGTTAGCATCGTTATCCGTCTCCTCTCACTCGATTTTATTGATCGTCGGGTCGATGACGAGTCCCGTCCGGCGCACGTTGGCATTAATGTCGGTCTTGATCCGAACGTCCTTCAGCTTCTCGTCCCAGCGCGACTCCAACGATTTCCAAGCCGCGGGATCCCGCCGGTGGAGCTCCCGCCCGATGCCGTACACGTCGGATTGCTTCTCGGCTGCTCGCTCGAACATAGTTCTCAACATTTTCTCGATTTTTTCGGCGATCCGACGCTCGACGCGAGAGAGCGCCGCTTCGTCAAGCAAGTCCTCCTTGCACGTCTGATCGAGCAAATTGCCCTCCACGAAGATGTCGAACGAGGCGGTGACATCCCCTCCCTGCTCCTTAACGCGCATGCGGCTGTCGAAATCCGTGATTTGGTAAGTAAAGCGGCCTTCGCTCTCGCGCGGACAGGCTGCCCGGATCGTTGCGTTCGCATACGTATTGCTCGCGATGGCGAGCCCGTGCACCGCCTCGTTCGTAATATAGCCGGCCAGCTTGTCGCCGTCGAAGAACGCCGCGCCGGACAGTTCGAACGTTTCGACCCTGCCCCGGATCTCTTCCGGATCGATGACGTCCATCGCGACGTCGACGCCCGGCGTCGCTAGGAGCGTCGTCAGCGTCCTCAGCGTCAGCTGTCTTGCCGGCAGCTGCCGAATTTGGGCGTTGCCGAGCAGGTCGGCCATCGCCTTCGAAGAGATCGAGCCGAGCTCGATCTTCTTGTTCAAAATATCGGCCGCCTTGCCTCGCGTCACGACGACGAAAGTGCCGGAGCGGCTGTCGCGGCTCTTCTCGAACCAGGTGATGGCGGGCGCGATGCCTTCCTTCGCGAGCTGCTCCCCGAAGATGACGATCTGCAAATGCGGCCAATACAGCCGCCTCGGAGACACCCGGTTCAGCTCCGAGATCGCGTCGAGGAACGTGTCCCCCGCCGCCGTCACGCTCCAGGTCGGAAGTTCGGAGCCGCCGGCTCCCGCCGCCGTCCCCGAAGGCACCGGCTTGATGACCTGCGCCGTGACGACGAACCGGTCCTGCTCCCCCGCGTCGATGCCGACGCCGAGCACGACGGCGACCTCGTTGAGCTCTTTCCGGTCCCAGCAGCCCGGAAGCAGCGCCAGCGCCAGCAGCACGGCCACCGCCCTCCGAAGCCTCATCCGCCCTCCCCTCCGTCGCTCCGATTCCACTTCTGCGGCCGTGCGAACCGCTTCCGGTCCGCCGTCACCTCCGCCGGGCGGTATTGCATCGCCCACCACGGCACGCGAACCAGCAAATCCCTCCAGCTCTTGCGGTGGAACGGGGCGATCGGGGACATGTACGGAACGCCGAAGGATCGAAGCGTATTGAGATGGACGATGATGAAGATCAAGCCGAAGAAGAAGCCGAACGAGCCGATGAACGCGGTAAGAAACAGCATCGCGAAACGAAGCATGCGGGAAGCGATGGCGAAGCCGTAGGAGGGCGTCGTGAATGAGGCGATGGCCGTCGCCGACACCGCGATGACCGTACCCGGGCCGATGAGCGACGCTTCGACCGCGGCTTGCCCGAGCACGAGGCCGCCGACGATCGACACCGCCGAACCGATCGTCTTCGGCAGCCGGATCCCCGCCTCCCGGAGCACCTCGAACGTAAGCTCCATGAGGAGCACCTCCGTCGCGATGCCGAACGGCACCCCCTCGCGTTGGCCCGTCAGCGCGATCAAGAGCGTCGTCGGAATCATCTCCTGATGGAACGTAAGCAGCGCGACGTAAAACGAAGGCAGCAGAAACGAAATAAAGAACGTGACCGTGCGAAGCGTCTTCAGCAGCGACGCGATGTCGAACCGCTGATAATAATCCTCGTTGGAATACAGAAACATCGTAATGGTGGCCGGCACGACGAGCGCGACGGGCGTTCCGTCCGTCAGGATGGCGATCCGCCCTTCGAGCAAAGCGGCCGCGACCCGGTCCGGCCGTTCGGTGTTAAAGACGGTCGGGAACGGGGAATACACCGGATCCTCGATAAACTCCTCGATCACCTGCGATTCGACGACGCCGTCGATGTCGATTTTCCCGATCCGGCTTCGGACCTCTTCCAAAATGTCCGCTTTCGCCAGTCCGTCGATATACACGATCGACAGAGGCGTTCGGGATACGGAACCGACAAGCACGTTCTCGAAACGCAGACGCGGCGTGTACAGCCTTCTCCGAAGCAAGCCCATATTCGTCAGGAGCGATTCGTTGAACGCTTCCCGAGGGCCGCGCACGACGGCCTCGGAGGACGGCTCCGTTACGGATCGGCGCTGCCCTCCGTCGGTCGACGCGATCCACGCCTCCCGGAGGCCGTCGACGAAGACGACGGTGCCTCCGGCCAGCAGCCGCTTGGAGGCTTCTTCGATCGTTTGCGCCGAGAACAGTCCGTGGGTCGACAGCTCTGCGGCCGGCGCGTCCCAGGAGCGCTCGGTCATCGTCTGCAGCTTCGCGATGACGAATTGATCGACGACCGCCTTGTCGACCAAGCTGTCGAAGTAAAACACGATCGCCGTCCGGCTGCCCCCCGCGATCGGCACGCTGCGTTCGCCTAAGTCGTCGGTCCGCCCGAAGCGCGTCTTCAGCGCCCCCGCATTCTGTTCCGCGCGCTCGCCGACAGGCGTCGACCGTTCTTCGTCGGATTCGTCCCGATACAGGGGATTCCCGGTTTCGTTCATCCGGCCGCCCTCCTTTCCTTCTTCGTCCAACGCCTCAGCTGCGCGAACAGCAGCAGCCCCGCCGGAAGAACGAGCCCGACAAGAGCGGCGTAGAACGGATAGACGTTCTGGAGAAAGCTGTAGATGTCCATAAAGCTGTCGCCGAGCATCAGCGAGAAGATGACGAGCAGCGCCCCCGTCGGCGCGACAAGAAACCGGTAGTCGTCCAGCCGCAGCAGCTTCGCGACGCCGACGGTAACGGCATAAAGGTATAAGGATATTTTCGAAAAGGAGCCGAGGCTCCAAAGGAAAATCGCCAAGATATCCAATCGCTGCAGCCCGGATATTTGAATATCCCGCAGCATCTGATAGGTCGGAAAGCTCAGCCCCATGCTCCGCTCCCCGCCGAACACCGCGACGGGGCCCGTGACCGGGCCGATAAACATGACGAGCAGGATGCCCATCGTGACGACGCTCCACTTCCGCAGCTTCGCCGGCTCGGCGACGTTCGGGAATACCATGCCCAGAACGAGGAAGGAGCTGTACAACGCGATCAAGTTCAACGCGCCCATGAGCACCGGCTCCGCCCCCCGCTCGAGAATCGGGAGAAAATTCGCATAATCCTTCTCCTTATGCGTGAGCATCGAAGCGAGAAGGCCGATCGGGATCATGATCGATAAGAAGAGTACGTTGGTTCGCGCCAAAACCTCCAGTCCGCCTCTTACGGCATATCCCGCCAACACGACGATGGCCGCGAAATACACGAGGATCGGCGTGCGCGGCGTAATCGCCGCCGTGAAAAACTCCCCGAACCCGCGAATCGATAGCGCGGCGTCGTGGAAGAAGTAAAATAAAAAGACGCAAGCGAGCGCCGTGCCGACCCATCTTCCGGCAATGGAGCGCACGTATTCGACGAGCGACTGGTTCGGGTACAGCTTCGAGAACGATGCGACCATGTAACCGACGAACAGAGCAGGCGCCGCCGCGGCCGCGAGCGCGATCCAGCAATCGCGTCCGGCGTGGTTCAGCACGACCGGAATAAACAACAGGTGACCCGTTACGGTAATACTGGAAATGCCGAGCGTGAGCGCCTGAACCTTAGAAATATGTACAGTCTTCATGTTGGGCTCCCACCGATGGTTTTGAAATATAATGTAAACCAATTTTTAAAAAACATGCGCCGACCTTCCGGCGGATCGGGAGGATTTTCCTCCCAACACGCCGAAAGTATCAGCATGCAAATCGTCCTTAAGACCTAGAGTTGCGATCGGAGTGACCTATCACCGACAACAGCGTTCGCCATCGTCTTCGCGCAAAGCTTCTGGTCTCGTCCAACGTAAGCGGGGCGCTTCCGTCCTGCAACGAACGCCGGCTCCCGCCGCACAGTTCTACTAGGCGCAATGCACATCCAACGAAAGAACGCCGCACCGGTTCGACCGGTGCGGCGTTCTTGCTTTCCTGAGTTGTCGGGTCTTACGATTCGAAGAGCGTAAAGTGGACGATGAGCTGGCCGGGATTCGCATCCCGCACGACGGTAATCAGCTGCCCCCCGATTTTGAGCGCCGCGTTGTTCCCGCTTTCCCGCACGCGCTTTAGCGTATCCAAGAACACGTCGCGATCGACCGACGCCCCCGCGTACGCGAGCAGCGCATGCGCCGAGGCGGTCACCACTGCGTTGCCGTCGTCCAATACGTGGATCGATCCGACCCGCTCGTCGCTTCGCGTCAACACCGCGCCTCCTCCGGTGCGATTCGGATGCGCGACGACGAGTCCTTGCCCCGTCTCCGACATGGCGACGCCAAGACTCGAGAGCGCCGCGTCGAGCCGGCTTTCCCGCGCTTCCTCGTCGTCGGTCGTGCGGACCGGCGCATCGGGCCGCTGCCCGTTCCCGCCGTTGCCCGGGTTTCCGCCGTTGCCGACGACGACGATTGGCGGAGGCGTCTGCGGCTCCTTCTCCTCAACCGTCTGCTCCTCCTTCGCGGCCAGCAGCTCCCGGTGCGACTCGACCCGGCGGACGAACGCGACCGCCTCCGCCCGGGTCATCTGCCCGTCGATATCGTACCCTTCTACAGTCGGAGCGGTCCGGCCGTTGGAAATGTTCGCCTCGAGCACGAATTTCACGGCGTCCACGCGGCCGAGCCGATGCCCGAAGGACGCGGCGATGATGCGCGCGGCGTTCCCGCGGGTGATCGGCGCTTCCGCGCGCGACAGCGCGACCGGATACGCCGATTCCGCGGCTTTCTCATAATAAGGGGCGTACCAAGCTTCCGCCGGAGCCGCTTTGCGGACCGCCGCCTCTTCCTTGGCCCGCAGCAGCATCGCAAGAAATTCCGCTTCCGTCGGCTTCGCATCCGGGCGGAACGTGCCGTCGCCGTACCCCGAGACGATGCCGCGCTCGATCGCCCAAGAGACGTTCGCGGCGTACCATGCGCCGGACGGCACGTCGGCGAACGCAGACCGCTCCGCAGCCGACGCGCCGGGCCCGGCGCCGACGGTCAGGAGCAGCGCGAGCAGCGCCGCCGCGAACCGCGGCGGGAATGGAGTGATTCTCATAGCGCACCTTCCTCTCGTATCCATCCCTTGGCCGCTACGGCTTCGCCACGATCAGCGTCGCCGAACGAGCCGGCGCCGCGATCGTCGTCTCGCCGCCGATCGCGATCGTCTCGACGAATCCGAGGCGGTTCGTCGCATCGAAGCGGTACACGTCGCCCGTCGCAGGGGAAGCGCCGCCGACGGTCAACCGAACCGACTTCGGCGCCGTGTCTTTATTAAACAACAAGATATAAAGCTTCCCGTCGTCGCCATGAATCGCATAAGCCCCGACGAGGTCGACGTCCGAGCTGTTCGCCAGAACGCTGTCGCCCTCGATCTTGCCGCCCTGCCCGTCGTAATCGAGATAGAGCTTAAAGGCGTCTTCGACCGGCGTGTTCTCGAGGGGCTGACCCCAGCGCGTCGCAAGATCGACGCCTTCGCGCCCGAAGATGGCCAGCGCTTCGGCTTGCGCTAAGCCGCTGCTGATGCCGCGCCCGTTGCCGAAGTTGTACTCGGTGATCGCGAGCTTCGTGCCGGGCGCGTTTTCCGCGATCAGCTGTTTCATGCGCGGGATAAGGTTTACCGGTTCCCAGATCCAAGACGAGCTGTCCCGGAATTCCGGGTCGTACAGCGACTTGAGCGAGCGGAGTCTGCGCGCGGACACCGCCTTCGATTCGTCCTCGGAAATCGAGACGCCCGATTCCGCCGGATAGTAATGAATATCCAAATAATCGATCAACCGAATGCCGGTATCGGCTTCGTAGGCGGCGACCTTTTCCAAATACCACTCAAGGAAAGGCTTTCCTTCCTGCGCGGTGCGGAAGTCTTCGCCCGGCGCGCAGCCGTCCTTCGCGGAGTACAGGTACGCGCACCAGCCCCAGACGACCGGCCCGAAAATTTGCCCGTCCGGATCCGTCTCCTTAATCGCCTTGCCGTACGCCTCGGTGTACGCCCAAATTTCCGACGACGTCGTCATCTCCGGATGGACGTCGCGGTGCGTATACGGCCACAGCATCGGCTCGTTGTCGAGCGCGTAGTAATTCACCTTATCGCCGACGCGGCTTTGAATGTGCTCGATCCACCGCTGCACGAACTCCGGTCCGATCTCCTTCGAAGTGTCTTGCGGATCGTTATTCGTGATCGGCGTACCGTCGGTTCGGATGCCGTTGCCGGCGTCGGGGTTGCACCACCAGCCGCCGTATGCGCATTCCGTCTGCTGCTGCTCGCCGTATTTTTCGACCGAGAATCCGACGTTCACGCTGCGATCCTTCGGCGTCCAGCCGATCGTCGGCACCTGCAGCAGCACCTTACCGCCGTTCGCCAGCGTATCGTCGATAAATTGGTCGCTGCGCGAGCCGTGCGGCAGCGTCTCGTTCGGCGCATTTTCCTTCGGCAGGTTCATAAAAAACCAGTCGGAGGCATGGTTTTGCACGTTCAGCTCCCAGTTGTACCGCGTGACGGCGTTGCCGCCCCAGCGGACGACGGGATAAGCGTCCAGCGGCGATACGTCCTCCGGCTCGATCTCTTCGTAATTCACGCCATAAATGTCCGGATTTACCGGCTTGCGGTTCATGTTCGTATCGATTGCGACCGTAACCTCGGTCACCTCCGGCACCGGGCTCTCGAGCCGGTCCTTATACCGGAGCAGCTTCACGTCGTCGATGTACGCGGGCGCTTGCACGTCCGGATCCCATGCCTGGAACACGATCGCGTTAAAGTAGCCGTCGACGATGCCCATGTCGCCGAAGCGGACCGTCACTTTCTGCCATTCATTCGGTTTTAGGCCTTCGGGCAGCACATCGTCGAGCACGACGGAGCCGAGGATCGAATTCATATCCTGCACGACGAACCGGAGGCTCTGACCGCCCGGCGCCGCGCCGCCGTTCACCCAGAACTCGAATCCGTAATAGTCTTGGACGAGCTCGCTCTCGTCGCGATTGAAGTAGACGCCCTGCCACCAGCGCGGAACAAACTCGATGGCGCGGTCGCCGCTGCGAACGAATTCCCCGCTGTAGCCAAGGTTCCGCTCCGCCCAGCTCCAGTCGTCGTAGAGTGGCATGTTCAGCGCATCGTCGTAAATCGTCTCCGGCACGACCTCGATGACTTGAATGGCGAGCGACGCGGTCAGCGCCTCGAAGGTCGCGGTCACGATCGCCTCGCCCTTGGAGAGCGCCGTGATCGAGCCGTTCCCGTCCACGCTGACGACGTCCGGAGCGCTCGACGCCCAATACACGTTCTGCGTCACCGTCTCGGCGTAGCCGTTGTCGTAGGTCGCCGTCAAGATCGGCGTCTCGTGATTGCCGGCGTACATCAGGAGCTCCTCCGTCGCGAAGCCGATCGATTCGAGATGCGGCTGCTCGTACGTCCGCTTCACGAACGAGATATCGTCCAAATAAAAGGACGGCTGCGATTGCATGTTCTTGCCGACGAACAGCAAGCCGTCGATCAAGTCGTTCGGAATCGGAAGCGACTCGAGGGGCACGGATACCTTCCTCCACTCGCCGTCCGTTTCGGTCGAGGCGTCGAGATAAGCGTTCAAGTCGACGGTCAGAACGTCTACCCCGCCCGCCTTAAATATGAGATCCAGCGACTGCCCGCCCGTCGGGCCGCCGTGATACCAGAACTCCAGCTTAATGTATTCCGTCGTGCGAATCGCCCCGGGCGGCGTCTCGCGGTACAAATAGAGGCCTAGGTCCCCGGTCGGATCGACGCGGAGCGAATGCGGGGCGGAACGCGCGTAGGCGGTCTCGCTTTCCTCGTATCGGCCGAACGCGAGGAAGCCGTCCTTCACTTCGTTATCGTACGCGACGATTTGCTCGCGAATCGGCGAAGGCGGCTTCTCCGAGCCGGTCACCGGGCGAAGCGTCAGCTTGATTTCGTCCACGTAGATGTCTGCCTGCGTTCCTTTCGTCGCGTCGACGAGCAAGACGCCGTCGAATAAGTCGTTCGGCATCTTCAGCGAAGGCAAGAAAATCTGCACCTTCTGCCAGTCGCCCGCCAGCGGCTGGCCGGCCTCGAGGTAGTCGTTCAAGGCGACCGCGGCGACCTGTTTTCCCCCGGCTTGGAAGATGACGTTCAGCGCCTGTCCGCCGGCCGAGCCCCCGTGCACGTAAAATTCCAAAGTATTGTATTGCTTGGTTAAGAAATACTGCGTGCTGTATAAATACAGCGCGTCGCCCATACTTGGGTTAAAGCGGATGGAGAAGCTGCCGGAACGCTTGATCCCGGTTTCCGTCAGCGTACGTTCGGCCCAGCTATGGTCGATGATGCCCTCCCCGAGCTGGTCGTCGAACAGGATGCGCGCCTCGGCCGTCTCCGCGCGGGCGCCGTCGGGGAAGAACGGCGTCAATAGCCCGATGCATAAAGCGACAATCAGCGTTACGGCGAATGACTTTCTAAACATGTTTTGCCTCCCGGTGTAGTGTAGTTTCCCTTCACTACAGTTAACGACGGCGCGGGGGCGGATCGATATGTCGGGATGTCAAGATCGATGTCGGAATCTTAAGGAATTGCGCGAACGCTCATCGCTTTAACGTCTGGTAGGCTTTCGGCGTCATGCCGACCGCCCTTCGAAACTCCGTGATAAAATGCTGTGCGCTGCGATAGCCGACGGCTTCCGCGATTTCATAAATCTTCATCGGCGTCGACGACAGCAGCTCCTTCGCGCGGCGCATCCGCGCCTGGAGGATCGTCTCGCTCAAATTTCTGCCCGACGTCTCTTTATACACCTTCGACAAGTATACCGGGTGAAGATGGACGTGCGCGGCGATCGCGGCCAGCGTCAGGTCTTCCCCGATATGCGTGTCTACGTAGGAATCTACCGCTTCAACGATTTTCCCGTAATGCGCCCCGCGTTCCGGCGCTTCCTCCACCGGCTCCGGGATTTCGGGCCCGCCGACGTCCGGCGCCGCGTTCCGTTCCGCAAGCAGCGAGCGCAGGCACGCGGACAGCTCGTCCGTACGGACGGGCTTAAGCAAATAACGGTATGCTCGCAGCTCGACCGCCTTCACGGCGTATTCGAATTCCGCATGCCCCGTGAGCAAAATGCTTTCGAGGCGCGGGCGCTCCCGCCGAGCCGCTTCGATTAACTCGATGCCGCTCATGCCGGGCATGCGAATGTCGGCGATGAGCACGTCGATCCTCTCGCGCCGGATCGCCTCGAGCGCTTCGGTGCCGGAATGGGCGCCGAAGACGCCGGATATGCCGAGCTCCTGCCACGGCATGTCCGCGATGAGCCATTCGACAAGATGCTTATGATCGTCAACGATCAGCACGGAAACCATAGGTCGTCCACCTTTTGCCGCCGTCGCGCCCGCCGCATTCGGACGGGCGACGGCCTTCGCTTTCGACTACCATTTCGACGCCGGCGCCGCATTCCCTTCCCCGCCGGAAGTCCAGTTTCGGCTCGCACCGCGGATGGGAGACGAACGCGCGTGTATGCGGTACGATATGGAAAACGCTTCGCCGAACGATCAACACTGTCGAAAGAGGGATTCGGAATATGAACATGAAAAGCATTTTCGGAGCGCTGCTGCTCCTGATCGGCGCCTTTCTCTTCATGAATCAAGGGGAGCGCTTCGATGCGGCGATGATATTCGAATATTTCTGGCCTTCGATCTTCGTCATCCCGCTCGGCTTGTTTTTCCATTGGCTGTATTTCGGCGTCACCGGGCGCAAGGGCGTCGGCGTGCTCGTGCCCGGGGGCATCCTGCTGACGGTCGGCGTCGTATGTCAGCTGTCCATGCTGTACGACCTCTGGCATATGATGTGGCCTGGCTTTATTTTCGCCGTCGCGGTCGGGCTTTTCGAACTGTATTGGTTCGGCGGCCGAAACCGCTGGCTGCTGGTTCCGATCAACATCTTGACCGTCATTTCTTTGCTGTTTTTCGCGGTGTTTTCGCTCGGCTCGCTGCTGTCGTATTTGTCCGGCCGCCCGTACATCGCGATCGCCATGATCGTAACCGGCGCGGTCGTGCTGATGAGCCGTAAGAAGCAGGCTTAACCGAACGGCGCCGAACTCGACGCGGCTCGGTCGCCAGATGCTTCGGCGAAGCCGCGTCGATTCGGCGCGTCCGATGTCGAATCGCGCGCCTTCCCGGGAAATCCCGCGGCGAACGCATGAAAAACCCGCCCATGCGCGTCGTTCGCGCCGGGGCGGGTTCCGTTCGTATTCCATTGCGTGTTCGGTCAGCCGTCCCGCCGCTGCAGCTCGTACAGCGCCTGCGTGCAAATGCGCCCGTGCAGCATCAGATCCGCGATCGAGGCGGTTTCGTCCGGCTGGTGCGCGCCCGGTCCGTGGTTGCGCCCGGGGAAGCCCGCCCCGAAGGCGACGCCCCGGCCCTGCAGCTTCCTCGCGTACGTCCCCCCTCCGATCGAGAGCAGCTTCGCCGGCTCCTCCATCACGGCCTCGTAGGCGCCTCCCAGCTTGACGAGCAGCGGGTGCGATTCCGGCACGTACAGCGGCGGCATATGCCGCTCCACGGCCGCCTGCAGACCGTGCGACTCGCACCGGGAACGGAAGGCGTCGAACACAGCGGCCCCGTCGCTCGTCACCGGATAGCGCACATTGAGCGCCGCGTAGGCAGGTTCGGCTTGCTCGCCGTCCCACCCGGCCTTCATCACGCCGAGATTGACGGTCAATCGTCCATGGGTCGGATCGGCGGCGGCGAGTCCGAGCGTCTCTCCGAACGCTTCGTGGCCGATGCGCGAGTGGACGAACGCCAAGAGCGGCGACGAGGCCAACGTGTCCGGCAGCGCGTCCGCCATAAACTCCAGCATGCGGGCCACCGCGTTGATCCCGGACGGCGGGTAGGAGCCATGGCCGAGCTTGCCTCGCATCGACAGACGCACATGCCCTTCCGACGACTCCCGCTCCACTGCCACATGCGGATGCGTTGCGGCCGCAGCCAGCAGCCTCTCGCGAGCGTGACGCTGAAACTGGCCGCCGTCGAACCGAAGCTCCAGCGAGCAGCGATCCGGAACGACGTTCGCCGCATCGCCGCCGGCAAGCCGCCAAGAGGCCGCCTCGCGCGACGGCCGCTCATCCCCGCGCCCGCGCACAGTCAAGACATAATACCCCTTCTCCGCATGGATGATCGGATAAGCCGCGTCAGGCGCAAAGGCGTATTTCGGCGGCGGCTCCTTGGCGAAATAGTAGTCCATATCGCTCATGCCGCTTTCCTCGTCGGTTCCGAGGATGATCCGAATTTTCGTCTCCGGCATGAGAATCGCGTCTCGCAGCGCCGCCAGCGCATACAGCGCGACGACCGCCGGCCCCTTGTTATCCGATGCGCCGCGACCGATCAGGAGACCGTCCCGTACGACGCCTCCGAACGGATCGACGGTCCAGCCGTCGCCCGCGTCGACCGTATCCAGATGGACAAGGACGCCGACATACTCGTCGCCTTCCCCGAATTCGATATGACCCGCATAGCCGTCCAAGTTCGTAGAACGGAACCCCAGCCGCTCTCCAAGCGACAGCATGTACTGCAGCGCCCGGTCGACGCCGGCTCCGTACGGCTTGCCAGGCTCCGCCGGTCCCTTCACGCTGCGGATGGCGATGAGCCGCAGCGCCTCTTCGACAATATCCGTCTCATACTTTAGAATCGTCCGCGCCGGCCAAACCTCTTTCAACTCCGCCACCTGCTTTTCCAGGAACTTAGTGAAAAACCCTCCATCCCATCGGCGGGATTCTTCGAATCGGGCGACGCACGCAACGCTACGCCCGCACCGTAAACCGATATGTGCCCGCGGATGCCTCCAGGACGAGCGCGTCCGATTCCCGCCCGGCGAGCGTTAAGCCTTCCGTCTCCGCGATCGGAACGCCGCCTTCGCGAACGTCGCTGTCCGGGGCAAACAACGGAAGGCGCACCGTCGCTTGCGTATTCGCCGGCACCGTGACGACCAGGTCATAAGACTTCTCGTTCGGCATGCCGCCCCGGTCCCACCTTACGGCGATCTTGCCGTACTTGGAATCGTAGGAAGCGTGGACGAATTCGAGCTTGTCCGTCAATACCGGACGAATAAGAAAACGCTGGAATCCGATCTTCCCCGGAGTGAGGTCGATGCCCGCCATATAACGGAACATCCACTCCCCGACGGAACCGAGCGCATAGTGGTTAAACGAGTTCATGCCGGGGCTCTGGAACCCTTTGTGCTCGGTCCAGCCGTCCCAACGCTCCCAGATCGTCGTGGCGCCATGGCGGATGCTGTACAGCCAAGACGGATACGACGTCTGCAGCAGCAGCCGGTAGGCGATGTCGGCATGCCCGTATTCCGTCAGGATCGGCAGCAAATACTTAATGCCGTGAAAGCCAGTCGTCATATGGTAGTCGTTCTTCACGATCTTGTCGACGAGATGCCGGACGGCGAGCGGCTCTTGCTCCGGCGTCAGCAGCTTCATCCACAGCGCGAAGACGTAGCACGATTGCGCATGCCCGCGAATAGTCCCGTCCGCTTCGACGTACGCGCCGCGGAACGCCTCTTTAATGTTCTCGCTCAGCTCGGCATAATGTCGAGCGCGGTCCTCGCGGCCGAGCACGCCGGCGATGTCCGCCGCGAGCGCCGCCGTATAGGCGTAATACGCCGTGGCGAACACGTCGAGCGGCATCGTACTGAGGGCGTTCGTCTTGCCCGGAAACTTCGATTCATTTTCTAAGGTATCTTCGTCATGCAAGCTCAGCCAATCGCCGAACTGCGGGTGAATGTCGCGGATATGCTCCGGATGAAGGTCCTCGTTGTGCCGGATCCACTTCTCGATCGCCTCGAAGTTTTCCTCGAGCACCCGTACGTCGCCGTACACCTGATACATATGCCACGGAACGATGACGATCGCGTCCGCCCAGCCGGCCGAGCCGACATGCGGGTAATGAATCGGCTTCTCGATCCACGGAGCGAAGTCGGTAATCGCGCCGGACTTCTGCTGATTGTCGCGCAGATCGCGCAGCCACTTCAAGAAGAACGTCGACACGTCCATCGCGTACGTCGCCGTGCGGCAGAAGATTTGCGCGTCCCCGGTCCAGCCGTGCCGCTCGGAACGCTGCGGGCAATCGGTAGGAACGCTTAGGAAGTTGTCGCGCTGCGTCCAGACGATGTTGCTCCACAGCTGGTTGACCATCGCGTCGGATGTCGTCAGCTCGCCCGTCAGCGGTAAATTCGTATGCACGACGACCCCGACGAGGTCGGCCTCGGTCAGCGGGCGCGAGACGCCCGAAACCTCGACGTAGCGGAAGCCGTGGAACGTGAAGCGCGGCTCGTACCAGACCGGCTTGCCGTTGCTGACATACGTGTCCGTCTGCTTCGCGTCCCGCAGGTTTTCGGTATACAGGTCGCCGTTCTCCAGCACCTCCGCATGGCGAACGACCACCTTCGCGTCCGCCGCCTCTTCGATGCGCAGCTTCACCCAACCGACCATATTTTGGCCTATATCGAAAATGTACCTTCCCTCGCCGCGCTCCGTCACGGAGATCGGCAAGCGTTCTTCGATCGGCTGTACGGTCGCCGTCGGCATGGACGTCAGCCAGCCGCGGAAGTCGAAGAAGATGTCGACGTCGCCCCAGCCTGCTTCCGACCCGTGTGCCGTGTCCCAGCCCGGCTGCTCGAGCCGCGCGTCGTATGCGGTGCCCATCTGGATATCGGACGCCGTAATCGGCCCGAGCGAGCTCTTCCACGACTTGTCGGAAACGATCGACTCGCGGGTGCCATCCGCATACTCGATGATCAGCTGCAGGAAGAAGGAAGCGTCCTTGCCGTAGTTTTCAAAGCCGTACATCCCGACGTAACCGGAATACCAGCCCGGAGCGAGAACCGCGCCGAGGGCGTTCGCGCCGGAAGTCAGCTTCTCCGTCACGTCGTACGCTTGGTATTGCACCCGCACCTTGTAGTCCGTCCACTCCGGCGAGAGGATGTCCTTGCCGATCTCTTCCCCGTTCACATGGAAGCGGTACAAGCCGCGAGCGGTCGTATACGCGTAAGCGCGCTTGATCGGCTTGTCCGCCGAGAAGGTCTTCCGCAAGTAGACCGCAGGCTTCTGCTGTTCGAAATTGACGGCCATCGGAATTTTCTTCCCGATCCATCTCCCTTTCCATTCGGTGAAACGGAACAGCCCCGTGCTCCAATGCTCGACGGGGCTGTCCAGCGCTTCTCCGAGCTCATTCCACACGCGCACCTGCCAATAATAATCGCGGTTCGATTGCAGCTTCGCGCCGGCAAATGCAAGGTTGACGCTTTCGTCGCTGTCGACGCGTCCGGAATCCCATACGTCCGTCTCGTCTTCCTTCAGCCTTGCGGGGGACGTCGCTACCCTTATCCGGTACGCGATCTGCCGCGCGCCCCGGCGATCCGACGCCATGCGCCAGCCGAACCTAGGCTTCTTTACGTCGAGCCCGAGCGGGCGATGCATCGATTCGACCTGCATCCCTGCGATTTGATCTCTCATGTCCCGTTCCTCTCTTGTCGTAAGTCACGCTTCGCGCGCGAAGAGCCTCGCCGACGGTCGTCGGCGGGGCTGTTTGTCAGCGTTCTATGGTTTTGCGACAGCGCGGTCCTGTCCCTTGTCGGACTCGGCGGCGTTCTTGTTGGCCGCCTCGCGGTCGAGCCTCATTTCCTCGACCGACTTCACGGCGAGGCGCGCCGCGCCCTTGTAGCCTTCCCGCGTAGGCACGAGCGGCCCGTTCGCGAGGCGCTCCTTCGCCGCCGCGATCGCGGCGCCGTATTGCGGCAGCCA
>NZ_DASQMZ010000213.1:0-3822 GCF_035645235.1 Paenibacillus sp.
AGGGCGACGCAGAACCGCCGAAGCCGAAGGAGCCGTCGAAGAACCAGCCGTTCCTCGAACGCGTCTCGGCATTGATCGGCGAGCTCGTCGGTCCGGACGCGATCGAGAAGGCCGAAATCAACGAGAAGAGCGGCGAGCTGCCGACGCTCACCGTGAACGCGGAGAAGTGGTTCAAGACGGCGGAAACGTTGAAAATGAACCCCGAGCTGTCCATGAACTACCTGCGCAACCTGTCCGGCGTCGATCAGGAGACGCATCTCGAAGTCGTCTACCATCTGCTGAACCTGACGACGAAGCGCGAGGTGTGCGTCAAGGTGAAGGCGGACAGGGAACGCCCCGTCGTGCCGTCCGTGACGCCGCTCTGGTCGACGGCCGATTGGAACGAACGGGAAGTATACGACCTGCTCGGCGTCGATTTCCCGGGACATCCGGACCTCAGGCGCATCATGATGTCCGACGATTGGGTCGGGCATCCGCTGCGCAAAGACTACGAACCGCTGGACCCGGAGGTGTAAGGGCACATGGCCTTGAGAACCGAAGAATTGCTGTTGAACGTAGGCCCTCAGCATCCTAGCACGCACGGCGTCTTTCGGATCGTCGTCAAGCTCGACGGCGAGATTATTAAAGAAGCGACGCCGGTCATGGGATACCTCCATCGAGGGACGGAAAAGCTGGCCGAAAACCTGACCTATACGCAAATCATCCCGTACACGGACCGCATGGACTACGTCTCGGCGATGACGAATAACTACGTGCTGTGCCACACGGTCGAGAAGCTGATGGAGCTCGAAATCCCCGAGCGGGCCGAATATTTGCGCCTGATCGTCATGGAGCTGCAGCGCATCGCCTCCCACCTCGTTTGGTGGGGCACGTATTTGCTCGATATCGGCGCGATGAGCCCGTTCTTGTACGCGTTCCGCGACCGGGAGAAAATAATCGATATGTTCAATGAGCTGTGCGGCGCGCGGCTGACGTACTTCTACATGCGCATCGGCGGCGTGAAATGGGACGCGCCCGAGGGCTGGATCCAGAAGGTGCGGGATTTCGTTCCTTACATGCGCGAGAAGCTGAAGGAGTACGACAATCTCGTGAGCGGCAACGAAATTTTCTTGTCGCGGATCAAGGGCGTAGGACAGTACGACGCCCAGACGGCGATCGACTACGGCCTCAGCGGCGCGAACTTGCGATGCACGGGCGTGAAGTGGGATTTGCGGAAGGATCAGCCGTACAGCCTATACGAAAAATTCGACTTCGACGTGCCGGTCGGACGCAACGGAGATTGCTACGACCGTTATTTGTGCCGTCTCGCCGAAATCGAGCAGAGCCTGCGAATCTTGGAGCAAGCAGTGGATAGCTTTCCTGGCGACGGCCCGGTCATGGGCAAGGTGCCGCGCGTCGTGCGTGCGCCGGAGGGCGAGATTTATTCGGCGATCGAGTCGCCGCGCGGGGAGATCGGCTGTTACATCGTCTCCCGCGGGAAGGATAAGCCGTTCCGCTTGAAGTTCCGCCGCCCTTCGTTCGTCAATCTGCAAATTTTGCCGAAGCTGCTCGTCGGCGAATCGATGACGAACCTCGTTACGATCTTGGGCGCGACCGATATCGTCGTCGGGGAGGTTGATGGCTGATGCAAACCTACTTCGAAAACCCGCTCTCCTGGACCGGGTTTTTCACCATGCTGGCCGTCGGCGTGCTCATGCTGCTGATCGTGCTCGGCTTCGTCACGTATGCGATCTACTTCGAACGCAAGGTCATCGGGTACATGCAGCTGCGTCCGGGACCGAACCGTGTCGGCCCGTTCGGCCTGCTGCAATCGGTCGCGGACGTCGCGAAGCTGCTGATCAAGGAAGACACGATTCCGGCGAAGGCGGACCGCGCTCTGTTCATTCTCGCGCCGGCCATCGCGTTCGTGCCTTCGTTCGCCGTTATCGCGACGCTGCCGTACACGAGCAACTTATATGCGGCCGACCTGAACGTGGGCCTGTTGTACTACGGCGCCCTCACCAGCATTTCGACGCTCGGCATCGTGCTCGGAGGTTGGGCGTCCAACAATAAATACTCGCTGCTCGGGGGCATGCGTTCCGCCGCGCAGATGATTTCGTACGAGGTGCCGCTCATTCTGTCGATGGTCGGCGTGATCATGCTGTCCGGCAGCCTCAACCTGCGTACGATCGTCGAAGGCCAAGCGGGCGGGTTCTGGCAGTGGAACATTTTCCCGCAAATCATCGCGTTCGGCGTCTTCGTCATCGCGGCGATTTCCGAGCTGAACCGGACGCCGTTCGACTTGCCGGAGGCGGAGTCCGAGCTTGTCGCGGGGTACCACGTCGAGTACAGCGGCTTCCGATTCGCCTTCTTCATGCTGGCGGAATACGTGTACGTTTTCGCGATCGCGGCGCTTACTACGGTATTGTTCTTAGGCGGCTGGCATGCGCCGATTCCGGCGCTGTCGTTCATCCCGGAGCTGCTGTGGTTCTTAATTAAATTTTCGGCCGTGGTGTTCGTCTTGTTCTGGCTGCGGGCGACGATGCCGCGCATTCGGATCGACCAGCTGATGGGCCTCGCGTGGAAATACTTGCTGCCGATCGCGCTCGTCAACATCTTCCTCACGGCGCTCGTCAAGGAACTCTGGTAACGCCAGCAGAATGGAGGGGTACACATGAAAGGTATTGCGAAAGGCTTAGGCGTCACGCTCAAGAGCTTCACGAAAGAAAAAGTGACCTACGCTTATCCCGACGTGCCGATGAACATGCCCGACCGGTTCCGCGGCGTGCAGCATTTCGATCCGGACAAGTGCATCGTCTGCAACCAATGCGCCCGCGTCTGCCCGACGGAATGCATCACGCTGACGGGCAAGCCGAATCCGGACCCGGAAAAGAAGGGCAAAGTGATCGATACGTACGACATTAACTTCGAAATATGCATCTTGTGCGATCTATGCACGGAGGTGTGCCCGACCGAAGCGATTGTCATGACGAACAACTTCGAGCTGGCGACGTACAGCCGCGACGACCTGTTCAAAAACATGGAGTGGCTGAACGACAACAACACGAACATTCGGAGCGAGAACAGCAAAAATCTGACGCCTGCCGCCAAGGGAGGGGCCAATTGACATGTCGTTCTTGACAGGCGAATTGGTCGCCTTCTTCATCTTTGCGTTACTGATTATCGGCGGTGCGATCTTTATGATCAGCTTCACCAAAGTCGTACACATGGTCGTGTCGCTCGCGTTCGCGTTCCTGAGCCTCGGCGGCTTGTACGTTCTGCTCGAGGCGGAATTCGTCGCGTTCGTGCAGATCCTCATCTACGCCGGCGCGGTTTCGATTCTAATGATTTTCGGAATTATGCTGACGAAGCACGAGGAGAGCGACGAGGAACCGCCGTGGACGGCGCACGAGACGCTGTCGGCGATCGGCTGCGTCGCGTTGTTCGGCGTTTTGTTCTTCGCCATCCAGAGCGCAGACCTGCCGAACGGCGCGGCGTTCGATCCGGGCGCGGACAACACGCGGGCGATCGGGGAAATCATCTTCACCGAGCGGGTGCTGCCGTTCGAGCTGGTGTCGGTGCTGCTGACCGTCGCCTTCATCGGCGCGATCGTGCTCGCGAGAAGGGAGGAAGGGCAATGACCGTCGACTTGGCCTCTTCTTACCTGACGCTGGCGGCGATTTTGTTTTGCATCGGGCTGTTCGGCGCGCTGACAAAGCGCAACGCGGTCATCGTGCTGCTCTCGATCGAGCTGATGCTGAACGCCGTCAACTTAAATCTAGTCGCGCTCTCGAAGTACGGCGTCGTGCCGTCGTTGACCGGCCAAGTGTTTTCGCTCTTTAC
>NZ_DASQMZ010000214.1:0-66926 GCF_035645235.1 Paenibacillus sp.
CGAGGACGCGCTCCTTCAGCTTGGCGAACCGCCGCATCGCCGGAGCGAGCTCGATTCGAATCGTATGAACGACGTTCTCGTAAATCTGCTGCTCGACCTCCTGCGGTTCCAGAAGCATACGTGTGACCGAAGGATACCCCCGCAGCCGGGACAAAACCGTCTGTTTCTTCACTTCCGTCGCGTACGCCGCCGCAATCGTATGGCGGTACGTCGTGAGCGTCTGTGTAAATGAATCATATGCCGCCCTTCGAAGCGCCAGGTCCGGCGACTGCTCATAGTTCTCCTCGAATAAGGCGAACGATACGGGCTTTTCCGCGCCGGCGCCGTCCGTCACCGGGGCGAACGTCATATCCGACAGCTTGCTCCTTTGGTAGACCGTATACGGCGAGTCGAGAACTTCGCCGAGCGCTGCCAACGCCGCCTCGGTATCCGGGGATAACGCGTACGGCTTCGTTCGAAGCAGATTCAGCAAGCTTTTGCGATACACGCCGAGCTCCGGCGCCTCCTCTAGGAAACGTTCCAACAAGCCCTCCGGCATCTCCAACAGCTCCGAGCGAATAAACGCCAACCCGGAATTGACGCGGGAAATCAAATCTCCCACTCGCACGGCATTCGCCTGAAATTCCGAGTCGGTCCCGTCCTGCGCCAGCTGAAGCCTCGCGTACGTGGAAACCCTCACCAGCTTGACGTGAAGCGTTTCCTGGACTTGCAGGCATTCCGCGACCGTATGCGCCCCTTCCGCTAACCTCCCGCGGAAGGCTTCCAACGCGGGCAGCATGTCCTCGATTTCGACCCGTGCCGCTTCCCAAGCCGCTTGATCCGCATACAAGTCCTTCAGGTTCCACGTCAGCTCCTCCGGAGCCGACTCCCTCGTCATTCGCACGTTCGTCCCCCCATTCGAATCCCTTTCTACTCCGATTGTAACGGACTGCCGCCCTCCTTGCCAAAAGTCGTCTTCTGATAGACTTCCGCAAATCGCCGGCTCATGTCCTGACGCGAGAGGCTTCTTGCGTGCTCCAACCAATGAAGCTCGATTCGACCGTCCGTAATCGTAATATAATGGGCCGCAATGGAAGGGTCTTCGGGCCGGTTATAGCCGACGCTGCCCGGATTCATCCATAAGCAGCCACTGTGAAAATAGGCGACGCATTGTTTGTGGGTATGGCCGAAAATCAGTCTTTTTTCTTTGCCGCACACAGGCCTCCCGCCGGTTTGCCGGTTCCAAAAGTCCATAAACGCATGGCGGCTGTCGATGGTGTCATAACCGTGAAATAAATGCTGCATGCTGTATGCGATTCCGTCTGCCTCGAATTCGAGATGTGCAGGCAAGCGCTCCAAGAACGCGATAGACGCCTCGTTAAGCTGTCTCGCATTGACGATCGGCCACGTCAGCTCATGCGGCGGCAGATCCTCAAGATGCTTGCCGCTGCGAAACGCGCGGATGACGATCTCATCGTGATTGCCTCTGACAGCGATCATGTTGTTGGCTTGTATGCAATCGATAACCTCTTGCGGGTGGAAGCCGACGTCGACCAGGTCGCCGGCGCAATACATTACGTCGCTGTCGCGTTCCTTGTGTACGATCGCCTCGAGCGAATACAGGTTGCTGTGGATGTCTGATAGAATCAACAGTTTCATCACACGGACCCCGCCTGTTTGAAAAACTGGACGCCTTGCTCGGCTAGCCGCCGATGAAGCGCCGTTACGGACACCTGCTCAAAGTCGACGTTGTCCTGGATCGAGCACGCTGCGGCAATGCCTGCCGCCTGGCCGAGCGCGTAGCAGGTCGCTTGGATCCGCATGGAGGACATGGCGACATGCGTAGCGGAAATCGACCTTCCCGCCACGAGCAGCCCTTTCGTCCGGACCGGAATCATGCAGCGGTACGGAATGTCGTAACCTTCGATATGCCGCTCGTCTGTCGTTTTGCTTCCGTCCGGACTATGAATGTCGATTTCGTAATTCGTTTGCGCGACGACATCGTCGAATCGCCGCCCGCGCAGCAGGTCATCCTCGGTGAGCGTGTAGAGGCCTTCGATCTGATAGGTTTCCCGGACCCCGGTCTGACCGGGGACATGCGACAGCGCGTAGTTTTCGAACCCGTTCCGCTGAAGATAATGAACGACGGAAAAAACCTGGCGCAAAGCTTCCTTTTCCGCGTAATTGATATCCTCGATCTTGGCGCCGTTGCCTCTGACGCGCGTCATATTAACCAGGAGCGTTCCTTCGTCGTTATGCTCCCAGAACAGATGGCGTCCCTGAGGCAGATCGTCGACGCTCTCGTAATAATAGCAATCCTCCGGCAGGTAAGGGGTCACCGGATTTCCGGTATTTTGCATCATGAACATTAAGGTCATCGGCTGCGTACGTCCGTCGCCCTCGCGTCCCGATCGGACGGGAACGCCGGCGTCTTGCGCCACGCGGGCGTCGCCGGTGCAATCGATGATTCGCCGGCCGAGGAAGGCCTTCAGGCCTTCTCTCGTATTGGCGATAACACCCGCGACCGTCTCCCCTTCCTTGACGGCGGCAACGAAGCTCGCGTGGTAGTAAACCTTGACGCCTTCCCGCTCCAGCTTGCCGTTCAGGTAATGGCGGAGGACGAACGGGGAGTATTGCGGATAGATGGACGCTTGATGCGAATCCGGCAGACAGCTCGGCAGCACCTCGGAGATGAGCTCGCGGTAAAAGCCGGTCACATTGCCGATGCCCATGAATACGCTGACGTTCGCGAGCGTTCCCATGCCGCCCAATTGTCCCGAGTGCTCGAGCAGCAGAACGCTTTGACCGCAGCGGGCGGCGCCGATCGCCGCGGCCGTTCCGGCCGGCCCGCCGCCGACGACGATGACGTCGGCTTCGTCATATACCTCGCAGCTGCGGGCGAATGGGACGGAGCGAATATCCATTTACGAATCCCTCCAGTATACTTCTCTTCCGCCTACGAAGGTCGACCGAAGATTGATTTCTTGGTCCACAATCAGGAAATCTGCGTCTTTGCCTGCCGTTAGGCTTCCTTTCCTGTCGGCTTCGCCGATTTGCCGTGCCGGCACTTCCGTAAAGGACGGCAGAATCTTTTCGATCGGGTAGCCGGTGAAGGCAAGGACGTTTTTGAAGCCCTGCATCATCGTCAGCGAGCTGCCCGCCAAACTCGACCCGTCCTTCAGCCAAATTTGGCGGTCTTTCATGATCGTGCCGCCGTAGTCGCCGTCGGGAAGGCCTGCCTGCCGCACGGCATCCGTAATGATACATACGCCGCGAGCCCCTTTGATATCGAATAGCAGCTTGACGACTGCCGGGTGGACATGAATACCGTCCGGGATGATCTCCGTCGTCAGCTCCCCGCAGATCAGCCCGGCTCCGGCTACGCCCGGCTCCCTATGATGCAAGGGGCTCATGCCGTTGAAATGGTGGGTGGTGTGAGCGGCTCCCCTTCGAATCGCTTCCAGCACTTGCGCATACGTCGCGTCCGAATGGCCGATCGACACGGTGATGCTTAAATCGGTCAGCATGTCGACCGCTTCGAATCCCCCTTCGATTTCGGGGGCGAGCGTGACCAGCCGAATGCGGCTGCCGGACGCCTCGATATAGCGTTGAAGCTCCTCCCTCGACGCCGGCCGGATGTGCCGCTGATCCTGGGCCCCGCCGCGGACGGGATGAAGGAAAGGCCCCTCCAGGTGAACGCCGAGCAGCTCGGCGCCGTCCAGCCCTGTATCGGCTGCTTCGGCGGCGCTGCGAAGCGCTTTCACGTTTGCTTGCTCCGATGCCGAGTCCGTAGTCGCCAGAAACGAGGTCGTGCCGTGCGCGGCATGAAACCGGCTCATACCGGCAAGTCCCTCGTAGGTTCCGTCCATCATTTGAAATCCGCCGCCGCCGTGGACATGGATGTCAATGAAACCTGGCAGCACCAGGCTGCCTTGCAAATCTCGAACCGGAGCGTCGACTGCCGTCAGTTCCGCTCCGCCCACCGCCTCGATTCGGCCATCGCTCCCAACCAGCAGGCATCCGTTATCGATCACGCTTTCGCCTGTATAGATTCGTCCATTCGCCAGCAGCAGCCGTCGATCCCGCCCCTGAACACGAGTCATGTCCGCTTTTCCCTCCTCCCAATTTGCATCGTCCGACTATGTAGCATTGGTTAATCCTTATGGTAGTGCGATTTACCAATCCGGCATACGGGCCAATCTTGTCTTATACTATGCGGCTATTATCTGTTCGGGGTAACCCCGTCGCTGCGCGTAAACCCGGAATGATACACTGGAGTCGACGATGCTCGGAAGAGGAGAGGGGATTATATGGAAAAGGTTGTGATTACCGTAGGCGAATCGTCCGGCGATCTGACCGGGGGGACGAATCGGGCCATCCAAGCAGCCATCGATTATGTGTCTTATCTGGGCGGCGGGACGGTCCGACTGACGGAAGGCGTCTTCCGGTTGGAAAGCACGATTCACCTGCGGTCCGGCGTAAAGCTGGAAGGCAGTCCGGGGAGAACGGTGCTGCAGCAGTGCGAGGAACGAATGTCCGCCATTACGGCAGACGCCGACCTTCACGAGAATCAGGTCAGCGTCGAACATCCCGACCTCTTCCCTGTCGGTCAGACCGTCACGATTCGGAAAGCCGCCGACAGCATGGGTTTCGGAGATACGGTAGCCGTCGTCACGGGGAAGAATGGTTCTGTGCTGTACCTCGACCGCGAGCTGCACGCCACGGTCCTGCTGGCGCACGGCGGCATCGTGACGACGCAGACCCCGATGCTCAGCGGATACAACTGCAGGGGCATTGAGATTCGCAACCTGATCGTCGAGGGGAATCGAAGCAATCCGACGCTGGCCAACGGTTGCCGCTGCGCGGGCATTTTCTTGTTCGATGCCCATGACGTGTCGATCGAAGGTTGCGCCGTCCGAAATTACAACGGGGACGGGATCAGCTATCAGCACTGCTCGTCGGTTCGGGTCGCGTCTTGCGAATGCGTCAGAAACGGCGGCAAAGGCATTCACCCCGGCAGCGGCACCGTCGGCACGCAAATCGTTCATAGCGCATTTAACGAAAACGGGATGGACGGCATCTTCCTCTGTTGGAGAGTCCAAGACAGCGTGGTCGAGCATAACGAGGCCGTAGGGAACGGAGCGAGCGGTTTCTCGATCGGGCATAAGGACGTTCGCAATACGATTCGCTACAACCGATTCGCAGGCAACCGGTACTACGGCATGTTCTTCCGGAACGAAGGGGATCCGATGGCGGCCAATTACAATCGCGTCGAGGGAAATACGATCGAGGATAACGGATCGGAGCCGATGGGTTATGTCGGGATTCGCATGCGCGGCCACACGCATCACGTCGAGCTCGTCGGCAACCGCATCGCGTTCTCCAAGGCGCCGCCGGATCGAACGATCGGCATCTGCATGGAGGGGCATACGCGCGATATTCATCTGGAAAATAACGAATTCGTCGGCTGCGCGCTGCAGACGCACCATCATTGGCTCCCGGAAGGCGAAAAGGTTACCTAATATCGGCGCCGTAATAAAGAAGCTGTTCCCGGCCGCATACGGCCTCGGAACAGCTTCTTCGTTGCGTTCGATTATTTCAGCGTGGCCAAGTGCTCTTGATAAATTCTCGTCACTTCCGCGTTTTGTTTGTCGAGGCCTTTGTCCTTCAGCGTCGATTCGAACTCCGCCCAGATGCTGTCCAGCTTCGACGAATCCTTCTCGAGAATGAATTTCGGAAGCGTCTTGCCCCACTCCGCGATCGCTTCCGTGTTGAACGTCTTGATTTCGTCCGTCCACTTCGCGGTCGTAAAGTTATACGCCTTCTGTTGACCCTTCACCAACATGTCGGCGGCCGTCTTTGCGCCGTACTTCGCGTACGCCTCGTTCACGGTCGGGTTCGTGCGCTTTGAAATCCAGCTTTCCGAGCTGGAGTACATCGCGAAGTCGCCGTCGGACAGCGTGAAGCCGGATGCGTAGTTCGTGGACAACGGACGCGCGTAACCGATCCCGAGATCTTCCCAGTACGTGTTCGGGTTTTGTTTCGTGAAGTCGATGAACCAATCCGTGACGGTGCGTTTGCCGTCTTCAACCGTATAGTATTTGCCTTCGATGCCCCAGCCGACCAAAATTTGATTTTCCAGCTTAAACATATCGTCGTAGAACTGAATTAAGCGCACCGGGTCCTTAGCGTTCTTCGTGAACGACAGCCACATGTCGCCGCCGCGGCTCGGGTTTTTGGAAAATTCGTTCTGGAGCTTCGTCTTTCCTGGCGCCACGAGATCGAAATACACGTAGGATCGGTCTTCCATGCCGTTCGCTTCCAGCGTGCCGGTGCAATCGCCGCCGCCGCCGAAGATGACGATAACGCGGCCTTGCGAGCACTTCGTCGTGAATTGCTCTTGCGTCTGAACGAGCGATTCCGGATCGAACAGACCTTCTTTGTTAATTTCATTAAAGAACTTGAACAGATCCGTGTAGCCCGGCTCGAAGAAGCGCAGGCGAGCGTTGTTCTGATCGTCGACGAAATATTGCGCCGTCGTCGGGAGGCCGGCGTAGCTGCGCGCCGCGGTGTCGAAAATATTGTACAGTTGGTTGGCCGCGCCGTAATTCGAGAAGCCGATCGTCTTGCCGCCGCCGATTTCCGGATATTTCGCGATGTAATCGACGACGACCTTCTTGACGTCCTCGAGCGTCTTAATTTCCGGATACCCTGCTTCTTTCAAAGCAGCCGCTTGGATCGCGATCCAGCCTCTGTCGCCAAGTCTTCTGACTTCTTGGGTCGGCGGCTGCAGCAAACCGTAAATTTTGCCGTCCGTATGCTGGAGGATCGAGAAATCGTTATTGAAGGCTTTCTGAATGTTCGGCGCATGCTCTTTGATGAGGTCGGTCAGATCTAGCACCGCGCCGGCTTCGATATACGATTGCAGCGTATTATCGTGAATATTGATGACTTCCGGGTAATCGCCGGCCGCGAGCCAGACGTTCATCTTCTCGCGGAAGTCGCCCGTGATGATGTCCCACTTGATCGTCGCGCCGGTCCGCTTCGTAATTTCCGCGGCGACTTCGTTGTCCCAATTGATGTTCGGATTATCTGTGTTCATCGTGAAGGTGAAAGGTTCCCTCGCGGGTTCTTCAGCCGGCGGTGCAGGCTCCTGGGTCGTCGGCGCGGGCTGCTCCGCTTGCTCAGGCGCTTGGGCCGCCGGCTCTTCGCCGGCGTCTCCGTTAGAGCACGCGGTGACCAACAGGACGCTGGCCAGCGTTAGTGCGGTTAGTACGTTGAACCTGCTTCGTTTCTTCATGCGTTTCGACCTCCGTGTAATTTTTTATTTATTTCAAAGCAGCTTCCTGTTCGGGAAACCGCCGAGAAACTAATCTTTCATGGCGCCGAGCGTCAGCCCCTTCACGAAGTATTTCTGAAGGAACGGATAGACGAGCAGGATCGGAACGGTGACGAGTATCGTCAAGGTCGACTTAACAGTGAGCGGCGAGATGATCCGCGTCGAGCCTTCCCCTTCGGTTTCCGACGTGTTCTCGACGACTTGAATCATTTTCTGCAATTCATATTGCAACACCGCTAGATTTTCGTTGCGGCTGTTGTACAAGTAGTTATCGAACCAAGCGTTCCATTCGCCCACCGCGACGTATAACGCAACGGTCGCGACGACCGGAAGACTGATCGGCATAATGATGCGGGTAAATATTCGAAAGTCGTTCGCTCCGTCAATGTAGGCCGATTCGACGAGTCCGTCGGGCAGCTGCTCGAAAAACGTACGCATGATAAAGATGTAAAATGCGCTGACGAGGCCCGGGACGATGTACACGGCGAACGTATTCAGCAAATGCAAGTTCTTGATGAGCAAGTATGTCGGGATCAAGCCGCCGCTTACGTACATGGTGATGACAAGCGTTAAACTGAACGCCTTCCGAAAGATGAACGTCTTTCGGCTGAGGACGTACGCGAGCATGCCGCAGGCAAACACCGATAATACGGTTTGAATGACGGTGCGCATGACGGAGTTTAAGGATGCCCGCGCAAGCCTCTGATTTTCGAACACGTACAGATAGTTTTCCAAGGTGAGTTTCCGAGGCCAGAAATATAATCCGCCCCGCAGCGCATCCTGCGTTTCGTTCAGCGAGATGACCAGCAAGTAAATGAACGGGTATACGGTCGAGAAAGCGGCGACGGTCAGCAGCGCGTAGAAGAAGATGTCGACGACTCGTTCTCCCCTAGTCTGGTGAACAGGCATGGTGCATTCGCTCCAATCGTTTAGAAGAGGTTGGTTTGATATTTACGGGCGATAGCGTTCACGATGAGCACCATCGTGAGGCTGACCATGGAATTAAAGATGCCGACGGCGGTTCCGAACGAGAAGTCGCCTTGGTTCAGACCGAGACGAAGCGCCACGATCGAGATGACCTCGGAATACTCCGCGGTGATGACGTTGCCGAGCAGGAACTGCGATTCGAAGCCGCCGGTGAGCAAGCTTCCGATGTTGAGAATCGTTAGCAGCACGAGCGTCGGGATAATGCATGGAATGACGATGTACTTCACGCGTTGCCAGCGGCTTGCCCCGTCCACGTGCGCCGCGTCGTAAAGACTTGGGTCGATGCCGGTAATCGCGGCCAAGTAGATGATCGCGCCCCACCCGAATCCCTTCCAAGTCAGGATGATCGTGTGCAGATACCAAAACCACGTCGCTTGCCCGAAGAAGAAGATCGGCTCGTCGATGAGCCCCATCGCCAGCAGCAAGTCGTTGAGGATGCCGCCGTCCGGCGACAGCAGCATCACGAATATGTTCGCGACGACGACCATGGAGACGAAGTGCGGCAAATAGGTCATCGTCTGTACGATGCGGACGAACCATTTGCCCCGCAGCTCGCTTAACACGACGGCCAGCGCGACCGCGCAAAACGTGCCGACGACCAGTTGCATGCTATTCATAACGAAGTTGTTCCGAAGCGCTTGGAGGAATTGATCATGTGTGAGCAATGTTTTAAAGTGCTCTAATCCGACCCATTCCGCGCTCCAGACGCTCCTGCCGATCTTGTAATCCTTGAACGCCATGAGCCAGCCCCAGAGCGGTACGAATTGGAACACGGCGAGGTGCAGCATGATCGGAACCGACATCCATAACAACACCTGTTGTCTCTGTATCCGCTTCCAAACGGAAGATTTACGGACTCCGGGTCCGGGGGCGATGGACTTTGTCATTTCGATGTCCGCAAGCGCATTTGTTTTCAATCCGATTCTCCTCCGTCCTATTTGTTGCCATTATATCGTTCAAGCCCGGTCGCTTTATACGACGCAAAGTTGTTTTTTACTGTGGGATTCTTAAACATAAAAATATAAAAAGCGCCCGAACCTTCGTTCGAGCGCTTCCGCGATGAAAGAATCGTTCGCTTACTCGTCGAGGACCGGGTGCGTCAAGTCGATGACGGTCCCCCCCTTCTCGCCGCTCGCGATACGCAAACCGTACCGTTCGCCGAAATAAATCTTGAGCCGTTCATGGACGTTGCGCAGGCCTACCCCCTTCCGCAGATTTGGGGTTTTCGCGTCGGCGGACAGCAATGTAGCGCGCAACTCCTCCGGAATGCCCGGTCCGTTGTCGATGATTTCGAAATGGAGCAGCGATCCCTCGCGCCGCCCCGTGACGACGATCTTGACCGTCCCTCCTTCGCCCGCGTGACGGGTGCCGTGCTTGATGGCGTTCTCCACGAGCGGCTGGAACAATAATCGGAGACAGGGCAGCCGCATGACCTCTTCGTCGACAAGATAGACGACTCGGATCGTCGTGTCCTGCCGCGCCGTCTGGATGCCGACGTACGCCTTCACATGCTCGATTTCTCGTTCGACCGTCGACATTTCTCGGCCGTCGTTCAAGCTTAACCGCAGCAAGTTGCCGAGGGAACGCACCATCTCGCTGATGTCGTCGGCTTTCCGGCTTTCGGCCTTCCACCGAATCGCTTCTAGCGTGTTATATAAAAAATGAGGATTAATTTGATGCGTTAACACTTGAAATTCCAGTTCTTTCTTATCCTTCGCCTCTTTTTCCGCGTCCTGCACCAATTGATCGATCCGCTGGACGAGGTTGTCGAAGCCGTGATACAGCCAGCCGATTTCGTCCCTGCGATCGACTTGGGGCAGCCTCGGCAGCCTGCCGCCGCGCTCCACCATGCGCATCGCTTGTACGAGCTTCTGAATCGGATTCGTAAATCGGGAAGTCAAGTACGCGATCGTCAATACGGAGAGCGCGAAGTAGAAGAACAAAAACAAAAAGCTGACTTGTTCGATGCCGGACACCGGCCGGGTCAGCACGGACACCGGCAGCAGGCTGACAAGCTTCCACTCGTTATGGTCCAGCGTCGCGGACGTGACCATATATTCGACGCCGTCCATCGTGACCTTGACGTCGCTCCCCGGCTTCTTGCGCAGATGCTCGCCGAGCGGAGTATCCCCGATCGGGGTGCCGATTCGCGTCGGGTCTTGATGGTATACGATCGTCTGCCGATCGTCGATCAGCATGACCTGCTGCCGGTCCATCATGATGACCGGCGCCAAATAGTCGCTTAAGGTGCTGATCTTAATGTCGGCGGCGACGAAGCCGAGCGGCTGCGACGTGCCAAGGCCGTAGACTTGTTTAATTAAAGATATGATCGCTTCTTTGTACAAGTACGGGTTGTCCTCCGGCGTGAACAGTTGCCAGAACGGCGATTTCATATCCTCCGCGTTTCGAAACCATTCCTCTTTTTCCACGTCGACGTTTTGGTAAATCGAATGCGTGAACGTCGGGTACCGGGAAGGCTCGATCGGAAAGATGCGAACGGAATACGCATGCGCGTTGCTGCTTAAATCCGTAGAATATTGAATGAGCTTGGCGGCGATCTCCAGCTCCGCCAAGCTGTCCGCTGGAACGATGCTCAGTAAATTTTGCATCTCTTCCGAATACATGATGTCGTTCTGCGCGCGATCTACGAGATCGAGGTAGTTGTCCAAGTTTCTCGCGTTCTTGTCCATCATCTCCATGGAGATAACAGAGCTGACGTCCTGAATCGCTTGTACGGATTTGGAATACGCGAAATACCCGATGAATAAGAAAGGCAGCACGATGACTAAAAAAAACAGAAGGATAACTTGATATCGTATCGAAAATCGCCCCAGATCGAACAGAGGCGGTTTACTCATGTTGATTCCCCCTGCTGTTGCGGTACTCCTGCGGCGTGCAGCCGTATTTCCGCTTAAACAGCTTGGAGAAATGCACCGGGTCCTGATACCCCACGAGGTAACTGATCTGATATACCTTATGATTTAGGTCCGACAGCAGCTCCGCCGCTTTCTGCATGCGGACGTCGGTGATACATTCCAAGAAGTTCATCTCCGTTTCCTTCTTGAACAGCTTGCTGAGCCAAACGGGCGTGACATGCACTTGCTCCGAGACGGATTGCAGCGTCAAATTCTCGTGGTAGCGCTGCTGAATGATACGCATCGCCTCGTGTACGATCTGGCTCCTCGAATCGGATTGCACCTTAATGCTATCCGAGGCTTTCAGCAGCTGGTCGGTCACTTGCTCCTGGAGCGATTCCAACGTGTCGAACCGTTCCAGGTGCTCCCAGAGCACGATCGGATTTTTCTCCCATGAGGTTTCCTTCCAACCGGCCGTACGCTGCGCGGTGCGGAACACGTCGAGCAGCCACTCGAAAGCTCGCTGTTGAAGATCCTTCGGGTGCTGCACGTTCCAAGATTTCACTAGCCGAGGAAAGCATGCCGCCGCATCTCGCACGTCCTGTTGGGACCCGTATTTCATGAGCTCGACGAGCGCTTTCGGATCGAACAGCGCTTCGAACATCCGCTCGTTCGCGTCGTACGCGTCCCACTCCTCCTCCGGCGCGCCGCGCACCTTCCGCTGCGCCAACGCCTCCAACGCGCTGCGATACAACTCGTGCAGCTGGCGAACGGTGCCCGGTCCTTCGGCGCAGCCGCGGGTCAAGCGAATGTGCAGCCGTTCGCCCACGTCCGCGCAGATCGCCCTCGTCAGCTCCTCGAGCTTCGCGAAGCCGGCGCCCTCGTCGGAGCCGAAGACGGCGACCCAGTCGTCCGCCTTCGAAAGGAAGAGAACGTACCGATCGGCGGCATGCTCCTCCAGCGATTGCTCGATGGCTTCCCCTACCGCGCTCAACAGCGCTTCCGGATCCCCCGAAAACTCGGAGCCTGCGAACGCTTTCAAACTATCGACGCCGAAAACGACGGGGCGCAGCTGCGAACGGAACAGCCAACCCAATTTCAACTGTTTCAGCTTATGTTCGATCCGGAGCGTCTGCGCGTCCCGGTACGGCCGTTCGATCAGTTCGCGAAGCGCCTCTTCCCGGATTTTGGGAAGCGCGAATTCGAATCCCTGCTGAAGGAGATTGCGGCCCTGCTCGTAGGCTAGCCGGTCGCGCATGCGCTGCACGGAGACCGCGACCGCCTTGGCCAACTCGTCCTTGCTGACCGGCTTCAGCAAATAATCGGATACGCCGAGCTTGAACGCTTCCTTGGCGTAATGAAAGTCGTCGTACCCGCTGATCACGATCACGCTTCCGTCGAATTGCTCGCGTCGAAGCCCCTCGATGAACTGCAGTCCGCTCATGCGCGGCATCCGAATGTCCGTAACGACCAAGTCCGGCCGGCAGCGCTTGGCCAATTCGAGCGCCGTGTCGCCGTCGTCGGCGTCCATGATGTCTTGAACGCCCCATTCCGACCAGGGGAGTTGCGTGACCAGACCTTTGCGAATTTCCTTCTCGTCGTCCACGACCAGTACCCGCATCATACCGCCATCCTTCCTGTCTCGATTGCTTCTCCGCCACAGCTAATAGATCGAATACCCTGTACCGTCTAACCTAAAGCCTATGTTTATATCTCATTATCGCGCGCCGCAGGCCCTTCGCGGCTAGGGGCATTATTAAACAATCAAGGGCAATCTTATCTTTCTGCACTGTAGAGTACAATTCGCCGCCCCCGCTCGCGTCACCTTCCGAACGGCAAAAAAGCGCCGCAGTCGGATTCGGACCGGTTCCATCCCGGCGGATTCCGACTGCGGCGCCTGCGCAGACACCTTATACCGTCAAATAAAGCATGGGGAAAGGTTAGCCGTCACTTCGAGCACGCCAACGATGTCCTCATCCGAATTCCGGATCGGATAATAGATCGTTTCCCCGTTGGCCCGCTGCCAGCGGGTCGGAGCGCCTTCGAACGCCTGCAAAATTTCCGGCCATAGCGGCTGAATCGCATAGCCTTCCGCAGGAAGCGAGCGTCCGGCGACCATCACCTCGCCGCGCGAAGGTTGTTCCGGACGGCGGATCCATAATGCCGTATACGGATTCCGTTCGGGGTCGATCCGCTCCGTCAGCAGCAGCATTCGTTTCAGCGTATTGAAGTTCTCCTCCACGAAATCGACCTCGTCCCCGACGGCGAACTCGCCGCTCGCGCCGCCTGCAAGCAGAGGATACTCGCGTCTTTCCTCCGGCATGACGTTCTCCAGCAGATCGCCGGGAAGAAACAGCGCTCCGATTCTTGCAATTTCCATCAACGGATAAGATATGCGTTCCGTCATATGTTCTTGCCTCCTACCCGAGTAAGTTCCATAGCTTGTTCTTCAACGCGCCGAACGCCTCCGGGTCCTGTCCCTTGTGGAGCGAAGCCTTCGGCGCGTCGCTGAACATGGCGTTTTCCCATTTGTAAGGAGGCAGGTCGATGAAAGAAGGCTTGCCCGGCCACCATGCGTCCTTGTCGATGCCCAGCGAATCGCAGATGAGCTCGCTCATGGCCGCGCGCCCGTTCTCCGGCCGTTCGCGGATCCACCGCTCCATGCAATCCGCGATTTGCATTGCGCCGCGGAGCGTCTTGAGTCGGATCGACGGTATCGGCCCCGGGATGCCGAACAGCTGGTCCCCCGGGTAGAACATCGTGGTGCTGCCGTCCGAATCGGGCGTCTCCTGCCAGCGATCTCCCCATTTCGTATTTTCCCAATACACGAACCCGTCCACCCCTCGCGCTACCGCGGCGAGAGGGACGATCGAAGTGCCGAGCAGCGTCTGACCGATCGGTTGCGCGGTGCCGTACGTCCACACCTCGCAGCCTGCCGCTCGAAGCGGTTCGAGGCTCTCTGGGAACCAGGAGAACATTTGCTCGTTCACGACCCACAGCTTAATGATGTCGGCGTATTTTTCATAATGCAAACCGTAGCTCCAGCTCGAGTCGGTGCGGAACACGAATTGCGCCCCTTCATCCCGCTCAAGCACGTCTTTAGCCAAGTCGTAGAACATATCGTTCACTTTCTCGTCCCACACGAAGCGCGTCTCGTCGCCGTCGTAAGGGAAGAGTTTATAGCGCTTCTTGTGGTTCAGGAAAAGCTCGAATTTCGTCCGCAGCCAGCCCTTCTCCGTAAAGTGGCGATAAAACTCTTGCATGATGGTCGAGAATTCCGTGCGATAGCCTTTCATTCCGAACTTCGCATAGTCGGCCGGCCAATGAAAGTTAAAGGGCAAATACATGTAGGGGATCGGGATCGCCCCCCGCTTCGTCCCTTCGAAAGCGGAGCCGTCGAGGTAAGGTCCGAAGTGCTCGTCGAACCGCGACCAGTCCTTGACGCGCATCGCCTTCCCTTTGCCCTCCAGTTCGGGAATGAAGGCGGAAGGCACCTTGCCCGAATGCTCATACGGCAAATAGTGGAGCAGCGCCCTGTGTTCATGCGCCATTCGGAAAAACTGCCGTTCCGCCTGGAAATAGGAGCCGTCTTCGTATCGGTTCTCATTGCTGCGAAGGCTGGCCATTCTGCGCGAAATATTGTCGGCGTAGCTGTTCAGGTCCGCGATGATGAGCGATTCGTCGGGCACGGCGGTTTCGAGCGCCTTGACGCGGATGGGATGCGTGTCCGTACGATCGCCGATCGTCACATGGATGGCGCCGGCATACTCCCCCGCCCGGATCGCGGCGGGAACGAACAAATCGACCCACAATACCGCAAACGACCGATCCGGCACCGCGTTCCGAAGCGTTATGGATGCCAGCGTTCGCTCCTCCGGCGCGTCGACCGCGAGCGGTACGAGCGCGTCGGGATAATACCTTCCTTTCACGCGATGATACCACTCCGCATAGAAAGCAAACTCGCTGCCGGCGATCACGTCGTGCGTTCCCTTCATGGCATCGGCCCGGATTCGGAACGACGAGCCTGTCATGCCTTCGAGCCGCACGGCGATCTGAAAGGAGACATAAGCGTTTCGCGGGGAAACCAGACTTGCCGAAGCTTCCGTCAGGTCGGCAAGCGACCGGATGCGGGCTTGCGCTTCCAGTACGTCGCCGGTCTGCGGACAGATGCGGATCGTATCCGGGATCAAGTAACTGTTCTTCATGGCCGGTCTCCTTGTCGCTCTAAATTTGCCGGACCGTTCCGTCCGTTCTTCCTTCCGTTCAACGCGCTGACGGCGATGTCGGCGAACGTGACCGCCGCTCCCTTCCGGTTCGTTACGACGACCTTCTTGGTCTCGCCCGGCAGGAGATTAAAATAATTGTCGGAAAACATCGTATGATCGATCGGGCATTCCAGCTTTACGAACCGGGCAAAGCAGTCGGTAGTCAATGCGATTCCGATGGCATCGTCGACGGCGACATGCGCAATCTGCAGCCGGCAGGGACTGAAACGCAAATCTTTCTGCTCCGCGAAGAAGAAATGATTATCGTACACGTCCTCGCGTTCGCTTCGCACCGCCATATAATGGCTTCGCTTGTCGATCACGCCCAGACGCCACTCCACCTCCGCCGGACTGAATTCGACGATCGGTCTCGAGGAGTTCGGTTCGATCTCGACCGGGTACGCCTGCTCGAATGTCGCATTTCCAAAACAATTCCGGACGCTGACGGTCAAGGTATCCGAATACCGCTCGTAACTGTCGTTCGTGACCCATACGGAGACGGCGCCCGCCTCTTCCTTGAAGGACAGGAGTACCGGATTATAAAACCGACGGGCATAGTAATAAGAGGCTTTCGGAAAAAGATAATAATCGATCAGACTCCAGCTGATGCCAGGCCAAATATCGTTCAGCTGCCAAATCAACGCCCCGCTGTTCTCCGGCTTCCTTCTCCGGAAATGCTCCACGCCGAATTTCAAACCCTCCGCCTGGCACAGCATCGAGAAATCGATGTATTCGTCCAGATTCCGGGGCAGTCCCGAATAACCTGCCATCGTGATCGAAGCTTTCTCCGGCTCGTAGTCCTTGTTGCGGTAATCCAGCTCGAAGCTGCCGTAATACAGCTCCGATTCGGGAATATTGCGCTTCATCGTTTCCTTCACCGTGCTCCCGTGAATGCCGAACTCGCTGCTGAATTTCGACGTGTCTTCCGCGTATCTGCGGTATGAAATTCCGTAGGGCGATACATCCATGCGGGGCTTCTCCCCGTACCGGCGGGGATAGACGTCGCCCGCCCACACCGCCCAGTTATGCGTATCCCCCTCCTCGAAGCTGTTCGCGTCGTTCCCGCCCCACGGGGAGCTCGGCCAATACAGTCGCGTCGGATCCAGCCGCTCGAGCAGGTCGGGGATTAGCTCGTGGAATATTTTCTCCCCGTAGAAGCGGTAGTCGCTTCGGCCATACATTTTCTCGCTGTGGATCGCCTGGTTTTCGTTGTTTCCCGCCCAGATCGCGATGCACGGATAGTTTCGAAGCGCCTTCACGTTCGCGACGATTTCGTTCCGCACGTTCGCCATGAACGCCGGGTCGTAATCCGGGAGCTCGCTGCAGGAAAACATGAAATCCTGCCATACGAGCAGTCCCTGCCGGGAGCATTCGTTGTAGAACGAGGCTTTCTCGTAGATCCCGCCTCCCCACACCCGAATCATGTTCATGTTCGCTTCTTTGGATAGAGCGATGAGATCCGCATAGCGTTCGTCGCTTATCGCACCCAAGAAATTATGCGCGGGAATCCAGTTGGCGCCTTTCGCATAGATGTCCTTGCCGTTCAACCGGAAGGTGAATCGGGGGCTGTTGCTTTCCGACCGCTGAACGACCTCGATCGTGCGGATCCCGACCTGCTCGACGGCCGTATCCACCAGCTCGCCGTCCGCCTTCAGCCGAACGGTCAGCTCGTACAGGAACGGTTCACCGTGGTCGAACGTCCACCAGAGCTCGGGGTCTTCTACCGTAAACCGGACGGAGGCGCGTCCGTCCGCGACCGCAGCTTCATGACGCTCCGTTCGCGATGTGCCTTTCAGGCTGATTTCAGCTTGGAGCCGCCGTTCCTCCCCGAACGAAGCGACCTCGACCTCGACCTCCACCTCGGCGGCGTTATGCCCGAGCGAGAGCGTTTTCATGAACACATGATCGATACGCGCCTTGGGGACGATCTGCAGCCAGGCATCCCGCCAGACGCCGGCCGTCACGATCCGGGGACCCCAGTCCCACGAAAAATTGCAGGCGCATTTCCGAAGCCAAATCCGTTCGTAATTGACCTTCGACCAGAAGCGGGAAACATCTTGCTGCGCGGCATACGCGACAGCGGAATCGAAGCGAATGACGACAACATTGTTTCGGCTTTTCAGTTTTCCCGTGAGATCGGCGTATACGGGCACGAACATGTTTTCGGAAACCGCCGCCGACTCGCCGTTCACGAACACCTCCGCCAGCGTGTCGAGACCGTCGAGCTTCAGGACGACTGCCGCGTCTTCCCCTGCGTCTTGCAGGTCGAATTCCATGCGATACACCCATATTTTCCGCTCGATCCACCTACATGCCTGATCGTTCGTCGAGTAATACGGATCTTTGATGACGCCATGCGCAAGCAGCGTCGAATGTACGTCTCCCGGCACCTTCGTTTCCAGCCACTGCCCTTCATCGTAGCCGGGTCTGTGCACGTCGTCCGGGATGTCTTCTTTCCTGTCGAAGCTTTGGAGCTTCCAATTGCGATCCAGCTTCATATACCGCGTTTCCGCCGTCATCGTCTTTGTCCCCGCCTCCCTGCCTATCATGTCTCATCCCCTCTTCCATGGTATCGGGAACGGTCCTGCCGATATACGGGACAATGCTGACTTTTACTGGGGAACTATTAGCTTCGTAACGCGGTGCCGGTCATACGCAATAACGCCCCGGCTTTCGCCGGGGCGCCTGCTTTGCGCTTTATGAACCGAAGACGTAAAATTCTGCGATACTCCACCAGCCGGACTGCGAAGCGGTCGGCGTAATGCGCACGTATCTTGCGGTCACGGCCGCGAACGAAGCCGTGACGCTGCCGATGCCCGTGCCGTCCGCCGTGCCCGCCGTCGTCCACGTCGTGCCGTCCGTAGACGTCTCGATCGTGTAATCGACGCTGTAGTTGTCCGGGAAGGTTCCCTTATGGAAATAGAGTCCGTCGATTGTATACTCCGCCTTCATATCCACTTGGAACGTCGAGGAAGGCGAATGGCTCGTCGCATACCACCGCGTGCCCGCGTTTCCGTCCAACGCGCTCGATCCGTTCGATCCGGAGGCCGTCCAGCCGGTTCTTGCCAGCGCTCCCTCCGGCGGCGTCTCGAGCGTTCTGACGTTGATGGTCGAGCTCGCCGCGGATTCGTTGTTCGACGTATCGACCGCTTTGACGTAGATCGAATATTGCGTGTTCGGGGTAAGTCCGGTCGCGACGTACGATGTGCCGACGATAAGCGTTCCGTTGACCTTCGTCCCGCCGATGTAGACGTCGTACCCCGCGACCGCCGCGTTATCCGTCGAAGCGTTCCAGCCGAGCGACAGCGACGTATCCGTGCGCGCCGTTGTGCTAAGCCCCGTCGGCGCGCTCGGCGGCGTCGTGTCCGGCGGGACGTTCGCCGCGGTCGTGACCGTGACGGCATTGCTCGCATCCGACTCGTTGGCGGCCGCATCGACCGCTTTGACGGTGAACGTATACGAGGTTTCCGCCGCCAGCCCCGCGACGGTATACGCCGTATTCGGAATCAGGCTTTCATTGACTTTCGTCGAGCCGTTGTACACGTCGTACCCGGCGACGGCGACGTTATCCGTCGACGCCGTCCAAGCGAGCGATACGGTCGAATCCGTAACCCCGGTGCTCGACAGCGTCGGCGCGCTGGGCGGGTCGTAATCCGGCACCGCGTCCGTCGTCGCGGCGACCTCGTTGCTCGCAGCGGATTCGTTGCCGGCCCGGTCCTTCGCCTTCACGGTGAACGTGTACGCCGTGGAAGGCGTCAGGTTATAGGCGACGTAGCTCGTGCCCGTCACCGGACTTGCATTCAGCTTCGTCGTTCCCGCATAGATGTCGTACCCGACGACGCCGACGTTATCCGTCGCGGCCGTCCAGTACAAGGAGACGGTCGTCGCCGTTTGGCCGGCCGCCGTCAACCCCGTCGGCGCTTGCGGCGCGGTCGTGTCGGCCGGCGGCGTGCCGGACTCCACCGCGCCGAGGTCGTAGCCGCCGCCGATCGGACGCGCGACGCCGAGCATATCGGTCGGCACGAGCGTCGGCAACGGCATGCCGGTGTCGATTGCGCTGGCCGCCGCGGAAGGCTGGAGCGCATAGTTGCCGGCGCTCGGATTGACATACCAGGCCGATGTCGCGGTAACGATGTTATTCGACTCGGTGTAGGTGCCGCCGTCCCGCTTCTTCAGCGCTTTATCGGCGAGATTGTTGCGAATTTCCCCGTTGCTGCCCGCCCAGCGCGATTCGATTCCGCCGACGCTCACGTTCGGCGCGATGTTGATGAGCGTATTGTTGAGCACCTTGAAGTCTACCGCTTTCGCCAAATAGATGCCTGCGTCTTCGGTGTTATGGATGACGTTATTGCGGATGATGCCTCCATAATGCTCGACGCCGAGCACGCCGTTGCGGAAATACTGGGACGCCGTCAGGCCGCCCCCGTACGAAATCGCGATGTCGCTGCCCTTGATAAGGTTATTCTCGAAGACGGTGTCGATCGAGCCGCCTTTCGCGAACATGGCATAGGCCACGGAGTTGGTGCTCGGATGGTACGCGTTCTGCACCGTGTTGCCGCGCACGACCCATCCCCTGGCGGCGATAATGTCGACGGCCTCGACGACGCCGCGCGCGCCTCCGGTCGTATAGCCGAGGACGGAGTTTTCGATGAGGCCGTAATCGGCATACATCGCGCCGCTCGTCGATACGGCCCCGGTCACTTTGAACGCGCCCTCGCCCAGATCCCATGCGTACAAATTATCGGCGTGGAAGTAATACGAGCCCGAGTTGACCTGTACGGCATGGTAATTGAAATCGCGAATCGTCAGATCGCGAATCGTGACGTAGTTCGAATCGTTCACCCGAATGCTGATATCGAGGTTGCTCGTAATGCCCGGACCGACGATGACGGTGTCCGCGAAATTCGAGGTAGCGCCTCGAATCGTGATATGGTCTTTCCCGTTGATATTGATCGTGGACGACTGCGAATACGTCCCCGCCGCCAACGTGATGACGCGGCCCGAAGCCGGCGCCGTATCGATCGCGGCTTGCAAGTCGGCAAGCGACGTCACCGTCACGCTGTCCGGCACCGGGTACGAGGTCGTCGCGACCGCGACGTTCGAGACGTCCGAGACGTTATTGACGTCGTCCGTCGTGCGCACCGCGAAATAATACGTCGTATTCGGCGTCAGTTCGTTCGCTTGATACTTCATGGCGCTCCCGCCGGGAAGCTGAAGCAGCTCGTCGATCGCTTCCGTCGCGGAGCTCCAGTTCGCCGCGGTAATCGGCGACGTCGAGTAACGCACCTCGTACGATTTCGCTTGGCCCGTCGCGCCGTCGTCGCCCGGCGCCGTCCAGCCGAGGCGGACGCTCTTCGGGCCCGTGCGCGTCGCCGCCAGATCGGAGATCGTCCCCGGCGCCGCCATGTCCGTGTTGTTGATCGTCGCCGTGACGACATTCGACAACGCCGAGATGTTGTTTGCCGTATCCACCGTCTTTAGAGCGAAATGATACGTGGCGTTCGTCGTCAGCCCGCCGACCGTCATTGTCTCTTGGCCGCCCGCCGGCTGCGGCAGCGGCAAACCGGCAACCGGCGTCGCCGAGTTCCATGTCGATTCCGTGATCGCGAACGGCGCGTACCGCAGCAAATATTGCTTCGCTTGCCCGCTCGTGCCGTTATCGCCCGGCGCCGTCCATGTAAGGTCGATGCTGTCGAACGTCATGGAGGCGTTCGTCAAATTCGTGACGGCCGCCGGCGGCGTGTTGTCGCCCGGGTCCGCGTACGCTTCGAATTCGATCGGCGTATTGACCGCATGCGTCGTGTTATCCGCGCGCACATGGCCGTTGCCCCACACCCGTACAAATCTCGCGTTCGCCGGCGCGGCGAGATCGATCCATTTCCCGCTGCCGTCGATAGGCTCTTGATATTCGGGATCCGTCCCTGCGCCGAGACCTACGGTGTTGTCGGCGTCGTTGTTATACGCCGTCGTAACGCCGGAGGCGAACGTCGCGCTGTTCGAAAGCTGCACGATCACATCCTTGTTCGTGCGATATGCCCCGGAGGAGGCGCCCCAGTCGTTGACGATGCGCAGTCGGTTCAATGCGTAAGACGCGCCAAGATCGACTTGGTAATATTGCGGGCCGGCCGTCGTCCGAATGCCGGCGTAGCCGTCGCCGCTCGCCGAGCCGTCCGTAATGACGCTCAGCGCGCCCCCGAACAGGTCGGTCGTGCTGGCCGTGACCGGCTTATGGAGCGCGACGTTGACGCCTGCATTCGTCGTCTGCGTGGCGACGTTCGAAAGCGGCGAAACGTTGCCCGCCTCGTCCGTCGTTCTCATCGCGAAGTGGTACGTCGTGTTCACGTTCAGGCCGTACAGCGTAAAGCCCTGCGTCGTACCCGGCGCCGTCGGAAGCGGCTCGCCGAACACTTGCGTCGCGCCGTTCCAATTCGCGTCCGTGATCGGCGACGTGCTGTAACGGATGTCGTAGCTCGTCGCGGTGCGCACCATCCCGTCGTCGCCCGTCGCCGTCCAGGACAGATCGATCGACTTGTTCGACGGGTTCGACGCCGCGAGGTCGGACACCGCGGCCGGAGCCATCGTATCGGCGCCGTCCTGGACTAGGAGGAACGGTTGGTTGACGCTGCTTTCCGAGCTTTCGAAGCTCACCGTAGACCGCTTATCGTTCACGTCGGCCAGACGAAGCGTAACGACCTTGTCGCCGGCCAGCTGGCTGTTAATGAAATCCGTTACATCGAACTCCACCACGCCGAGCGAGTCGGAGACGAACGTGCCGAGCAGGATTTCGTTCGAAAGATCCGGCTGCACGGTACTATTCGCCGTCGCCTCGGACCAATTATCGTCCAGTACCCCGAATACCGAGATCGGCACGAGCGTCGTCCCTCTGTTCTTGATGTTGATATAGAGCTTCGCGTTCCACGTGGACGCAGGCGCGAAATTGGCCAGATTAAACTTTAAATACGCATATAAATTTTCGCCGACGCCGGTGTGATGCTTGACGAGCAGCGACGCGGAGCTGCCGTACACCCCGGCGCCGTAGATGTACGTATCGTCGGTCGCGTCGAATTCCGTCGTACTGCTGCTCGTCGTAGTAACGGCGAGCGAGTTCGACAACGGGGATTGTTGGCTCATATCGTCGATCGCCTTGATCGCGAAATAATACGTGCCGCCGGCCGGGATACCGTAATAGGTATAGGTTTGGGTCGTGCCCGCGACCGCGGGAGCCGGCTCGTTCTTCAGCGGGATCGCCGAGCCCCAATTCGCCTCCGTGATCGGCGCCGTGCTGTACCGGAGATCGTACGAGAACGCCGTTCCCGTATTGCCGTCGTCGCCCGGGGCGGTCCACGTCAGCGTCGCCTTGCGCATCGTTACGTCCGTCGCGCTAAGCGTAATCGCAGCCGGCGGAACCGTCTCGTCCGGGCTGAACTCTACCGCGCCGATGTCGTACCCCGATCCGTACGGTCTGGCATCGCCATAGAAGTCTGTAGGCACTTCCGACGGAAGCGACGTCCCGGTGTTAATGGCCGCCGTCGCCTTCAACGGATTCAAACGATAGTTCCGGTTCGCCGCGTCGACCATGAAGTCGATCGTCGCGTTCGTCAGGTTGGCGGCCGCCGTATGCGTGCCGCCGTCCCTATTTTTAATGATGCCGTTCATCAAGTTGTTGTACACCAAGCCGTTGCTCTGGACGTATCGAGACTCGATCGCGCCGACGCCCGAGCCGACGTTGAAGATCGTATTGTTGTACACTTTGTAGTTCGTCGCTTTGTTCATATAAACGGCCGCATCCGTCGTCTTAATGATGACGTTGTTGCGGATGATGCCGTCATAATGCTCGTAGGCGCTATTGCCGTGGCGGAAGTACGCCGATCCCGTGCCGCCGCCGCCGAACGAAATGGCCGTAAAGTTGTTCCGGAATTCGTTGTTTTCGATTGTAGTGCCGCGGGCGCCGCCCTTCGCGAACACGGCGTACGCGACGCCGTTGCCGACGCTCTTGTACGTATTTTCAAAGTAGTTGTTCTGTATCTTCCAGTTCATGCCGGCGATAATGTCGATCGCTTCGACGGCGTTGTTATTGCCGGCCGTCGTATAGCCGAGACGGGAATTTTTGATCACGCCGTAATCCGAATACGGCGCGCCTTCCGTCCAAGGCTGTGCGGTAACCTTAAAGCCGCCTTCGCCATGGTCCCACGCGACGATATTGTCCGCCGTGAAATAGTTGGAGCCGAAGTTGATTTTCACGCCGTGGTACTTCGTATCCTGCATGCGCAGATTCTTAATGGTTAGGTAGTGCGAGTCGTTGACGTCGAAAATTTGGCCCAGCGAGCTCGACATTCCCGGCCCCTTCAATACCGTGTCCTCCGGGTCGGACGTCGCGCCTTGGATCGTAATGTTGTCTTTCCCGTTGATAGAGATTTGGGAAGTGACATTGTACACGCCCGCGGCGAGCGTAATGATGCGCCCCGTCGGCGGCGCCGCATGGATCGCGCTCTGCAACGCGGCGAGCGTGCTGACCGTGACCGCGTCGGGCGAAGGCGCCGTCGTCGTCGCGCTGGCGACGTTGGATATCGCCGACGCGTTCCCGGCCGCGTCCGTCGTCTTCACGGCGAAGTAATACGTCGTGTTCGGGCTCAGCTCGTTCGCGTCGTACGTCATCGTCGTCCCGGCCGGAAGCTGCAGCAGCTCCTCGATCGCTTCCGTCGCGGAGCTCCAGTTCGAAGCCGTAATCGGAGACGTGGAATACCGCACTTCGTACGAGGCGGCCGTACCGGCGTTCCCGTCGTCGCCCGGCGCCGTCCACGACAGCTGAATGCTCTTGCTGTTCGCGCGCGAGGCCGCGAGGTCCGCAATCGTCGCCGGCGCTACGTTGTCCGCCGCCGGCGTCATCACCGTCACGACGTTCGACATCGCGGAGACGTTGGCTTCGTCCTTCGATTTCATCGCGAAATAATACGTCGTATCCGGCTGCAGCCCGCCGAAGGCGAACGACTGCGTCGTCCCCGCCGCAGCCGGCGCGGGCGCGCCGGCCATTGCCGTCGCCGCGTCGAAGTTCGCCGACGTGATCGCGGACGTGGAATATCGGAAGTCGTATTCCAGCGCCGTCCCCGTCGCTCCGTCGTTGCCCGGCGCCGTCCATTGCAGCTGAACGCTCTTCCAGCCGACGCTCGGCGCGGTCAAGTTCGTCACCGTCGACGGCGCCGTGACGTCATTCGACTTCGCGAACGCCTGCACTTCGACCGGCGTGTTGACGGTGTTCGTCGTGCCGTTCATCCGGGTGTGTCCGTTGCCCCAGAAACGTACGTACCGCGCCGTAACCGGCGTCGCCAACGGGATGTTCCAGCCCCCGCCGTCGATCGGCTCGACGTATACGGGATCCGCGCCCGCGCCGAGACCGAGGGTGTTATCCGCGTCGTTGTTGAAAATCGTCGTCACGCCGGTCGTGAACGCGGCGTCCGCGGCCAACTGGACGACGTAGTCATGACCGTATCGGTACGAGCTGGCGTCGGCGCCCCAATCGCTTCGGATATTTACGCCCACGATCTCATAACTGTCCGTCAGGTCGACTTGTACGTACTTCGGTTCGCTGCTTGTCGAGATCAAGGCGTAATCGCTCCGTGCCAGGTTCCCGTTGGTGACATTGGATAACGCCCCGCCGCTGACGGTGCCGTTCGACGTCACCGGCTTGTTGAGCGCGGCGTTGATGGAAGTCGGCAGCGTCGCTTCGACCGCGTTGGACAGCGCCGACGCATCGACGAGCCCGTTCACGGTCTTGATCGCGAAATAAAGCTTCTTGTTGATCGGAAGACCTTGCAGCGTCATCTGCTGCGTCGAGTTCGCCGCCGCGACCGCCGGCTCGCCGACGACCCGCTTGACGACGGAACCGTTATTCCAATTCGATTCCGTAATCGGTACGTCGGCATAACGAATATCGTACCCCGTAATGCCGTTCGGCCCCGGACTGGTCCAGGAAAGCTTTACTGAATTGTTCGCGATGTCGCTTGCGGAAAGCGAGGAGATCGCGGGAAGCGCGTTGTTTACGCCGGGCAGCTGCGCGTACACCTCGACTTCCACCGGCGTATTCACCGCGTTGTACGCGCCCGTCTGCGTACGCGTATGGCCGTTAGCCCAGTAACGTACGTATTGCGCGGAAATCGGACTGCCGAGCGTTACGGTCAAACCCGCTCCCGTCGAGGGTTCGACGTATTCCGCGTCGGCGCCGGCGCCGAGACCGACGCTGTTGTCGGCGTCGTTGTTATAAATCGTCGCGACCCCGGTCGAGAACGTCGGGTCGTTCGACAGCTGGACGATCAAATCTTTGCCGGTACGCGGCGAATCCGGATTGTAATCGTTGAGGAGATTTACCTTCGTAATCGCAAACGGTTCGCCGAGGTTCAACTGTATGTACTTGGCGCCCGTGTCCGTTGCGATCAGAGCGTATTCCGTCGTCGAACGGTCGCCGTCCGTTACGACGGAGAGCCGCTTGCCGTTCCGGCTCGCGATGCCGTTCGTTGTGACATCAGCGACGCCTCTTGCCACATTGACCTCTACCGATGCCGCCGAAGCCGGCGCAGGGGGCGGACCGAAGTACCCAAGGCTTGCCGTCAGGGCGGCGACGAGCATTACAGAAAGCGCTTTCGTTTTTTTCAAATCATAAAGCCTCCTTCATCATAGTTTGCGAAGCCCTTGCCGATTCCGAAGAAAACGAACCACTTCACCTCCTTACCAGGATGAGCAGGCGTACTGTCGTTTCTGAAGTTGTAACTCAAGTATATGGGCAAGCGCGGCTGCGGGTTATGAGTCAGGAATAAAGAATACTATGACGGATTTGTCCGAAAGCGTGCATATGCCGGAGTTTCGGACGATTCAAGATCCGCCGCGCGGGCGGCGCCGGATCCGCAGTTGCGACCGTTCGTCCGGAAGACTACCAGGTAAGCTTGAAGCGTTGCGGGAAGCTTCGATAATCCCCCAATTCGAAGGGCTCCGAGCGCTCCGCCCAAGATACGCCCATCTCCGAAAACAACTTGCCGGCGGCAAATGCTTCTTTGATCGTCGCCTCGATGCCGTCGATATAAGCGCCGGGCTCGTCCTCGGCCTGGGAGGAGAGGCGCACGCCGGCGGAAGTAACCGGCTTGATGCGCACCGCCGACTCGAACGCCCCGTTCGCCGCAAGCGTGAATCGGCGCGCGGATTCCAGGGACACGTCGAGCCGGGCGTCGTTCCCGTCCATCGCCCGTATCAAATTCCGATACCGCCGCTCGAGAATTCCGGCGCTCTCGCGGCAATCGTAGGAACGGACCGTTCCGTTGCTCCACACGTTCACCTGGTCGTCGTACCCCCATTCCAGCGCTCCGTCCGTCCCTTCGATCCGGATGCGCTGCGTTTCGGATTGCCGCGCGCACAGCGTGACATAGAAGGTTAGCTCCGTTCCGTCGCTCATCTCGATGCGCATCGCGGACGTGTCGTCGCTGTCGATCGGGTTCGCATGATACAGCTCGGCGGTAACCCGCGCAGGGGCGGCGGTTCGACCCGCGACCTCGGCGATCAGCTCCGCCAGTCTCAGCATGCTGTAGAGCAGGTGCGCCGTCGGATTGTGAAACGCGCCGTCCATGACCAGATGGCCGCTCGACACGAGCTTGCCTGCCCACGGCGTGCGGCGGAAATACGCGTTCGTCCGTTTCAGAAGAGCGATCCCCTTGAGACGGCGAATTCGGCCGAGTTCGCCGGAGGCGGCGATGGAGCCGATGAGCGACAGCGCCGTTGACGACGGGCTGAAAAAATTGACTGCGCAATGCTTGCCTGCCCTGCCAGCAGCCTCCAGGATGCGGTCGACGTCCTGAATGGCCGCGGCCGGGGGCTTCTCCAGCAGCACATGGAAACCGGCTTCCAGCGCATCGATGCTCATCGCCGCGTGAAGCTGAATCGGCGTGGAGATGACGACGAAATCGGCGGCCCCCTCTTTCGACAGCATCTCCCGGTAATCGACGTAATGCCGGATCCCCCGCTCCGCGACGACGCTTGCCGCGTGCTCGGTAAGCCGCAGGTCGCTGACCGCCGCGAGCGCCAGAACGCCTTCGTTTTGCAAACGGACCAGCTCATTCAGATGGTTTCGCCCGAAGCCGCCTGTACCGATCAATAATGCTTTGCGAACCGTCATCGCTTCACCGAACCTTCCCGAATATCGAAAATGAGCTCCGCCCGTTCGTCGGCATCGACGGCCGCGCGGGAGGCGCCCAGCACGTCTGCTCCGGTCAGGATTGCAGGCATGCCTTCCGTCCGGCCGATAAAATCTTTGACAATGCCTACAGGCGGCCGAAGCAGCGGGATCCGGTGCACATCCTTCGTTCTTGTCGTCAGCAGCACGGCAGGCTCCCGCGAGATCAGCGGATCGCCCTGCAGCCGAAGCTCCACTGCGCCTTCCGTGCCCACGACGAAAATGCGGCCGTCTCCCCACGTCCAGCTTTTCTCCGGCGTATGCCAGTCGGCGTACAGCTCGGCGACCAGTCCGCCGTTCATGACGACCTGGAGCTGTGCGGCATCGAAGAAGGAGGCGTGTTCGGGCAAAATGCGTTTGCTCATGAACCCTTGAGACGCGGCGATTTCGTCGCCCGTGAGCCAGCGTACGAGATCGAAATCGTGGACGAGCAAATCCTGAATAATCCCTCCGGAGAGCGCCCGGTCGAAAAACCAGCGCGGCCGTCCGGCCGCACCCAAGCGGTGGGGCTTGCGCATGGAGATCGACACAAGCCGCCCCAGCGCCCCCTCGTCAATGAGGTGTTTCAGCGTAAACACCGCCGGATGAAACCGCTGCGTCAACAGCATGCCGATTTCGATGTTTCCGCGTTCCGTCGCCTGTCGCAGCCGCTCAAGCCCGTCCCGGTTCGTGACGGCCGGCTTATCCAGCATCACATGCTTGCCCGTCCTCTCGCATGCTTCCACGACGTCGATTTTCCGGCTGTTGACGGCCGCGCAGCCGACGAACCCGACCTCGGGGGTCAGCGCATCGTCCATCCGCTCGAGCAGAGGAACGCCGAATGCGTTCGCTAGGTTCTCCGCAAGCGCCCGGTCCTCGCCGGGCTCCTCGTAGATGCCTGCGCAGCGGTAGCCCAGGTCCGTCATGGCCTGTATAAACATCCGGATATGTCCGTGCTGGCAGCCGATAATCGAAAATGCAGCAACATCCACGCGCCTCGCTCCTTTGCTTGCCCGAATCAAAAAGAAGAAGCCCTTCCCGCGATCCGGGGAAGGGCTTCGATCGATCAGCCCTGCGGGACGGCCGATTTCCCGGTATAGATGTGAGGATTCTGTCGCCTGCATTCCTCCATGACCCACATCTGCTGCCGTACCTGCTCCGGCGTAATTTCAAGCGGAGCTCCCGTCGTCAGCGCGTCATGAAGCATGAGATACAATTTCTCGGTCATAAACCCGAATAGACTTTGTCCCTCGGGCAAAGACATCGTCCAGCTGTCGGAATGCCACGTCAGCTGTTCGCTGCAATACGCGGGAAGTCCATCCGCGGAAATGAGAGGTTCCGTGATCAGCCGCTGGGACGGGGCTTCCTCCGGCTTGAAATACCTCCATTCCAGGCGGTCGGAGCTGCCGCGCAGGCCGCCGTTGGTGCCCTGAACGTTGAAGGCGTCCTGCGGATAAGCGCAGCAGGACGAAATCTCGATGTCGATGGTCGGACGACCCTGCCCTCTCAATATCAGCTTGACGTAATCCTCCGCATCCCCGAACGTATTGGCGCGGTCCATAATACATGTAATTTGCGGCAGCGCGTCCGTGCCGAACAGCTGCAGCGCTTGGTCCACCGGATGGGGCCCCGTATTCATCAGATTGCCGCCGTTGTTGCTTTGCAGCGTCTGCCAATCCCAGCGGCGGGCGAAGGAGTTCAGGCTGATATCCACTTGAACGATGCGGCCCAGCACGCCGGAGTCGATAACCTTACGGATTTGCTGGAAAGCGGGATGGTAGCGTGATTGTTGGAATACGGCGAGCATCTTGCCGGAACGGGCGGACGCTGCGATCAGCAGATCCACTTCCTCCGGAGATTTAGCCAGCGGCTTCTCGCAGAGGACATGAAAGCCGCGGTTCAACAATGCTAACGACACCGGGAAATGAAGATGGCTGGGGGACGCGTTGACGACCAGGTCGAGCTCCTCCCGCTCGGCCATCTCCTCCCAGGTTGCATACGTGTTGCAGCCAAATTCCTCGCGGGCGCGCTGACGGCGCTCCGGGAGCGCGTCCGCGATCGCGGCGATCCGGTAGTGCTCCGGAAGCTGAACGAGCAGCTTGCCGTGAATGTCGCGGCCGCTGCGGCCTTGCCCGATGATGCCTACCTTAACTGCAGGAGTTTTCATGGATGTATCCCTCTTTCTTTTTTCCGAATGGGTTGGTCATACGATGCTTCGGTCGGCGCTCTCCGCGCGTGCACCGGCTATACTCCGGACGCCAGCAGCCCGCGAACGACATTCAGGTCGTGCTCCAGTCGTTCGTAAGCAGGAAAAGGCGCGTGGCATTCCAGCGTCATCCAGCCGGAGTACCCGACCTCCCGAAGAGCGTCGAACAGCGGACGGTGATCGGCTCCCCCCTCGCCCAGCCGGCTCTGAACGAAATGTTCCCGTCCGTGGCGAGTGAGCGACGTAAACGTCCCAGGCGCGCCGACTTCGGCGATGCGAAGTTCGTCTTTGATATGGACATGAAATAAACGGTCGCCCAGCTGCATGACGGAATCCCGGCCGTAATCCGTGTCGGTGATGTACATATTGCCCGCGTCGTGGATCATGCCGACATTGTCGTACTCGATCATGCCCAGCAGCCGCAAGCTGCCTTCCACCGTCTCCACCAACGAATCGTTGTGAATCTCCATCAAGATCTTCGCCTGCTGCTTCTTCGCTTCCGCAGCGATCAGGTTCAGCCAATGCGCCGCTTTGGCATAGTGGTAATCGCTGGCTCTGAATGCGTTCGGACCGCCCGGAAAGACGCGGATCATGCCGCAGTCCAGGTGTCCGGCGATGTCCAGCAGCCGCTTGAAATCCTCAAACCCGTTCCGGCATTCGCTGTCCGATGCGTCGGAGAAGCCTCCCACATAGCCGGCGATGACAGGGATGTCGAGCTCCAGACTGCGGGAAAGCGCCTTGATTTCCTTCACTCTCGGCAGGCTGGCGCCGGGCGGAAGATGAGGCTCCCGCGCCGCGATTTCGATCCCGTCCATGCCCAATTTCTTCGTCAAATGCATCGCTTCCTGAATGCTGTGTTCAATAAATACGCCGCTGAATGCTGCAAGCTTCATCGCGCTTCCTCCGCCTCGTTTAATATAGCCTTCATCGCATCGAGCGTCATGCGCGTCCCCGTCTTCCGGCTGCCGCCTTCCGGCGTGAAGTGCGTTTCGATCGTATACAACCCGTCGTATCCGTCCGCAGCCAATGCGCGCAGCTGGGGGATCCACTTCACGGTCCCGGAGCCGAGCGGCACGCACCGCCCCCTGCCGTTATGGCCGACATAGGCGTCCTTAAGGTGGACGTGGCCCACAAGCCCCTGGACGGAGGCATACCCTGACGGATAAGCTTCCTTGCCCATGTGCGCCTCATTGCCCGGATCCCAAAGCGCACGGAGCGCCGGAGAGTCGACCAGCCGGACGTACTCCCCTACTTCTTCGGCGGCGCCCCCGTTACAGGAGGGCTCGTTCTCGAGCAGGAGCAGGGCTCCCTCCCGGGCGGCGACCCGGGCGGCTTCTCGCAAATGTCCGACGATCTCCTCGGTATACAGCCGCGGATTCGACTCTCGCCAGAACGAGAAAATCCGGATGCGGTGCGTTCCTAGCAGCTTTGCAATGCGAATGACCCTCGCCAGCTTCTCGTGATGCGCATCCACGCTTTCTTCCGGTTGACCGAACGTATCCCCCGATGCGACCGGTCGCCCGGGATCCAGCGCGCATTTGAACACCGGCGAAGCGACGGCCGATATGAATAACCCTCTCGCCTCAGCCTGCCTGCGGAGCTCCCTCGCCTGCTCGTCGGTCAGCGCGGCGACGTTGCGCCCGTCCACGACGCGTACCTCTACGTGGCTCAACCCCTGCTCCGCCGCCCAATCAAGCGCTTCCTCGTAACGGTCGGACACTTCGTCCGTCAATATACCCAATCTGCCAGACAACACCGGGTCAGCCTCCTTCTTTCGTCTCACATGTTTTCCTTTACCGCACTTACGCTTCTATCCCTTCCCGCCGCCTCTTCCGTCGGGCGCCGATCGCCGGCAGCGCGGTCAGCAGCGTTGCCGCGGCCAGCAGCGCTCCGCTCGCGATGACCCGAAGGGGCGGCCGGTTGCCCAGCAGGAAATAATCGAAGACCGCCGCCACGGCGGGCTCCAGGCAGAACAGGATCGCCACCGTGACCGGCGGCAGCCGCCGCTGCCCGGCAACCTGCAAGAAGTTGGCGGCGACCGATACGAAGAGGATCATGTACGCAATTCCCGCCATCGTCATCGGCTGAGCCGCCAGCGTGCCGAGAGCGAGGCCGTCCGGATGGACGCATGCGTAGATGAGCGCCGTAGCGATAAAATAACCGGCACAGCCCGTTACTCCCAGGAAAGAAACCTGAACGACGGTGGCTCCTTCCGTCCGGAGCATCCGGTTCGTATGGAGGATCGAATAGGCATACCCCAGCATGCCGATCAACGCCAGCCCGTCTCCAAGCCGAACGGCACCGTTCCGAGGTTCGAGCAGGAGCGCGATGGCCGCCAGGGCAATGCCGATCGCCCATCTCTCGCCGTACTCCGGCCGGACTCTGTCGTGAAGCCATCTCAGCAGCGGCACGAATCCAACGATCAGGCTGTTGATCACCACGACCCTCGTCGGCGTCGTATATTCAACTGCATAGATGGAAAATAAGCCGAGGACAAAATAAGCCGGACCGAGCCGTAGAAGCCCGAGCTTCCAAAGCGTCCCCGAAATTCCGTGCATGGCGCGGCGAAAACAGACAACGTAGAGAACGGCTACTCCGGCATACCGCCAAAACTGAAAAAGGAGCTGGGGGTAGTCCGTAGTCGCCGATTTCATGACGATGTAGGACAAAGCCCAGATGACAACCGCACCGAAAATCGCTGCATACCCCACTAGTAGCCGTCCTCCCGATGGCACTGCCGGATGCGGAGAGCGCTTACGCGAACGTTCTGGAGAGCAGCCGCAGCAGATCCGTATCCGTAATCCGCTTCGTTCTGCCGTCAAGCCGAACCGCGTCCTGTCCGCTGTAATCGCGCGAATCGGCCAGGCTCGTGTTCATATACATAATTTTCATTTCATAGGGTCCTGCCGCTCGGTACGGCCTGCATTCCCCTCTCCGCCTCACGGCTTCCTTCACGGCTTCGCCGATTTCCGACTGGACCCGTTTCGGCGCCTTCAGCAGTCCGGAGTGGCGACCGGTCGCTGTTTTCGTTTCGTAGGTGAAGACCGTGTCCAGTAGATGTTTTGCTTCCGCACAAGTTTTATCGTCGCCGGATACGAATAGGATCGGTACGTCATGCAGTCCGAATAACAGCGCTTCAAACCCGATCTCGCCGATCGGCGATCCGTTGAACTCTAGGCCGTAAATATCGGCAAAGCTCCAGGAGTGATCCAGCATCGCTCCCTCCGTGCCTGCCATGCCGTGATAGCCGATCAGCAGCGCGCCGTCGAACGAAGAATCCAGTTTGGGAAAACGGGACGCGATCGCCAAAGGACCGACGACGTAAGTAGCTGCCGGATGGAGGCGGTCGAACAGGAAGTTGTACCCGGACCCATGGGCATCCTTCACGACGATCTCTTCCCCGCCGGCCTGCACCAGCGCTTCCACGACGGCATTCACTTCATCGGTAAGAAGCTGCCTCGCCTCCTGGTACAGCGCCTCCCCTCGCGTAATCTGTTCCTTCAAGGCGATCCCGGCAATGCCTTCCATATCTACGCTTACGTAAAATTTCAAGCGTCCCAGCCTCCTGTGGAGAGCTTATCCGTTTCGCGCGGTACCGGGCCCGAGGATTTGCCGGCCATAATTCTCCGACGCTCTTGTTCGATTCCTTCCAAATACGCGAACGCGCTGTTCTCGATGAGGTCGAGCAACCGTCTCCCTTTGTCGGCCGTCGCTTCTTCGGGGAAGCCCCAATAACCGTCCTCCGTAATATCGATCACGTCGAAATAATCCATATAATCTTGTGGCGCCGAGGCATGGCGCGTTTGCGGCACGACCGCTTCGACGCGGTCCGGACAAAGATGCAGCATAATGGACGTTTCCTTTTCCCCTGCGTGAAGGTCATGCTGCACATGGGTGACGATCTCGCCCTGCCGCGCCGCCGCGATGTTTGACGGGATGAGAATGGTCTCCATGCTCATGCCCCTCTCCTCGTAATCCCGGTTCAGTTGACGAATCGTCGGCTTTAAAATCCAATTGCCCCCATGTCCGGTGAAGACGATCAAGCGACGGAAGCCGGAGTACCGAAGCGACTCCGCGATATCGCGAATGACGAGGGCGAGCGTATCCGCGCGCAAATAGACGGTCCCCTTGCTCTCCCGGTGTTCGATGGAAGAGGAGATGCAAAGACAAGGCAGCAGGTAGGCGTTCAACCGCAGCGCCAATCGCTTGGCGATCTCTTCGGCGATGATCGCGTCGGTGCCGACCGGCAAGTGGCTGCCGTGTTGTTCGATGGCCCCTACCGGAAGAACGGCGGTATCGCACTCCTGTTCCAGAAAATGTTTCCGCGTGCTGTACATATTCAGCAGGAAGATTCGCCTCTTTCCTCCAAATAGTTGATCGCGATCGAAGCGAGCATCGCCGCGCCGAGCGGCAACGCGCGTTCGTCCAGGTCGAACGACGGGTGATGAAGCGGATAGGCGGTTGCTTCTCCGCCCCGGGTACCTAGCCGGAACATGACGGCAGGCACTCGCTGCGCGACGTAAGCGAAATCTTCTCCGCCCATCGTCGCCTTGATCGGCTCCCAGCTTCCCGGGCCGAGCGCTTCCTCGCTCGTTCTCGCGAACAACTCATACATCTCGTCATCGTTCACGACGACCGGATACCCGTCCTTGAGCTCCAGCTCATACCGCGCTCCGAACGCTTCGGCGATGCCTTTCACGATGGATTCGATCTTACTCTTCATCTGCTCGCGCAGCTGCGGACTCAACGTCCTTACGGTGCCGAGCAGCTCCGTTTCCGATGCGATGGCGTTCGTCGCATGGCCCCCGCGAATTTTCCCGATCGTCACGACGACGGACTCCAGCGGATCCACTTGGCGGCTTGCGACGTGCTGCAGCGCCGTAATCACTTGAGCGGCGATCGCGATCGAATCGACGGTTTGGTGCGGACTCGCCGCATGACCGCCGCGGCCGATAATTTTGATCCGAAGCGGGTTGGTCGCCGCCCAAGCCGAACCTCTGGCCGCCGCGGTGCGGCCGACGTCGAACGTCGGCGAGACGTGCAGCGCCGCGGCGGCGTCGACCTTCGGATCGTCGAGCAGACCGTCCCGGATCATTGCATCGGCCCCCGCGCCGCCTTCCTCGGCGGGTTGGAACATAAACTTAACGCTTCCGCGCTTTATTCCTCTTTCTGCCAGCAGCTGGGCCGCGCCCATCAGCATGGCGGTGTGCCCGTCGTGTCCGCATAGATGCGCTTTGCCCGTTACCGTCGATCGGTAGGGCACCTGCTTCTCGTCCGGAATCGGAAGCGCATCCATATCCGCCCGGAGAAGGAACACTGGTCCCGGGAGCTCGCCGCGCAGCAGGCCGACGACTCCCGTCCCGCCGACGCCTGTCCGGGTTTCGAGTCCCAAGCTGCGAAGATGATTCGCGATAATGCCGGAGGTGCGAACCTCTTCATATCCCAATTCGGGATGCCGATGAAAGTCTCTTCTCCATTCGATCAGCCGGTCGGCTAACTTTCCGGCCGAAGAAATCAACTCATGATCCGCCAATCGATCCCCCCCTTATAAGCTATTGTAAAGACCGGGTCCCGATCCCACACTATGACAATCTTCATCTTCTATGGGACAAAACGATACTCTGGTGCCTCGCGCCATGTCGTGCGTAAAAAAAAGATGGCACCTGGGAAATCAGGAGCCATCCGCTTGCGCTTATCTTCGGTAACCTTTACCCTATCCCTTTCTCCTCCGGCCCGAACGTACTTCGAATCGCGGCGTCGTCCAGCTCGATGCCGAAATGCGCTCGCAGCGTCTCGCCCCATTCGCGGTACGTACCGAGCCGACGAACGTCCACTTTGTCGCCGGAGAATGCTTTGAATTCGCGTCCGGCGATCGTCTTGCGTCCGTCCTTCGTTCTGATCGCGACGATCGCTCCCTCCCGGAAGATCGAATCCGGCGCATATTGGCACCAGAACGACGCCGTAATAAAATCGATCGAGAGCTGAGGCTCCGTCGTGAACGAGTAGATCCGCCGCCAGGAGTCATGGTGAAGTTCGGTCAAAAACCATCCGTACGTCGGATCGAACTCCATCCTATAGCGATCGCTCCCCTGCGGCTGCTCCACGCCCTCTACGATCCGAACCGGAATCAACGGCACCGACCTGCCCACGCCGACATCGCTCAAATATTCGCCATCGCCAAAGCGAACGCCGAGAACCTGGTGGCGCCGCTTCGGTATGGGATTCGGCTCGCCCAGCCAGAAACGGGCGAAATAATCCGTGACGTCGTAGCCGATCTCGCGCAGCAGCCAACCGAACAGCGAGTTCAACTCGAAGCAATATCCTCCGCGGCGCCGAACGACGATTTTGTCGTATATGGCCGGAATGTCCAGCGAAATCGGCACGCCGGCCAGAATGTCGAGATTTTCATAAGGCACGCTTCGCAAATGCGCGCTTTGGAGCGCTCCCAAGCAGGCCGGCGATACTTCGGGTTCGCCCTCGAATCCGATACGATCCAAATAGGCGCGAACTTCCGGCGATACGCGGCGGTCCTTTTCCATGGCACCCATCCCTTAAAAAATGAAGTAGATACTCATTCTGCACCTGTAACTCGCCTGGTTTCTATTTTATCATAGACTCGGTTTGAAAACTGCCGTCGATACCGGAGAGAACTAAAAGGCACGAGTCCTCATGGTAAGGGATTCGTGCCTGCGCTCAGAAAGATTCCTATCGCATTCTGAATTGTTCAGTTGCCATATCGGACGGGAACTTCGAGGTCCCCGCTATAAACGCTAATACCTTCTAATGACCCGCCGTAAACGATCACTTCACAAGCCGCAGCGGAAGTTGTTTTATCGTAGTGTTGGATGAATTGACCCCATGCTCGGTGATTACTCCAGAAACAGGTGAAATTCTCTTGATGGATCACTGGGTTGAAACGAATGCTCCGATTTGGTATATCGGCCTCGTATCCGCTAAGCGCCGGAAGCAATCCCCAGCTGGACATAGACCTCGCATAATGATGCCCGCATTCCACTTCATTAAATGGGTTGCGTTTAAATCCATCGTGACGCGCTCTTACTGCTCGGACAAGTTCTAATCCTTCGTCTACAAAGCCTTCGTAAATGAGATGAACTGCTACTTGATACTCAATTCCTGTCCATACTTCATCAGAATAGACGAACGGAAACTCAGGCCGCTTACCGTCAGGCCAGCTACAAAGCACTAATCCGCTTTCCTCTCCCGTGACATATACTCTTTGCATGTTCTCATGCTGCGAGAATGAACGTTTAAAGTTATAGGCATACACATTTCTAATAGCGTGCTTAATACGGTCTTGATTCGGGAGTAAATAACCCAAGCCATATAAATGTGCCAATTGCTGCGCAAACAGCTGGTCAGACAAGCATCCTGTTCCATGCTGGTATTTGTAGGCATCCGGATCTTCTAAGTCTTGTATAAAATACTCACCGTTCCATAAGCGTTTGCCGATGTGTTGCCCGCTTTGTTCAAACATCGATCTGCATTTTTGCGCCAGTATTTTATCATTCATAGCTAAAGCCATTTCCTCAGTCGCTCGTAGCGCACCTAGGAGGAAGAAGCTGCAGAGCGGATTTACACCGTAAAACTCAATATCGTAAGTCACATGCTGCTCGCCTTCCAAGACAAAGTCGCCGTCCAAATCCCATTGGATGAAAGCAAACTCGAGTGCTTTTTTTACGCTGGGCCACAACTCTTCTAAAAACGACGGGTCAGCCCCCAGCTTCCATTCCCTAAACACCCGCATGATACTTCCGAGCTGACCGTCTACGGCTGCGGGGGCTTTCTTCCCTTTCCAGACCCATTGTAAGCCGAACATTTTCATCGCACGGAAAGGGATATAGCCATCCGCTTCAATTTCATCCTTGAACTCGGTTCGCCTCATGCTCATTTCGAGATCAGGGTATAAGAAGGCTACGGTTTGCGCATAGTTCCACACATGGGAACAGTTCCCATCGCAGCAGCCCAAATCATCGAAACAGCCTTCATATCCCATAAATCTACCATCCTCAAGACGGAAACAGGTCGGACTGCGTAACGCCGTCATGTTGCTCGCAATGGCATCAATCACTTCGGATGGTAAGGTCGTTGAGAACAAGACGTTGTGAAAAATACGAGTTTCACGCGATAAACGATCAAAGTGATTATGGACATATTGGGCTACGTCCCAGGAACTCTCAAATCGGGTAGCGTAGTAGTTTCGAATCGTTTCTTTTCCTTTCACTTGGACCCTGTTCTCCTCGTTCCAGCCATTCAGCCGGTTTGGAACGTACCAGGATAATACAAAACGAATTACCTTTCGCTCGCCGGGCTTTAAACTTTCGAATACGGCTAACGATCCTGTATCGCTCGGACGTTCATGAAAAAAGCCGTCTACCATCTTACCGTTTACCTGTTTACCGGATGGGGTTGTATAGCCCAGATCGTTCAAGACGCCATCCGAGCTAAAATCGCTCCAAAATTCCTGCAACTCGTCGAACCATTCCCCCCGAAACCAGACCGGCTTGAAACTACAGTTTGGATTCGTTGATGTTAAGGACAAATTCCCGTAAAACTGCGATGTTTCGTCATGCGATAGAGAATACATAAATAAGCCTTGAAACTGTTCCGACTGCCTGATCTGATTTACATTCATTCCGCCCTGCTTCAGCTTGTAATTAAAGAACCGATCAAACTCCACTTCTCCAATAGGATTAAACAAGGATCCGGCGATAGAGACATCGACGTCTTCGTTGGAACGATTTTCAACATGATATTCTAATATCGCACTAGGAAGACTAGAGTCATCTGTATTTAACGGTATCATCGGTGTGAAAGCCTCTAATGTTACCTGTACAGGAAGCTCCTGATCCTCGAACTCGATTCGAGTGATTGGATATTCGCCGCGCATATACGAAGCCTGCATCCGGGGAAGCCCGGGAGCTGATTGATTCGGATGGTAGCCATGAGAGGTAGAATGCGGCGACGATAATGGTCCTTCCAGTATTTTACTTACTTTCACATTAGCTGAAGTCTGAGTCCAAATGGCGAAGAAGGTATTCGGTAACCGTACCCCTTTCCCGGGATGGTTAAAAATTTCCCAGTCGCGCCATTCTCCTCTTGAGCCTAAGGAAACATTTCCCGTTCCGATGCCGCCTAACAGGAAGGCGGCTTCAGTAGCGGTACTGGGGTATATAAAAGGCTGACGTTGATCTCGGGACATTGAATATTTCCTCCTTAATGAATTAACCTTTCACACCGGATTGAGTAACTCCCTGAACGTAGTATTTTTGCAAGAATAAAAACAAGACGAGTATCGGAATCGACCCTACGGAGGAAGCGGCTAATATCTTACCCCAGGAAATACCCCTCAAGGATTGAAAGGAGGAGATAACCACTTGGATCATTTGTTTCTTCTCGTCGTTAATAACAATAAGCGGCCAAAGGAAGGCATCCCATTGGTTTAAGAAGGTAAGCAAAGCCAGCGTGATCATAGCCGGTACCGCAGTAGGCACTGCGATCCTCCAATAGACCTGAAGCCAGGTAGCCCCATCCATCCGAGCTGCATCCAGTATGTCTCTTGGAATTTCCGCATAGAATTGAGTCAGTAGAAATACACCAAATACCCAAACGATCTGCGGAAAAATTAGAGCTTCGTAAGAATTAATCCAACCTAGATCCCTTACTAACATGTACAGAGGGATCATGGTCACCTCATACGGTATAACTAATGAGGAGAGGAACAGTGCGAACACATATTTTTTCATTCTGAAATGCAATTTTCCGAAAGCGAACGCGGCCAATGAATTCACAAGAAGGCCTAACGCTGTAACGGTTAAAGATACCAATAAGGAATTTAATATTACGCGACCGAACGGCTTGGACGGATCTGTAAATAAATCAATGTAGTTATGAAAAGTCCAATCGACGGGGAGAAATAGTTGCCACTGAAAACTCGTATATTTGAAAATTTCTTCATGCATTCGAAATGAACTGAAAAACATCCAAATGAACGGCAATAAGACGATGACCGAAAATAAAATCATGACAACATAGCGGAAGCTATATATAAATAGTCGATTAATCACGTTAACCCCCTTATCAATATTCGACATCGGATCGGAATACTCGCAATTGGATCAACGAAATCAGCAGCACTGCAACGAAGAATAGAAAAGCGGCTGCGCTTGCATATCCGATATTCATTTGATCGAAAGCAGTTTCGTAAATGTAATAAACTACCGTAGTCGTAGCTCCGGCAGGTCCTCCGCTCGTGGTAACATAGATAGGGACAAAAATTTTTAAAGCATCCATTGTCGTAATAATGATAACGAAGCCAATCGTTCTTTGTAATAATGGCAATGTCACATAGAAAAATTGTTTGATTTTACTTGCGCCGTCAATTTGAGCAGCTTCATAGTAGGAATCTGAGATATTATTAAGACCTGCAAGGAAAATAACCATAAATAACCCCATGGATTTCCATAGACATAAAATAATAATGCCAATCATGGCCGTATCGGGATTAGATAAAAATTCTACCCCAGGAAAGCCGAATGCTTGCAGAATAATATTCAGAAACCCATAATCTTTATTGTAAATGAGTTTAAAAATCGTTGCGGCGATAGCAAACGACACGACGACTGGTAGAAAATATACCGTTCGGAAAATACCGATGCCTTTGAATTTTCCTCGAATCAGCAAAGCCAGACCTAACGCGATTACTGTCTGAACAGGAATTACTACGACAGCAAAATACAACGAATTTTTGATACTCCGGATAAAGAACGGATCTTGAACTAAATTCACGTAATTCGTTAATCCAACGAAGGTACTGGTGTTGCTTAACAGCATAACGTTCTGAAAACTCATGACGAATGCTCGAAACATCGGGTAAAAAATAAATAATATCAAAAGAAGTGTTGCAGGCAGGATAAATCCGAGCGCCGCTTGTTCTTCTTGTTTCCCATAGCTGTAAGGGATAACTTTTCTCATTTCGCTGCCTCACCTCTCTTTAGAAAATAAGAAAAAGGAGGAGAAACGTGAAGTTTCTCCTCCCCACCCTTCAACGGCCGCAAGTACGCAAGTTATTTATATCTGGCGATGCCCTGTTCGATCTTGTTAACAGCTTCGTTGATGGCTTCATCCACATTTCGGTTACCTAAACCTACATCTTCAAATAACTCTCTAATCGCTTCGCTAACGGTTGGATACGCCGGCGTGCTTGGACGAGGTTTGGCGTATTTGGCCGATTGTTCAACGAAGATATTCATTGGATACTCGTTCAATTCCGGGAACGCTTCGGCAGTGGAAAGTCTAGCCGGCAGGTTGGTCGTTTGTTCGTACCATACTTTGGCGCCCTCTACCCCAGTGACCCAGTTCACAAAAGTCCATGCTTCCTCAGGATGCTCCGTCTTCGCGGTAATGGACATATTCCAGCTGCCGTTCGGCGTAACCTGCTTAGCATCTTTCCAAAGCGGTGCTACGCCGTAATCCTCATCTAATTTAAAATCAGGGAAATTTGCGCTTAGATAACCAATCCCCCACGCACCGTCAATGTGAATCGCAACATTTCCATTGGCGAAAGCGTCTTGAGGCAACTCTTTAGGGGCTACGTTGTGCTCATTGTATAATGTTCTCCAAAATTCAAGTGCCTTTTTAGATTCAGCGGAATCCAAGTAGCCTTTAGCCGTCGTGGCATCCGGACTAAGAATATCTCCGCCCGCTTGCCAAATGAAAGTCATTTCGGAATACGGAGCCCCTTCATGTCCTGCAAATCCCCAAGGCGTTGGGTTCCAACCGTAGACTCCCGCTTCGGGATTATTCAATTTTTTAGCAGCTTCGAGTACCTGTTCCCAAGTCCAAGCTTCATCAGGATCTTTGGATGGCAGCGGGATCCCGGCAGCTTCGAACATCTTCTTGTTGTAGAACATAGCTAAACTAGAATCGTTATGGGGGGCTGCGTAAATTTTTCCCTTGTATGTTAAGCTGTCTAGGACCGGCTTAGCGATATCCTCCTTATGGCCCGATTCCTCCAAATAACGGTCAAGTTCTAGCAATACGCCTTGATCTGCGTAGGAGTAAAGATTCGGACCGTCTAAAGCCATAATATCAGGCGGCTCTCCTCCTGCCAGCGCCGTCCTGATTTTCGTTTCATACTCGCCTGTCGGAATTAATTCCATGTTGATTTTAATATTCGGGTACTTCTCTTCAAAGCTCTTAATTAAAGCTTTCGTCGTCCCTGCATCAGGCTCGAAGTCGGTTCTCCAATAGGTCAACTCTACGATCTCTTTGCCCGAATCATTTACGGCACCTTCCCCATTATCTTTGGCGCTGCCGCTGTCGATTGCATTGGTCGAACATGCTGACAATACTGACAAGGCCGACAACATCACGATGCCGAATTGAAACCGTCTTGCAGAAAATGATTTTTTCATACCGTCGCCCCTCTCTCGTTTGCGTAACTTTCATGTTCTACTATAGCAACGGCATATACAGAACTGAATGAACTTTTATCGGGTGTTAAATGTGACTTATTTCGGTTCCTCGATGTGCCGGGATCTAAACTGATTCGGACTTACTCCTGTGTACTTTTTAAAAGCCTTTGAGAAATAGCTTGGGTCGGAGAAGCCTACTAAATCAATAATGTCTGCGATTTTTAGCTGAGGGTCCGCCAGCAGGGTCTTTGCCTTCTCCATACGAATCCGCGTTAAATAATCGCTGAACGTATGACCCGTCTCCTTTTTGAATTTCTCCGACAAATACGTAGCATTCATTTGGTAGCGTTCCGATAGAAAGGTCAAATTAAGCGGAAGTGCAAAGTTGTTGTCAATGTATTGCTGGATCGTTGCGATGGTGTTCCCGTGATCCGATTTGTCCTTAGCCGCAAGTAAAGCGATTAATTCGTTAGCGGCCGCTGTAACCTGGTCAATTAGCAAACGCTTTGTACTGTATTGCCATACCAATTCCGGGGAAACTCGAATCTTTGTTTGAGCTGTCGTAAGCTTGATATTGTATTTAGCAACGATCGTGTCCATCATTAGAATCAGGCGTAAATAAAGCATGGGGAATGCTAACTTTGAATACGATTCCTCATCGGGAATAAGAGCATGGAGCTGTCCTAGGAACGAATCCAGATTGCCTGTTTCCAGAGAAACAATCATATTCTTCTCCTGGTCCCAAGAAACCGATACTACCTCTTTTAATGGCCCGGCATGGGGGGGAAGATCCTTACATTCATAAGCTCTCTTGCTCCAAGACAGTAGGCTGTATGCATAACCTTGTTTCCATGCGTGCAAGCCCCTGACCGGTTCGCCTATTCCCACGGAACTCTCGACCTTTAGCAAAGTTTCGATGTGATATTGCATATAGTCTAGTAATTCGGGACATAAATCTTGCAGTCGGGATGGGTCGGCAGTTACCATAAAGTGCATCATCATAGGGTAGTTCGTATCCAGAAAAGGCATCACGGGATGAGGAAAATTTTGGGCAAGTTCCCTAGATAGCATATAAAACGCTTCCTTGAATAAATGAAGCCCCTCCTCTTCCCTGCCTAAGCGATTAGGCTGGACTCGAACTTCCAATGAAACGAATGCGACCCATCGATCGGATTCGATCTCGAGTTGTACCGCTCTTGACATCATCATCTGAGGGTCCCAGTCTTCCTTTATGATTTGCATTAGAAACTGTTCTTTTCTCGCTTGAAGCAAAACCGATAATCTATAATTTTTGTCCTGTTCCTGCAGTATTTTTAATTTCTCAGCATCAAGCTCCGACCTTATCTTGGATAGAAGCTCGATTAATTCTTTCCGGATTAAGGGTTTAAGAAGGTAGTCCTGGGTTCTGCATTGGAGTGCAGCCTTGACAAAGGTAAAGTCGTCATAACCCGACAGGACGATAATTTTGATTGTCGGATAATATTGGTAACAGTGATTGATTAATTGAATCCCGTCCATTTTGGGCATCTTCATATCGGTTATAATAACATCTACTTTTGTGTCCGCTAGGATAAAGACTGCTTCTTCCCCGTTAGCGGCCTCGGCGACGATTTCATAATTCATGGCGTTCCAATCCACTTTGAAATGGAGACCTTTTCTAATTTGCTCCTCATCATCGACGATCATTACTTTATACATTAGAATCATCCTTCGTGACATATGGAAAATAGAGTGAAATGGACGTACCCAGGTTGGGTGTCGATTGAATATCTACTTCGAACGTTTCGCCATAATAAAGGCGACAACGTGCGAGAACATTACCTAAACCGATCCTTTTCCCCACTGAAGACAGGAGATCCGGGCTTTCCTTCATTTCATTGTCATATAAAATGCTTTGTATCGTTTCGGATGACATTCCGATCCCATTATCTTCGATGCTAATTTTAATTTTACTCTCCCGCTTGCCGATCGATAAGAAGATGCGGCCGGTCTCTTTATAATCCATCGTATACTTCATCGCATTCTCTATAAGGGGTTGTAGTATAAATTTTATCGTCTTTCCATCTAAGACAGCCCTATCTTCATCGAGCTCTAAAGTAATGCGGTCTCCGAATCTGATGCTGATAATGTTGAGATAGTGCTTGGCCTGTTCTAATTCATCCTTTAATGTAATTAATTCACTATTCAGCTTCAATGAAGATCGCAGCATACTGCCTAGCGACTCTGTGACATCGATAACCCGGTCTTTCTCCCCTTGGGCGGCTAGACTACTGATAACTTCCAAAGTATTGTATAGAAAATGAGGGTTAATTTGCATGAGCAACGCTTTATATTGAGCATCCCGCCGGTGCAAGTTCGCTTGGTATTCCGTTTTAATTAAATGTTTGATTCTTCGCTGCATCCGATCGAATACGTTAGTAACATATCCTATCTCACTGCGAGATCGTTTGACTTTGGACAAAGCGAAATGGACGGCGTCGAAATCGCCGGATTCGACATATTTCATAGCCGCCGCTAAGCGTGAGAGGGGCCGAGCGATACCGGAAGCTAGCCAAGAGGCTAATGCGATAAACACAACGAGCAGCACAGCGACTAATAGAAATAAGAACCATTGTAAACGTGTAAGTCTTTCGAATAGATCTTTGTCGGATACCGCAGATACAAGAACCCAATTCGTCTGATCTAACGGCAGGTAAAAAAGCGTCTTCTCGTCGCCCATTTCGTAAATCGTGTCCCGCATCACCTGATTCGACGTGGTCGCTGTCCGATCTAGATTGGATGCGATTTTCTTTGATATTTCCGAAATTAGGGTTTCATCCTTATGCATGAATAATTGTTCGCCTTTCCGATTCATCAAGAAGGCCATACCCTTATCGCCGATCGCAATCTTTTGAAGCGGCTGCTCTAGCAACGAGGTTTTGAAATTGATCTTAATCACACCGATGCGCGTAAACGTCTGCAGGTTCACGAGTGGAAATACGTAGCTGTTCACGGGTTCATTTTGAAGATATCTCGGCTGTAACGGGTCAAGATGCGAGATCGACCACCCTTGATTGTCCTCCGCGTTTCGGTACCAGTCGCTCCGGAAATAATCCTTCTCCATATAGGTATGATCGCCAATACCTAATACAGAGCCTTTGTCGTCATAAATCGAAATAGATACAATGACAGAGTGATTCAAGGCTACGGAGGAAATATAACGCTTCATCTCGGCATCCATTAGCAGTTTTTCCCCTTGTGGCAAAGCGTTGTTCATCCTTGTATTAACCCACTCTTGTGTAACATCGTTACTTAGGATCTGATGAGCGACATCGTCGATTTGTGTCGTAATGGATTGAACATAGGATGTATATTGGATCATTGTTTGTTCTACGGATTGTTCGATGGATGCTCCGATCGTCTGTTTAGCCTCTTGGTTAATTACGATAACAATGGTGGCTAGCTGAACCGTCAGCAATAGGGTGATAAGCACAATTAATCGTGAGCGTAGTGAGAAAAACATAAAGACCCCTCTTTTTTCGACAGGTTGTAACAACTCATTGGCTAGTATTTAATACTAAACCCTAGCAACGTAATTTCAAAATAGAAAAAAATCTCACCTTGCATGTAAAATGCAAGGTGAGATCAGGTAGACGCCCCAAGATGGTTTACCGGGATCGTTCGCACGACTCTCGAATTTTTTCAATAAATCGCTTGGATTGCGGCATTTGCGCCGGAGTCGCTTGCTCCATGACGATCTGAACGAACGGTTTGTATTGATGAAGAAGCTTGAGATAAAGCTCATAATTCATCCGGCCGAACCCGGGCGCCACCGCGACGAGCTCCCGTCCGTTCTCCGCGAGAAGGCAGTCTTTCGCGTGCGCCGCGATGATTCGATCCCCGAGCAACCGGAACGCTTCCTCGATGACCGCGTCCTGCGACGCGAAATTATCGACGGTCAACAGATTCCCCGGATCCAGCACGACGCCTACGTTCGAGGATGGCACCTCGTCGAGCATCCGCTTGAGCTCCGACGCGGTACCGATCAAATGGCCGTGCGCCGCCTCCAAACCTACGAAGACGCCCCACTTCTCCGCCTCCTCTACGAGTTCCGCAAGCGTGCTCTTCATCGCGTCCCAGTCCTGTTCCGTATAGTCGCCCCCGGGATTGACGCCCGTTTCCGCCGCAACGATCCCGCAGCCGAACTGTTTCGCGTAACGAAGCAGCTCCTTAAACCGTTCGACGTTTTCCCGCCGCTTATCCGCGTTTCTGTCGAAGAGGTGCAAATAACAGCCCAAAACCGATATTCTTACGTTATGTTTGTCGAATTGCTCCCCGATCAGGGAAGCAAGGCCCGGGCTCAGCTTCCCTGGCTTGGTAAAGTCCAAGTCGCTAATGGCCTTCCAAAGCGCCAACTGGACATGGCCAAAGCCCAAAGCCGAGATGTCCCGGGCCAATTCATGATGAGGCTTGCTTCCGAACAGGTGCGCCAATACGCCTACCGTCATTCGTTTCCACCCTTTCTGTGACACGCTTCGTCTTTAAAGGTACTCTACCTGTAAGCGCCGGTCAACGTAGAAAGAAAGTACGCGAGAAGCCGTACTCGGACAATGGGAAAAAAGCGGCGAATCCGATGAGGATGGATCGCCGCTTTGTACACTGCCACGCTCGATGACAGATCGATTATTTTTCGTAACCAATGTAATCGTATTGAATCTCTGGATTCCAGGCCATATCGTTGCCTACGGCGCGGAAACTAATCACGATCCTCGTCACCGCGCTCCGGCCGGCCCAGCCGCTGACGTCGGTCGCGATCCGGTTCCACCGATCCGCTTGCATAGCCTGAATGTGCGTGTGAACCGTACCGTCGGCGCCATACAAGAGGACTCGTGTCTCATAGGTAGCGTTCGGAACGCCGCCGTAGGAGTCGATGTGATAGAAGAACGTATGCGCTTCGCTCATATCGATCGGCGTTTCCGGCGCAACCATTGCCGTCTTCCACGCCGTGGCGGCGACGACCGCGGATCTGGCGCTCAATGCGTAGCTGCCGAGTATCGGCTTCGTCGGGCCGTTCGGGAACGTTTCGACGGTCCGGAGGCCCGCCAAGTTTTCGGCTGCCTCCCAGCCTTGCAGACCGGTTTCGAAGTTGTACAGCAGCTCGACGTGACCCGGAACTTGGTCTTCCCCGTTCGGTTTTACCGCGCCGATCGTCTTCGTAAGCGCCGTCTCCCGGTACGCGAACGTCATCGTCACGTTGCCTCCGGCGGGCGGAGGCGCGAAGTCGGCGACGGACAACAAGAACGTCTTCGACTCCCCGGGCTGTACGCGGTTCACGTCCAAAGTCGATGGCGAGAAGGCCGCATACGCCGACGTCACCGCGATTTCGCCGGATAGTTTTTGGTCGTCGTGATTCGTAACAGTGACCTCGATGGTCGAACCGACGCCGAGCGGATCCGCTAAGAGGCGCGGCGTAATGTCCAGGTTCGCGACGGATTCGTTCGCCTCGCCCTTCCGCTCGAACGACACGTCGTCGATGAGGAACGAACCGCTCCAATTGGCCGTCGACGGCGAGGACATCCATACCTTGATCCGATCCACCGCGCCGATGCCGTCGAAGTCGCGGAAGTCGGCCGCGATCGATTGCCACTCGCCTGGATTCGGCAAGGCCGCGACCGCTTCTGCGCTTGTGGAACCGCTGTACACCTTCACTTTCGCGTAGTACGTACGGTCCGGCAACGGCCCGGGCACTTTCAGCGCCAGCTTGAGCACCGGCGTATTCGTAAGATCGAGCGGCGCCGATAGCTTCAAGTCCGCGCCGCGCCACATTTTGGACAACGCGCTGAAGGACACCCGCAAGGCGGAGGCTCCCTCGTACGCGTCGTCCGCCGTTAGCGAGACGCCGTTGCTGTTGTCGGCGAAAGTCCATCCGCCGGTACCGTCCTCGAAATCGGTAATCGGCACGGCTTTCGGATCGACACCCTGCGAAGCGCCGTTAAATTCGGCCGGGGCCTGCGCCGGTGCGACGCGGTCGCTCAGCTTCTCCGGATCGAACCCCGGAATCGCGGCTTCCCACGAGTCGATGCCGATCACGTCGAGCGCGAATTGCGTCGCCTCGAGCGACTTTTCCGTATCGATATCGCGGAACACATGATAAGCCAGCTTCTTCCGGTCCGGCGTCGCCGTCTCGCCCGGCAAATTCGTCCACAAGCCCAAATTCAATCCGCCTTCGAAGGCATGGTCGACGTGGCGGTGCAGAATGAACGAATCGATGCCGTCCAGAAACTCGACGATGTAGTAAGCGTACGCATAGGCGGCCGCCTGGATCTTCTGCGCCTGTTCGGAATTGTCCAGACTGTGAAAGCCTTGTTCCGATAAAATAATGCGCCGCATCTCGCCGTTATATAAGAAGTCGGGCTGGCGCAAATAATCAACCAGGACGGATAAGTTCTTGAATGTAATCCGCTGCGTATGAAAATCGAACGTCGCCGTAGAATCCTCCCAAAACTTCGGATTAAATAAGTTCTCCGGGTAGGGATGGAACGCCATGTTCCACGGAATGTCGCCATGCGTCTTCAGATGCGCGGTCAGCATGTCGACGATGTTCTTATTATCATACTTCCAAAGAGAATCCGACGGGAGGTTTTCGTCCCAAAAGTGGTCCAGGGAGACGTACACGCGCGCCTTGTCGTAGTGGCTTCGAACGATCGTATCGGTCAGCCGCAGCGTGCGGGCGTAGTCCTCCACGTACTCGTGGATCAGCTTCGGCCCCATGTTGTTCCAAATCTTGTTCTGGCCGATTTCGTTGCCGACGATGTAGTTTACCGCGCGTCCGTAGGCTTCGTCCGCCCGCGTGTAACGCTCCGCCAAGAAGCTGGTCACCGCGCCGTAATAGCCGACGCCTTCCGCCGTCTTCGTGTTTACGGCGTAGACGGTGCCGCCCGGCTCCGAATCCGGATGGATCAGGATGTGGTTCGGCGTGCTCGGATCGAGATTTCGGTACATAATCAAGATCAGCGAAACGATATTGTCGTTGTCGGACAAACTTTTGATTTGACGGTCGAGTTGCTCGACGACGTTTTTCTTGAAATAATACGTCTCCCCTTGGAACTCGTAAGGAATCGTATTGTCCGGTTGACTGTCGGTTAAGTACAGCATTTGGTCGTAAGCGACGTTCAAGGCGGCATGGCTGATCCCGAGCTCTTCGGCGTCGTCCGTATATTGCACCTGAAGTCCCTTCTTGCTCTTCGCCTCCGGGAACGGATACGTACGCTCGGCGAGCGACTGCGGATTCGCGATGTACTTCGGCGCATCGACCCACAGCGTCGCGTCGTCCGTCTCGAGCGCGACGGCGAATTTGGAGTACAGGCGGCTGCGCCCTGCGTCCTCAAGCGGGAAGGCGAACGCAAAACTGGTCGAGGCCGGCTGTTCCGCCAGCTTCGCGCGCTCCGAAGCCGGATCGAACGGATTGGAGTAGGTCGGGAATTCGTAAAGCACCAAACGAGCATTCGGTTCGAGCGAGACCGAGCCGGACGTGACCGCCCCCTCCGCGACGACCGTGCCGCCGCCCTGGATGACCGGCTGCGCCAGCTCGCCGATCGTCTCCGGCGGCAGCGGCGGCAATATGTTAAACTCCGCTTCGTCCACTTGCACGAGGCCCCCTTCCCCGTCCGCCAGCACCGGCTGGATGCGGAACGACTGCAGCGTTCCTCCCCAACTCAGTTTGTTGGACATATTGAAGTCGTAGCTCTTCATACCCGAGAACGGCTCGACGTCGAACAGCTTCGACTTCTCCTCGTCCCAATCCGGATCCTCTGCGGTCGTCCACGACACCTTCATACGCTTCGCGGGGGTGCCGTTCGCGAGCCGCAGCGAGATCGCGTTGCGCTCGGCGATCGATACCGCGAACGCCCCCGACGTCAACGTGTCGTTCGGACCGGCAACATTCCATTGCAGCGCCCCAGAGGCGACCGACACCGTGCCTTGCGAAGCCGTAAACCCTTCGGGATCGCCCGGCTTGGAGAATCGCATATCCAGTACGTTCGTCGCGGCGATATAGTCGATTTGGAATCGACCGTCCCAGTAGTCGTACCCGGGCGCGCCCGGCGCGACGCCTTCGAGGTCGAAATTTTGCATGAACGAAAGTTCCATCTTGGAGATCGCTCCGCGGCCCGACCAATTCGAGACGTCGACGAAAACGGTCCGCCAGCGGTCCGGTTGAATATGCGCGATAGACTCATGAATACCGTCCGCGCCGTACAGCCGAATGCGGAGCACGTAATCTACAGGCTGCCAGCCCCAGCTGTTCGCCGCGAACGCCAAATAGCGGGCGTCGGAAAGGTCGAGCGGCGCCGCGAATTCGCGGTATATCGTTCGCCATGCGTACACCTTCACCGGCTCCGGCCGCTGCTCGAGCGCGCCGGCCCCCTCGTAGACGCTGCCGGGACCGTTCAGGATACCGGTCACGAAGTTTACGCTTCTTGTGTTTTCGCCGGTCGACCATGTCGCCGCGTCCGCGGCCGTATTAAAGTCGTTGATGATTTTCGAGGGGTACATCGCGTTGCCGCTGGACACGTTCGGCGAAGGGGTAAGTCCCGGATCGTAGGGCGCCGCGACGGCGAAAGACGCTAAGAAGGCATGGCAAATCAGCAGCCAGGCGATACACCCGGCCGTCCACTTGGCGGTACGGTTCATCAATTACGAATCCTCCTTTGAAATCATCTACATTTTCAAAGCGCCTTGGGTCATCCCTTGGATGTAATATTTCATGCCGAAGGCGAAAATGAGCACCAGCGGCACCGAAGACAACGCGTACGCCGCGAATTGCACCCCCATATTCTTAATGCCGAATTGATTTTCGAACACCGTCAAGCCGACGCCGATGACTTGAATGCTGCTGTCTCGAATCGTGAGCAGCGGCCAAATGTAATCGTTATAAATCCCGACCGACTGCATGATGAACAACGTGGCCAGGATCGGCACCGACAACGGCAGCACGATTTTCGTAAACACGGTAATTTCGTGCGCGCCGTCGATTCTCGCCGCTTCGAACAGCTCGTTCGGTACGCCGGACACAAAGCTGCGGCACAAGAACGTCCCGAAAATTTGACCGCCCGCCGCGGCCGCGATAATGATGACCCACGGCGTGTTCGTCAAGCCGAGGCCGTTGTACAGCACATAGGAAGGGATTAACGTCAGCACGCCGGGAATCATCATCATGGCGAGCATCATCATAAATAATGTCTCCTTGCCGGGGAACGTCTTCTTGGCGAAAACGTACCCCGATACGGAGGAGAGCAAACATACGAGCGAACTGCCCGCGATCGCGTAAAGAACCGTATTCGCGATGTAACGCCAGACCGCCCCGAACGCCTCGGCGTAGTTGGCCCATCGCGGCGGCGCGGGCAACGCCCAAAAATTACCCAAAATTTGCGCGTTGCTCTTCAGCGAGCTGAGCAGCATGAAGAGGATCGGAACAAGCGTTAAGAATACCAGCAGCGTCAGCATCGTATAGGACGCGACTTGGCCTGCGGACAAGGCGGAGAACCGGCTCCGCTGCACGGTCGTCGACAGCTTGGCGGTGTTCACGGGATGCATGCGGTCTCCTCCTTTACTCGTTCGCGGTTTTGATCAGCTTCATATTGATGATCGTGATCGCCAGGATGACGGCGAACATGGCGACCCCCAGCGCGGACGCATAGCCGAGATCGTTGAAAATCGTCGCGGCGTAATACATTTGTAACGCCGGGACATAGGTCGAATCCATCGGACCGCCGCCGGTCACGATCAAGATGCCGCCGAAATCTTGGATGATGCCGATAAGCGTCAGGATGACGAGCAGCTTGAATTGGCCGGACAAGAGCGGCAAATGGATCGAACGAATGACGCGCCAAAGGCTGGCGCCGTCGATTTTCGCGGACTCCACGAGCTCCTCCGGGATCGCCAGCAGGCCTGCGTAAAATACAAGCAGCTGCAAGATGCCGACGAACGGGAAGCCGATAAAGATGATCGCCCACAGCGCCGTGTTCGGATCGCCCAGCCACGCGCGGCCGGGCAGTCCGATCGCTTCTAACAGGTTATTGATGAGTCCGACGTTGGGGTCGTACAAGTTTTGCCAAATAAGCAGCCCGGCGACCGCGGGAATCACCATGGACGCTACGAAAGCGGTACGATACCCGTACTGCGCCTTCTTGCTTCTCAGATGATAGATAAGTTCCGCCGCGATAAGCGGAGGCAGCAGCGACTTGACGACGCCCGTGACGACTAACAACGCAAGGTTGCCGAGCCCCTTCGTGACGTACGGGTCGTTCGCCATCCGTTCGAAGTTGTCCAGGCCGACGAAGACGGTGCGGCCGCCCGGATTCCAGTCGTACAGGGAATGGAACAATCCGGAGAAGGCCGGGTAATACAAGAAGGCGAAGACAAGCGCGAAGCTCGGCGCAAGCGCAAGGTAGTTGTACTTCGACCGCCACATCTCGACGAAGATGCCGAGTTTCCGCCGCCGCCTCATCCACAGCAGTCCGAAGGCGACGATTGCGGCGCCGGCGGCGGCGGCCGCGATCATGGAAAACAACCGGATCGTTGCGCCGCTTTTCGCCGAAGCGACGATTTCCCCGACGTCGTAGACGAACAATGCGCCGTCGCCCGTCCCTGCGTACAACGTCGTCGCCTCGGCATTAAACTTCACTTGCCGGCCTGCGGCGTCGACGCGAGCCGTCCAGAGCGGCGACCCGTCGGCCGCGAACACGTAAAAGTTGCCCGAGAAGTCGGAAGCCGCGACGTACGCGCCGTCCGCCGACACATCCACGTCCGTAATAACATCCTTCACCGGATAGACCGCCGTCCGATTCCCCTCCGCGTCGAAGGCGACGGCCTCGCCCCGGGACGTCCCGACGACGACGTCGCCGGCGTTCGAGACGCCGATCGCTTCGATCGTCCCGGATACCCCGAGTTTTCGCAGCAGCGCGCCTTCCGCATCCAGTATATAAGCGTACTGGTCCGGAGCGCCGATCGCTACGAACCGCCCGTCCGGCGATACTTGCACATGCGACGGAGTAATGCCGACGTCCGACTCGCGGATCGTCTCGCCCGATGCGACATCGAAGTACGTCACCGTCGATCGCCCTTGCGCGATATAGACGGCGACCGCGCCGTCCGGGGAAGCCGCCACGCTCTTCACCTGCCGCTTCACGTCGAGCTCCCAGAGCGGATTTCCCATCGCGTCGACTTTGTAGAGACGCCGATCGTCGGACGAGACGAGCAAGCCGCCGTCCGATAAGAGCGCTACGCCGGTCACGACGTTGCGCGTCTCGAACGCGAACTGTTCGGAGCCGTCGGCGCGATAGGAATACGCCTTCGCGCCGTAGCTGCCGACCGCGATCCTCGTACCGTCGTCGGACAACGACAAAGAGGTAATGTTTTCCGGTTCGGCCAGCGACCAGCCTCCGTTGCCGTGCGCCGCTCCCGTAATCAGGAGCGAAACGCTGATCGCGAGACAGCTCGCCAACGCCGCGACTTTGCCGCGTACCGACATCTCTACTCCTCCTCCGCGAATGCGTTAGGCGACGAACCGCGTCGGCCGAGCGGCGCGCACGGTTCGTCGCCGAATGCATTTTCGTTCTAGCTGCGCTCCGGCGGTCTGCGTTCCGGATGCTCCAAATCGCTCCGTTCGAGCTTCCGCTCCTTGAGCGCCGGCTCCAAATACTTATCGACGATCGCTTGATATTCGTTCAAATATTGCTCGGTCGTTACCTGGCCACCGAAATATCGCTGCACAAGACCGACCCAGTCCTGTACCGACGGCTGATGGTCCCACACGCCGCGGGCTAACGAGTTGGCTGCGCTCGGGAACCCTTCCGTATTGCCGATCGGCTCAAAGTTGGCGAACGCCGCCGCCATTTCGTCCGGCAGCTCGATGTCCTTCAGCGCCGGGGAGCCCGCAAGCGCCGCGTCGTCGCTGTTTTGAATCGCGGTTAAGTACACCTTATACCCTTCGGGGCTCGTCAGGTACATCATGAAGTCCATATCGAGCTCCGTCTGCTTCGCGTCCTTCGCGACAAAGCTATAAAATCCGATTGGAATATGGATCGTTCTGGCCGGGGCCATGACCTCCGGCCCTTCCATCGACGGCATATTGAAGAATCCGTATTCGAACGGCTTGACGCCGCCTTGCGCGCCGGTCTTTTCTTCGCTCGCGAAGTCCTTCGGCAGCTGCCAGAACGCTCCAGGCGTGCTCAGCATAGTCGCCGCCTTGCCGGTCAGGAACAAGCTATACGCTTGTTCCGCGTTGACGCCGAAAAATCCGTCCGGCGTAAACTGGAACAACGTCTTCAAGTTTTCCATAAACGCCGACCATTTCGGGTTGCCCGCCACCTGGAACGGACCTGCCTTGTCTTGAATCGCCTTCCAAACGCGAAGGTCGTTCTTCGTGACTTTACTGTTGGAATCGTTGTACGGATCGTTCGGATCGAACGACCAGCTGTCGTCCACTTCCGGTAGATACGTGTAATCGTCCGGCTGGGAGCGAATGACGTTGATCGAATCCCGCATATATTGATCCGCGTAGATCCGGACAAGCCAGCCGGCTTCGCCGCTCCACATCGAATTGGAATTGCCGGCGAGGGCGAGCGGCGTATATCCGGCCGCTTTAATCTTCTCGAACGCCGCGATCAGTTCGTTGAACGTCTTCGGCGCATCGGAGATGCCGACCGCGTTGAAAATTTCCTTGTTGTACAGCCAGACGATCTGAACGGATTCGAAGTTCAACATATAGAGATGGTCGTCCGCGCCGATGCCGGAGTAATTAATGCCCATCGCATCTAGGTCGAGGCTCTCTTTCCATTTCTTCCCCGTGTATGGATTCTCCTTCTCGAAGAACGGATACATGTCCACGAATTTCTGGCTTTCGTGCAGCGAGGCGACTTCGTTGGAGACGACGAAGTCGACGTCCGGCGTGCCGGCCGCGAATTGCGCCGTCAGCCACTCCCGGTAGCCTTCCAACGGTTTGTTGTCCACGATGACGTTCACCTTCGGATGCCTCGCCATGTAGCCTTGCGCGACGGCATTCCAAACGCCTGCGGACGCGTTGGGGAGCGAGATCCGTATCGTCCCCTCTAACTCCGGCGTCTCCGCGGGAGCCGGCGTCTCTGTAGACGGCTGCGGCTCGGCCTTTTGCGTCGGTTGCTCCGCAGGCGGTTGCTCGGCGGCGTCCCCGCCGGACTTCGTGCAGGCCGCGAGGAGCGAGCCCGACAACGTGAGGATCAGAAGCAACGAGATTGATTTCTTTAGTCGCATGTAACGACCTCTCCTTTTCAACGATTGAATTCGTCCGGGAACGAATACCCATCTAAGCGCTTTCATAACGCTACCGAATCTACGCTCACCTCCGCAGTTGCGTGGAATGCAAAACGTATACTTATTACTTACATTATATACATACTGGTTTTGTTAATCAATAAGTATATTCTGAATATATTCAGCATACTTTGTTGAAAAATGTCGAAAAAAAGAACGCCTTGCGGCGTTAGGTGGTTTATGGTTACGAATCTAGTTCCGTCGTGCTGTCGCGCACGATCAGCTTCGGGACGATCTCTTCCTTCAAGAGACGCCCCTCTTCGTGCTGTTTCCATTCGAATATCAGCATCTCCGCGGCTTTGCGTCCGACGTTCAACGTATTTTGATTCACCGTCGTTAGGCTAGGCTCCATATACGGGCTGATTACCGTATCGTCGTATCCGATTACGCTGATGTCCTCCGGGATGCGCAAACCGCTGTCCTTAATCGCTTGCATGGCGCCGACCGCCTTAAAGTCGCTCGTCACGAACATCGCCGTAGGCGGCTTCGGCAACGAGAGCAGTTTCTTCGCGCCGGCATACCCCATCTCCGCCGACTCCTCGTCCATCTCGATCACGGAGACGAGGTCCGGGTCGAAGTCGACATTATACTGCGAAAGCGCAAGACGATACCCTTGCAGCCGCAGCGAAAACTCTTGATTCATCTCCAGCGCCGTCTTCCCCGTCAGCACGATGCCGATGCGGCGATGGCCGAGAGACAACAGATGCTGCGTCGCCAAGAAGCCGCCTGTCAGGTTGTCGACGATGACGTACGGGATTTGAAGCTGGGGATAGAAGAAGTGCACGGTCACGAGTTTGCGCACCTCTTCCTTCCAGCGGCGGAGCAAATCCGGATTCGTGTTCGCGTTCGGCAGCAGGACGAATCCCGTCTTTTCGTCTTTCGCGGGCAGCGCGTTCCGGTGGCCGACGTCCCACAGGTGGAACCGAATGCCGTGTTCCTCGCACACCTCCTGGATGCCGGCGGCGAGATCTCCGTAAAAGCGGTGGCTGAACGTTCCGAGCGGAATCGAGGAATGCGCGAGATAGATGCGCTCGAGCGCGATCGCCTTTTCCTTCGGTTTCCCGTCCGGCTCCAGACGAATGAACGTTCCGCGCCCGCGCACGCGGTAGATATAGCCTTCGTTCGCGAGCTCGGTCAACGCCCGCCGCGTCGTAATCTCGCTCGTATTGTAGATTTTCGCGAATTCGACCTGCGTCGGCAACGGTTCGTTCACATCGAAAGCGCCGGCTGCGATCTTTCGCTTTAAATCGTCGACAATGGTCTGGTACATCGGGGTTTTCTCAAGTTTCAATGTCTGCACGCTCCGCTCCTTTTCATAACTTAAGTATACTTTATTAGATCTCTTTATTTCAAGGCATGTTCAGAAAAAGAACCGGCCCCCGTCGCGGACGAGAAGCCGGAAAGCGCGTGCAGGTTATGCGTATACAATCTCGATGCCGTCCGGAGCGTCTACCTCTGTCTCCGTCGTGCCGTCGGCGCGTCTTCGATGGCCGACCTTCACGGGACCGAACGGCGTCGGGAAGCTTCCCTCCGCCCATTCCAGGTCGCCCAGCTGCGGCCGAATCGCCAGCTTGCGGCAGCCGGGTTCGGCGATGCGGACGCCAAGCACGTATTCCGACAGCCATGCCGTCGGTCCGGACGCCCAACCGTGGCATAGGCTGTGCCGGTAGCCTCGGTAGCAGTAATCCCCATACGTCCCGTGGACGTCGATCTTGCCGGCGGACGGCAATTCGTCGATGCGCGAACCGTTTTCCAACCATGTAAGATCAAAGTCTTCCCAAAACGTCGTCGCCCCGAGCGCAAGCATGCCGCCCCAATACCGTCGGATGACGTCGAGCGCCCCCGTCGCGTCGCCGGCTTCGCCTCGAGCCTTCAATACGTAGTACCCGAGGAACGTCGAGATGCCGCGCGCGCCGTCCGGGGCCAGAAACCGCTCGTTCGCTTCCGCCGGATCGAGCAAGCCGGAGAGCGCCATCAACGCGATCGCCTGCTTGCTTCCGCCGTGCGCCGGCACGCGCCCCCGGAGCGTCCGCTCCGCTCGACGGCAATTCCGCTCCGCCTCCGCCTCGCCCATCAAGCCGCACAGCTCCGCTCCGGCTTGCAATGCCATCACGAACAACGCGTGGACGCCCGCTTCGACGCCGTCCGGATTCGCGGACGTCGGCCAATCGAGGAAAGGGTTCGGCGCGTCGTGCGTCCCATCTTCCCGGACGTGCCCGATGAGCGCCGCCAGCAAGCCGAGCAGATACGGCTTTTGCTCCAGCAGGTATTCCAGGTTCCCGGATTGTCGGTACCAGTCTCGATGGATTAAAATCCACCACATCGAATAACTCGGGAACCCGTTCATCCATCCGGGCAGCGGGGTCTCGTCGCGGCTGAAGTCGAGGCTCAGCGGTACGATCTCGTGATTGCCGAACACCGCTTGGATCGTCGACGTCTCCGGATGCATATCCCCGACCCATATCAAGCGGTCTCGTTTCACTCCGTCCCATAAATACTCCTGCATGTTCAAATGCACCGTGTACGCCCCGACTTCCCAAATCTTCGTCACCAGCGCGTCGTTGCAGCGGAAGCTGCCGGGGCGCTCGAGCTCGCGAATCCATAAGAAAGCCCGTATGCTCTTAATTCGTACGTTCTCGCCGGGATCCAGAAGATCGAGACGCACGAAGCGAAAGCCCGTATTGCCGATTTCCGTCGCGCCGAGGAAGCTCGATATCTCGACGACCGTGTCGCGGACGGCGTGATCGTTCGTCGCGGTGGAGGACGGTTCAAGCTCGCTCATCGCCTCCGCCGCCGACTCGCCGAATCGTACGCGGAGCTTCGCCGTCTTCGCGCCGGTTCCGGCCGACCAGAGCGTAATTTGCACGCCGCCTTGCAGTTCCGTTCCGAAGTCGAGCAGCAAGCCCGCCCGCCCGCCTCGGTTGCGGAGAACGCAAGCGTCGCCGCCGCCGAGCGTCGCCTGACCGTCGCGCGCGAGAAGCAACGCTTCGGCCGACTCCACCGCGGCCCCTTCCCCTTGCGATTGCCACAAGATGCGGTTCGGGGGGATGTAATACCGCGTTCTTGGATCCTTATATTTTGCAATGCGCTCCAGCATAGCGGTTCCTCCTGTTCGATTTACAGCACGAGAGCGCCGCCGTCGACGGCGAGCGTCGCGCCGGTCACCCACTCGCTGTCGCCGGAGGCGAGGAAGACGACCGCCTTCCCGATATCCTCCGGACTTCCGACTCTGCCTGCGGGCAATCCGCGGTTTTTCGCTTTCGGCGAGGGAACCTCTCCCGTAAACTGATGGCGGTTGATGTCCGTCGGGACGCCGCCGCAAAGGATCGCGTTCGTCCGAATGCCGTAAGGTCCGAGCGCGACCGCCATGGACGACGTCAAGGAGTTCAGTCCGCCTTTGCTTGCCGCGTAATGCACCTGCTCCGGACCGCCTCGGAAGGAAGTCACGGTACTGATATGAATGATGGAGCCGCCGCCTCTCTGCCGCATATGACGACCGGCCGCCTGGGAGCAGAAGAAGGCGCCGGCGAGATTGACGTCGATCGTCCGCCGCCACGTCGCCTCGTCGATGGCGAAGAAATCGGCGATGGGGCAAATTCCGGCGTTGTTCACCAGAATGTCGATTCGCCCGAACGCGTTCGCGACATCGTCCATCATCCGGTCGACCGCGCCCTTCTTCGAGACGTCGGCCCGGAACGCCCGCGCCGGAACGCCCGAGGCGCGCAGCCGTTCGACGACGGCGTTCGCCTCGCTCTCTCGATTCGTAAAATTGACGGCGACGGCCGCGCCCGCCGCGGCCAACTCCTCGCAGATGCCGGCGCCGATGCCGCGGCTTCCCCCGGTTACGACGGCGACTCTCCCCGCAAGTTTCATTTATGTTCGCCCCTTTCGCCGTCCGGCACGGACTCTTAAACGATGACCCCGCCCGGATAACGTTCTAAGATTTCCTTGTCGTGACCAGGGAGAACGATATCCCCTTCCCGCTTCAACCGGCGCAACGCGTCGACCGATTCGTATAAGCTGACCCCTAAGCCGATCGGATGCTCCGACATAAGATTTTCGTATAAGTACGCAACGTCGCCGGTTAAGACGACCTTGCCCTTCGCGGTTTGCAGCTTCACGGCTTGCGAGCAGCGCGTGTGTCCTCCGGTCCAGAGCACGTCGATGCCCGGCGCGATCGTCTCCTCGTCCGCCGCCAGCCTGAGCTGCGCCTTCATCCTCGTCGCCATGTAGTCGAGCACGTCCTTCGGAAAGACGTCGAACACGGGATGGATCGGGTTCCGGGCCGCCTCCCACCCTTTGCGATTGACGACGATCTCGGCGTTTTCGAACAGCTGTACGTTCGCGATATGGTCGTAATGCAGATGCGTAAGGATGACGACATCGATATTTTCCGGCCGTAACCCGTGCCTTGCAAGTTGCGACAGCGTATCCTCGCCGTCGCCGACGGGAAAGCTCGCTTCGCTTCGGCGCGCGCTCTCCGTCAAGCGCCCCGGATAGTCGCCGCCCATGCCCGTGTCGACGAGCACGTTCCGTCCATTGCCCTGCGCGAGCCAGAAGTAACAGTTGACGTCCACCGTTCGACCGAAGCCCTTCATGTACAGGAAGATAGGCTCCGGCGCCGTGTGGGTTGCCGTTCGCAAACAGAACACGCGGTATTCGGGCGTAAGCGCCGCATCGTTTCTCATGATTCGCGCCTCCCTCCTACCCCTGAAGCTCGATCAGATGATCGCCGGCGTCCGGTCGAAATTCGAGGCCGGCGCCAATGCCTTGCGGGAGCTCGAACCAACCGTTGTTCGGCGCGGGAATGCCCGCCAATACGGGATCCCGATTCGGCTCGTCGGCGCCGTTGATATATGCGAACTCCGCCATGGGCATGTTCGGATCCGCGAAGATGAGATGGAGCGCCCACGGCTGCAAACCGCCCGCATGCGGAATGACCGGGATATGCTTCGCGGACGCCATCGCGCTGATTTTCCGCGTTTCCGTAATGCCGCCGCACCAACAGACGTCCGGTTGCAAAATGTCCGCCGCCCGGGCATCCAGCAGCAGCTGGAATCCGTACCGGGTATACTCGTGCTCCCCCGTGGCGATCGCGGCCCCGTTCACCTTCCGGTTTATGATCCCGTACCCTTCGTAATCGTCGGGCGGAAGCGACTCCTCGATCCACTTTACGCGGTACGGCGCTACGAGCTCCGCCATGCGCAACGTATAATCGACATTCCACGCCATGTAACAATCCAACATAATTTCCTTATCCGGGCCGAGCGCTTCCCTCGCGCGCGCGACCAACTCGACGTTCTCTCGCATGCCTTCGCAGCCGGAAGCGGGACCGTACGGCATCGCCAGCTTCTGCCCGAGGAATCCGCGGTCCTTCGTCTTCTCGAATTCGTTCCCGGTGCAATAGGCCGGCACCCGATCCTTGACCGGCCCGCCGAGCGTCCGGTACAGCGGCTCCTGCCGCGCCTTCGCGATCAAGTCCCAAAGCGCCAGATCGACGGCCGAGACCGCCATGATCGGAGCTCCTTTCCGGCCGTAAGGAAGCGTGGCTTTAAACATAATGTCCCACAACCGTTCGACTTGAAAAGGATTTTGCCCGAGCAGAAACCGGCTCAGATGCTGCTTGACGATCGTGGCGGCCGCCATGCCAGACGCCGTCTCGCCGATTCCGACGAGTCCGTCGTCGGTCTCGAGCGCGACGATCGTGCGGCCGCCCATCCCGGTCCAAGACGACCGGCGGTCGAAATACTCCGGGTACATGGACATCGGATTGGCGATAACCGTCTCCGACAGCCAAGAGCCTTTCCTCGGGGGGACGGACGCGTCCGGCGGCGCGGCTTCCGTGGCGTTCGCCGCCGGCTTCGCGCCCGTAACATATACCTTCACGGCCGTAATTTTCATGTCGATCCACGCTCCTTCGAGGGCATGTTTCGTTCGAGAATCGCGATCAGATTGATCGCGATCGGATCGGGCGGAATGACCATACCGCCGTAAAGACCCGTTACGGAATTGTGGGTATCGGCATAGCAATCGTCGAGCGCCCCGCTGCGGTAGAGCTCCAGCGTCCATGGAAGGTTGTGCGGGTGCCAGGCATTGTCCCGGTGATCGACCATCCATCGCAGCGCCGCGACCGTAATGCCTTCTTGATAGCGGTGCCAATCGATCTCCGGGTCGAGCGCGCCCCAGTCCATGCCCATCTCCGATGCGGCCGCGAACGTGACGAGCGCTTCCCATTGCACGTGATCTCGCACCCAATTGGCGAAATACCAATCGCTTGAGCAGAGGCACGGCTTCGTATTGTACATCATCGGCAGTCGTTCCGGCTGCCACAGATGCGTGAACGGCAGCAGCGCGCGAAGCCAATACACCGCCTTCTCCCGATAGCGCGTTTCGCCGAACGTTTGGAAGGCGTACGTGTAGGCCAGGGCGGCGTGCCCCGCGGCGAGCAAATTCGGGCTGCGCAGCGGCGTCTCCCAGAAGTCTCCGCCCTCCGGGCGCTTCATCGGCATGCAAAATTCTAAAGTCAATATCGCGGCATCCCGGTACTTCGGCTCGCCCGTCGCCTCCCACAGGGCGATCAGCTCCGCGGCGGGCACGACGCAAATGTCCAGCGCGGTATCGCCGGCATGCCCCATCGGTTCGAGGTATTCCCGGGCGACGACGAAGTCGTCCTTCATGTAATGCCTTCCGTCCGGGTCGAACGGGAACGCCCCGTCCACCCGTTGATACGAGAGGAGCTCCTCGCCATATGCCGCAAGACGTTCCGGCGTCATATCCCGAATTCGAGAGACGGCGCCGAAACGCGAATGTGGCTTGGCGTACCCCGGTTGGCTCCGGCACCAAGCGAGCTTCTCTCGGAGTCCCGCCGCGGCGGCGCCGTTCGGGAACAGCCGGAGGTACCCCTCGGCGAAGCCCGGTTCATGCGGGCCTTCCGCCCCGGGGTGCTGCGCGAAGCCGAACCCCTTCCCTTCGTGCCAAAATCGGGTGTTGTACGCCGTTGCGATTCGCTCGAGCGCTTGCTCGAGCGGCCAACGCGGCGGCGGAGGCGGCGGCAGCCCGTGTCGCTTTACCCAATCGACGACCGCATCCAGGCTGTCTCCGGCTCCGATCCGAAGCTCCGCATCAAAGCGAACTTCTTGGTCCTTATGAAGTTCAAGCGGCGGATCGGCATATACGCGATTCTCGGCGCCTTCCCCCTGGGCATCCGGAACCATTAACCCCATTAACTGATTATTCATCCGATCGATAAAATTCGGCGCGGCGAACACGGGCTGCGGACGGTGCACGCGATCGTTAAACCACCTCGTCGCATCCTGGCGCGGGTCCCAAGCGAGCGCCGCGAAGACGCTGCCGCGGCTGATCGCCATCAACGGAACGGCGACCTTGTTCGGATGCGGCGCGAACCGCTGCGCCCATGGATCCTTGAACCAATCCGTGCCGCTTGACCACTCCTCGCCCTGAAGCCATTCCACGCCGGGGAATATCGCATCCGTCTTCGCTGTCCCGAAATCGCCTTCTCCGAATTTTACCCATGGTCCGCGAACGTACCGCGCGAACAAGTTGCTGCGCGAACGCAACCGGAACGAGAGCAGGAGAGCCGCCTCGTCCGGCGGTACGGTCAACGTCACCTCCCCTTCCATCGCAGGCTCCGCGAACGGATAATGGATCCACTGCTCGAAAGACGTACCCTTCAGCTTCTGCTGGACGACGAGGGACGCGACGGCGAACGTCAGCCGCTCCCCGAACGTTCCGCTCGAACGAACGGCGTGCGCCGCTTCGAGGCGCATCGGCATCTCTTGATCCCGGAGCATCACTTCGCCGAGATGGTCGAGTACGCCGACATAGGTGCCGTCGCCGGCGTGGATTTCCGCCCACCCCCAACCGGTGAGGCGCTTATGGACATCCACGCGGATTCGTCCGTTTTCCAATCGGATCGTCTCATTGCCATAGCTGGCATGCTTATATTTCGGCATCGCGCATCTCCCTTTTCGTCTCGGTAAGCGCTGTCATTCTCCATCGGGACCTGGTTCCCTATATACAAACTTTAGACGCCCCTCCGGCGCGACGTCGCCGTGGCGGTAGAAATCCATAAAATCCCCTTCGTTCTGCATATAGTCGACCCACTTGAACTCGAAACGCAGCGGCGTCCCCGACCGATCCAGGCCGAGCGCCGCTCTCGGCACGGCAAGCTGCAGCTCGTTCCCTCGCACGACGTATCGAATGTCGCAAACCGGTTCCCATTGCCACCCTCGGACGCTGTGCTCGAGCACCGAACGCGAGGCGTCCTTGATCGTCCGGTTCACGATGTAATCGTACCCGTGCCAGCCTTCGTCCGAGGATCCGCCGGTGTCGATCAACAGCATCATCCAGTGCCTGCCGGTATGCGGCGTGATGGCCTCCCGGGTACGCGCATAGAAATATATGTGGGCCTCGTCATGCGTCGCCTTCATCGAGACGAAATCGTTCCGACCGGTATCGTCCGTATACAAGAGGTTTCCATACCCGCGATGCCGCCTAGGCATCGTGTCGCCGGCGAAGTCGCGGTATTCCGGAACGACGTCGTCCCAACCGCGGAAATCTTGCTCCATCGGAATCGTTCGACCGGGACCGGCCGCAGTCGGCGGGGGCAGTCCCTTGAACCGCCGAATCGCATCGACCATCTGGAGGTAATACTCGTCGTTATACCCGCCATTCATCGGCTCGATGTCTCGGCTGAAGTTCAGCGTCGCTTGATCGACGAACAAGATCGGCCGCTCCGGCGGCCCCTGGAGCCGCATCGCGATCCACTCGTTCCAGCCCGTTATGAATACGATGAGAGGGTCTTCCGCCAGGGCGAACTTCCATTGCTCTGCGATATTGTGTCCCGCAAACTCGGCGCCGGGGGATTCGTCGTTGACTCCGTTATGGAAACTCCTCCCCCAGTTCAGTCCGTGGTTATAAAAAGGGGTGTCGCTCATGGCGACGGTCGGATGCTGCGCGACCGAGACGCTGATCACCTCCTTCTCGCCTTCGTCGTTGTAATACACCCGCTGCGGACGGCAAAACTCGATCCAAGGAAAGCCGTTCGTCTTCCGTTCCTCGAACGGCCATTGATTGAGCCGAAACGTAAAGAACTCCCGCATTTCCGCGTCGCATTGTTCGGGGTCTCCGATGATGAGCGGCTTTCCCTTCCAATGAAACCATAGCTCCGGGTAACGTCCCGGTTTGTAGATGTCCTCGTACAATTCCGCGATCGTCTCCCCGGACCGGGTATTCGTGTAAAAGGCGATCCGGGGAACGTCGAAGCCTTGCCGCCGAACGTCGTCCAGGATACCGAACAGCACGTCATATACATTTTTATAAGTAACCGCGTTGGTCGTGTCGAAAACGAGGAAATCGACGCCGGCGGCCGTCAGCAATTGGACATGCTTACGCAGCACCCAGGCGTCGTCGCTCAAATAGTACCCGTACAGCGGTTCTCCCCAGAAGTGAAATGCGTTCTGCGGCCCCCATGACGGATGATTAGGGTCGAAAACCGCCTCGGGAGCCGCCTTCAAGATTTTCGTGTTGTCGAACGGCCCCTCCGTCCCATGCTGCCCGAGCCACAAGAAATAGAACAAACCGACGTATCGTTCCCGGTCCGTCCGCTTCGTCACGCGATCGACCCCCTCTCCGCTTCTTCGGCGAACGCTTCGGCGGCAGCGCGATCGATCCAACGTCCCCGAACGAGAACGACGTCGCCTTTGCGTTCTTCGGAGATCAATTCCAGCGCCGGCGAACGAAGCTTCAATCGATCCGGATGCTCGATCGCGACGGCGACGCTGCCGTCGGCTTCCCGTACGCAAGACGCGCGAATCGGTCCGAAGGACGTCGGCACCGTCCCCTTCGCCCAGGCAAGGTCGCCGATCGCCGGCCGAAATTCGAACGTGCCCGACGCGACCTCCCGCACGTCGACGCCGAGCGCGCGTTCCGTCAGGAGGTACGTTGGAGAAGCCCCCCACCCGTGGCAATGGCTGACCGGAATGTGATCGGATAAGTATGTCGGCGTATTGCCTTGATACGGGCTCGGCACCGTGCAACGCGGCGACGACGGGTCGAAGGTCTCCCACCACGTCGTGGCGCCCCTTGCGACCATCTCCCCCCAATAGGAGCGGATGATGTCCAATGCCGTTTGTTCGTATCCGCGTTCGAACAGCACCTCGAGGACGATGTGATAGAAGAAAGCTCCCTTAAGCTCGGGACACGCGCCCTGTAAAAAACGATGCTTTAGAAAATGTTCCGTCTCCTCGTCCGTCGTGATGCCGGACCAGACGGCTACGAAGTTCGTTTGGTAGGTGACGCTGTTCGAAAGGCCGTCGTCCGTCAGACAATCCGCGAACATGCGCAGCTCCGGAATCCAGAGCCGCGAACGAATCGATTCGCGCAGACGGTCGGCCCTTGCGTTCCATTCCGCGGCCAAGACCGGTTCCCCGAACGCCGCGGCGAGAAGGGCGGCTTTCCGAACGACTTTATGGTACAAACAGGACACGGCGGTAACCCGGTCCCGCTTGTCGATGTAATCGGCCCAATCGACGAAACACCACCAGCCGTCCCGATCCGCTCGGGAGAACAGCCCGTTCTCGTCCTCCTGGGCATGGAACCAGCCGATCAGCCGAAGGATCGGCTGCCAAAGCTCCTTCACGAATTCGTCGTCTCCGGTATGCTTCCAGTAATCATACACGCCAAGGAACCAGTAAGCGTTAAAATCAGGCAACAGGAAATTGTTACGCTCCGGACCCGTGCCGGGGATGGAACCGTCCTCGTTCTGAATTCTAGCTCCCTGCAGCAAACACTTCCGTACTAATCTCGTATCCCCGAACGTCTGATAGATCACCTTGGCCATCACGACGGCATCCACGACCCAAAGCGCCTGTTCCCGGTAAGGGCAGTCCTCCAGATGGTCTTGGCTGTTCACCTCGGTCGTATATCGACCGATTTCCCAGATGCGGTTCAAGAGCGGATCGCTGCACTCGAACGCTCCTTCCTTCGCGAAGGGATAACGGACGGCTCGGATGTCGACCGTCTGCACCTCGACCGGGGCGGGCGTCGCTTGCGCCGAAATTTTCAAATACCGAAACGCTCGTCTGCCGTAGGGAGATAGCCGATTTACCCCGCGCTTTAGAACGAAGGTGTCTAGCAGCGTCAGCTCCAAGGATTCGCCGTAGAAAACCTGCAGCACCCCGCCTTCCGGGGCATAAGCTGCGATCTCCGGGTACCCGACCTTCACGGACGAGAAATCGAATACGACGCCCGGCAGCGATCCGGGAACGCTCGCATCGATCGACATCCGACCGTTCGGTGCCCTTGGGAATCCGTCTGCGCCT
>NZ_DASQMZ010000215.1:0-9826 GCF_035645235.1 Paenibacillus sp.
TACGCTCGGCATCGTCCGGCAGCTCGGCGCCCGGCTCCGGGAGACGAACCAGCAGGTGCAGGATTTGACGTATTTGAATTCCAAGCAGCGCGTCATGAAATGTTTGCTGCAGCTCTCCTCCCGGCACGGGCGTCGAAGCGCGAAGGCGATTCATCTGCGGCTCACCTTAAATTACGACGAGCTGTCGCAGATGGCGAGCGTCACGAAGCCGGTGCTGTTTCAGGTGTTCAACGAGCTGCAAGAGAAGGGCATGCTCATGTACATCGATAACGAATTCGTGCTCGACCTGAGCAAGCTGAAGTCGTAAACGGCTGCCGCACGCAAAGAAAACCTCCCCGAGTACGCCGGCCCCCTTGTCGCAGGGGACCGGGCGCGGCTCGTGAGAGGTTTCTTTTCGCGGACCGCGATTCGGCGGCATTCCGCTTACCCGCGCGCCTCCGAGAGGATGCGCTGCAGGTCGGGCTCCTTGTCCACGATATGCCGGAACGATTCCCGGCTGAGCGTAATGAACATCGTCGGCGACAGCGACGTGACCGTCGCCGTGCGCGCGACGTTGCGGAGCAGCGCGACTTCGCCGAAGAAATCGCCGTCGCTCAGCACGGCCAGCTTCGTATCCTTGCCGTCGATGACCTTCGACACCTCGACCTTGCCGCGGACGACGATGTAAAATTTGTCGCCTTGATCGCCTTCTTGGATGATCGTCTTGCCGGTCGGGAACGACTCGGTGATGAACAACGGCGCGATCTCCTCGAGGAAGGAGAGGTCGACGTTTTCGAACAACGGGACTTTCTTGAGCTTGGCCGGCTGGATGACGGCGTGAATGCCGTCGTCGCTGATCGAAAAGCCGCTCTGCTTCTCCCACGCGGCCGCGTATTTCCCGCCCTCGACGGCGAGGAGCTCCGGATGCGTGCCTTGCTCGACGAGTCGGCCTTTGTCGAGCACGAAAATCCGGTCCGCGGATTCCGCGGAGGCGAGACGGTGCGTGATCGAAACGACGGTCGTCGTGCGGGCCAGCTTGTAGATCGTCTGATTGACCGCCTCCTCCGTCGCCGGATCGAGCGCGGACGTCGCTTCATCGAGTATGAGCAGGCGCGGGTTGCGCGCCATGGCGCGGGCGATGCCGATCCGCTGCCGCTGCCCGCCGGACAGCCGGCTGCCGCGCTCGCCCGCAAGCGTGTCGTAGCCTTCCGGCAGCGAGAGGATGAAGTCATGAATTTCCGCGGCGCGCGCGGCCCGTTCGACGTCCTCGTCGGTCGCCGCCGGGTTGCCGAGACGAATGTTTTCGCGCAGCGAAATGTTAAACAGGAAGTTGTCCTGAAATACGATACTGATTTGGCTGCGCAATGACTGCTGCGTCACCTTGGCGATGTCGTGCCCGTCATACCGGACGCTGCCCTCGCGCGGGTCGTAAAAGCGCATCAGCAAATTGATGATCGTGCTTTTCCCCGAGCCGCTGGAGCCGACGAACGCGGCGTACGAGCCGTAGGGGATGCGCAAATCGATGTTCGACAGATTGACCTGCTGCGGCGTGTAGCCGAACGTCACGCCGCGAAACTCGATGCCGTCGGACAGCGGCGGCAGCTCGATTGCGTCCGGGGCGTCGGTGACGGCCGGGCGTTCGTTCAAAATTTCGTCGATGCGCTCCATGCCGGCCGACGCCTGCATCATCTGCGGTACGATCCACGTGACCGCCGCCACCAGATTGCTCAGGGTCAGCAAGATCGTACTGAACGCAAGCAGCGAGCCGATAGAGAGGTGCCCGTTGAAGGCGAGCACGGAGCCGATGCAGATCGCGATCAGGTTGAGCACGACGGTGCCGAGATTCGTCGTCCGGTCCACCAGGAACGAGAAGAAATGCGAACGCGACGCTTTGCGAACGTAGCGTTCCATCGACTCGGCGAACTGCCCGTTCACGCGGTCCTGCAGTCCGAACGCCTTGACGACCGTCTGCGCGCCGAGATTTTCTTGGATCGTCCCGGTGATGCCGGCTTGCTCTTCCTTCAGCTCGTAATTGGCGTCGTACGCCCGCTTGCCGAACAGCTTCGGCCCGACCAAGCAGAGCGGGAGCCCCAGCACGGCGACCAGCGCGAGCTGCCATTGCAGCAGGAACAGGACGACGACGTTCAGGAACAAGCCGAGGAAGGACAACAGCACGTAAGGCAGCATCATGACGAAGCTGTCCACGGACGATAAGTCCGAATTAAAGCGAGCGAGCAGATCGCCGGCGCCCCGCCGCGAGAAAAACTCCATGGACATGCTTTGAATGTGGCGGAACAGCTTCTCGTGCATGTCCTTCATCACGTTCGGTCCGATGGAGGCGTAGGTGCGATCCCGCAAGACGCCCATGCCCGCCGCCGCGACGGCGCCGACGAGCAGCGCGCCGAGAATGAGCAGCAGCCATTGGAAGTTTTGCGGAAGAATGGCGTAGTCGACGACGATCTTGAAGCTGACCGGCAGCAGCGTCTCGAACGCGAGCTCGACGAGGAGCGCCGCGACGAGGACGGCGGATGCTTTCTTATAACGCCTAAAGAATGCCGGCAATACCTTGAAAATGTAAAGCATGAAAACCTCCCGGACTTTCGTTTAGGTGGTGCTGCCGACCTGTTGTTTCGCTTCGTCGTACAAACGGGCGTATGACCTCCGCGGCCTGTCGAGGTAAGCCCCTTGGTGATACGCGTAGCCGGCGATCAGCGGGAAAGCCAGCGTCGCCTCGGCATACACCATCTGCTCGCGCGCTTTGTCGACCTTCCCCCAGCTGTGGGCTTCCTTCAAGGTAGAGCCGGACAAGCCGCCGTCGCGTTCGTCCGCCACCGTAATTTGAATCGTATACTTATGCATCTCTACGTCGTACCCGAGCAGCTCCGCCGCGACGACGGTATCCTGAGCGAAGTTTTTCGGCACGCCGCCGCCGACCATGAACAGGCCGGTCGTCCCCGCTTCGACCTTCAGCATCGTCAGCTCGCGAAAGTCCTTCACGCTGTCGATCGCGACGTGCCGATCCGGCCGCTTCCATTGGTGGGCGACCAGCCCGAACCCCGCGGAGCAATCCGAGAAGGCCGGCACGAAGATCGGCACCTCCCGCTCGTACGCGGCTTTGACGACGGACCGGGCGTCCGTCCCGACCTCCGTCAAATACTTGCCCATCTCCCGCAAAAACTCGCGGCTGGAAAACACGCCCGAGCCGATCCGGTCCGCGATGCGCTCGATCGTCTCGTCGCAGACGCGGAGGTCGTTCTCGTCGATGAACGTGTCGTAGATGCGGTCGATGCGGTTCGCCCGCAAATATTCGTCGTCCACGAACGGCGTCCCTTTGTAATGGCGGAAACCGAGCGCTTCGAAAAAGTCCTGATCGACCATCAGCGCGCCCGTCGAGACGATCGCGTCGACCATGTTATGTTCGATCAGATCGACGACGACGTGCTTGAGGCCCGCGCTGAATAAGCTGCCGGCCAAGCACAAAATGACGGAGCAGCCTTCCTCCTTCAGCATCGTCGCGTAAATTTGCGCCGACTCGTATAAATTTCTAGACTGGAACGCCATGTCGCCCATGGCCTCCACATAGGGCACGACATTGTGCGCCTTGATATCGATATGCTTGATTTCGTCCCGCAGCAACTCATGTTTTCCCACGCGCCTACGCCTCGTCTCGTCTCTATGATATATCTCGCCTCTATGATATAAATAGAGAATATCGCAGGAGGAAACTTTTTGGAAGAACAAATCGAATTTCGCAGATCGGTGTCGACAACTTGAGGAAACCATGCTAGGAGCGGAGAGCTTATGATGCACCCGGATACGGAACTGCGATACATCGACGACTCGATCGGCGTCGGCGTATTCGCGACGAAGCGCATCCCGAAGGGGACGATCACGTGGGCGCTGGACGACTTGGACCAGACGTTCCGCGAGGACGAGGTGGCGGCGTTGGACGACGCCCGAAGGAAGCAGGTTTTGAAGTATTCGTTTCGCAACCAAGAGGGATTGTACATCCTCTGCTGGGATCACGGACGATTCATCAATCACAGCTTCCGCGCGAATTGCGTCGGCACGGCCTACGATATTCAAATTGCGGGCCGGGACATCTTGCCCGGCGAACAGCTGTGCGACGATTACGGCATCCTGAACATGGACGAGCCGTTCGATTGTTTTCCGGAGGAAGGGACGGACCGCACCCGGGTGATGCCGGACGATTTGCTCCGGTATTACGAAGTGTGGGACGCCCAGGCGACGGAAGCGTTCCGTTCGTTCGGGCGCGTGGCGCAGCCGCTGAAGCACCTGATCAAGCCGGAATTCGCGGCGAAACTCGATCGCGTCGCGTCGCTCGGGGAACCGATCGACTCCGTCATAGCGACGTACTATGACCGGGACGGCAGGTTTTCCAGCATGGACCCGCGCGTGCGCATTCGGGAGCTGGCGATCGCCGGACGTCCGACGGCGGACCGATAACGAAAGGGGAGCGACGCGATGCTGCATCCGGATACGGAGCTGAGGTTCATCAACGAGACGATCGGCTTCGGCGTCTTCGCGACGAAGCGGATTCCGAAAGGGACGATCACGTGGGCGCTGGACCCGCTCGACCGGCATTTCGCCGAGGCGGACGTGCAGGCGCTCGACGAGCTGCGGAAGGCGTATTTTCTAAAATATTCGTATCGCAACCAGCGCGGGGAATATATTTTGTGCTGGGACTACGGCAAATATATCAATCATAGCTTTCATGCGAATTGCGTCGGCACGGCGTACGAGCTGGAGCTGGCGGCGCGGGATATCGAGGCGGGGGAGCAGCTGACGAGCGACTACGGCACGCTGAACGTCGACGAGCCGTTCGACTGCGAGCCGGAGGAAGGGAGCGAGCGCCGGCAGGTGCTGCCGGACGACTTGCTGCGGTACGCCGATAAGTGGGATCGGCTGGCGGCGGACGCGTTCCGTCGGTTTCGGACGGTGGAGCAGCCGCTGCTGCATCTGGTCAAGCCGGAATTTCTGCCGAAAATCGAGCGAATCGTCGACCTGGGCGAAGCGCCGGATTCGATCCGCTCGTTTCACTACGGCGGGCGCGAGCCGGAATGAAGCGACGACAAGGGCTGTCCCGATGCGTGCGGGGCAGCCCTTGTCGTTGCAGGTCAGCTTGCGGCCGTGGCGTCCAGCCGGCTGCGGAGCGCCTCCCAGTCTCTTGGACTCAGGCGATCCTCCGCCAAGGCGCGAACGGCTTCGTACGCTTCCTTCGGCGCGAATTGCTTCATGCCGCTCAGCATATCGTACCGTTCTTTGAAGGTAAGCGCCGGCATCATGTAGTGCAGGAAAATCATCATAGTCGACGGCGGGATGGACGAGCGAATATTGACGGACACCTCTTTCAGCTGCGCGTCGGTCAAATTCGCCCAAAGGACTTCCGCGCCTTCCCCTTCCTCGCGCTCCAGATGCTGCAGGTACCCCGCGGCGAATCGCGTAAGCCTTCTTCGTACGTCGTACCACAGCTCGGCGCGCCGATCGGCGGACGGCTCGGCCGCGCCCGTCTTCACGAGATCTTGCAGCGCGCGCAGCTCGGCGTCCAACGTCTCGTGCTCCGCTTCCAGCTTCGCCGCTGTCTCAGGGGCGAAGCTCTCGTAGAGATGGTGGACGTGGGCGTCCTCGTCGCGGGAGTGGGACTCCAAAATGATCGCGATCCGGTGAAACTCCTCGGCGAACGCCCGCGTCTCCCGGGCGTCGTCGATATCCATGGCGCCCGCCTGGAAACAAAGGCCGTGCAGCGCGTGTCGCAGACCTTTGTGGACGGGGCCTAACAGGTCGAAACGGTTATGCATCGATCGATTTCCTCCTTACGATGGGCAGTACTTTTTCCGCAGACGTCTTTCCACGCCAAGCCAGCGGGCGACCCGGTACAAGGGGCCGGCCATAAACTTCTGTACGCCGAGCGGGATGCCGACGACGTACGTCTCGCTCAGTCGAAAGAGCACGGCCATCTCCAACGGGTATTTCGGCACGCCCTTCGGCGAGACGCGGCCGTCTCGCGCAAGCCCGTAGGCCATGCGCAGGCACGCCTCGAATTCGCCGGGGGGCCGAAGCTCGACGAGGAACGTTATCGGGGTCGACCCGGGGTTGTAAAACCGATGGTACGCATTCCGCTTGACCGTCGCCTTCTCGCCGGGCCGCAGCTGCAGCTGCCGGCCGTCCAATTCCAAATGCAGCACCCCTTCGACCGCCTCGAAGCTTTCCTCCAATGTCGAATGAAAATGCAGCTCGTTGCCGCCGCCGGGCGACAGCCGAATTTCGAAACGGCCGTACTCGCCTCCGGACTCCTCGGAGGTCACCAGGAACGTAACTTCGTCCCCGATGACCGGGTTTACGATCGTTCGGTCGTGCAACTTCCTTGCCGCCATGAATTCACCCTCTTTCCTTAAGCATCTAACATGTTAATATCACTAGATTACAGGAACGCAATGTCGCCGAACACTATCCGAAAGTAGAAAAGTAACGGTATACTTTTACTCAGGATACAAAGAGGTGGGATGGATATGTCGGAGCGGCTCGGGAGCCGTCTGGACGCTTTAGAAGAGGATTATTTCGTCGGCCGCGCGCAGGAGCTGTTCCGTTTCCGGCAAGCGCTGCGGGGCGAGGCGGGCGAAGCGCGGCTGATCAATGTGTACGGAACCGGCGGCATCGGAAAGAGCACGCTGCTGGATCGGTTCGGGCGGATCGTCGTCGAGGCGGGAGGGCTGTATGTGGCGGTGGACAGCCGCGAATTCGCGCATACGCCGGAAGGACTGTGCGCGGCGCTCGACCGGAAGCTGGCGGCCGCGCTCGGCGGCGCCGCGACCGGGGGGGCTCCCGACGAGCGGAGCGTCGCCGGCCGGATCAACGGCGAGGCGGAGCGCCGGATCGCGGCGATCGCGTTCGACACGTTCGAGGAAATGGGGGATCTCGAGCATTGGCTCCGGGAATCGTTCTTTCCGATGCTGCACGGCGAAGTCAAGCTGATCGTGGCGGGGCGCACCTCGCTGCAGGGCAAGTGGCTTACTTCGCCCGCATGGCGGAGCGTCACGATGCGAATGCCGATCGGGCAGCTGCGCCCGGAGGAAGTGAAGGCGTATCTCGAGAAGCACGGTTGTACGAACGAGAAGCACGCGAACGCGATCGTCCTCCGGTCGCAGGGTCATCCGCTCACGTTGTCGCTCGCGATTCACTACGTCCAGCTCGATGTCGGCGCGTCCGACGATGCGTTCTCTCCCGAGAACGATACGGAATTTCTAAGGTTTCTCTCCGAGCGATGGCTCAAGGAGGTGCCGGAATCGCTGCGGGAGTTGACCGAAGCGGCGTCGGCGCTGCGCTGCTTTAATCAGGAAATTTTGTCGGAGGCGCTCGATCGGCCGGTCGAAGCGTCCGATTTCGATCGGTTGATTTCGCTGTCCTTCGTTCGCGCGACGGAGAAAGGCTGGATGCTGCATGACGTGATGCGCGACACGGTAGGCGGGCTCGTGCGCCTTCGCGCGCCGGAGACCCACCGCCTCAGGCAAGCGCGCGCCGTACGCTATTATTACCGCAAGATCGTCGGCGCCGGCCGCCGGGAGGCAATGACGTGGGAGATGGCGGAGCTCATCGCGTACTTGGGGGGCTCGACCGTCAAAGCGTACATGCATAAGCCCTCCTCGTTCCAGCCCTACTATACGGAGCCGCTCACCGCCGCGAACCTGGAGGAAGCCGAGCGCTATATGCGGGATTGGACGGCGAAGGCGGACGCCTATCACGAGATGTGGAGGGACCCCGACACGGGCGAGCAGATCGACCTCTCCTTCCATATGAAGGTGGAGCTGCCCGTCATTCGGAGCCTTCGGCTTCCGGAGCTGCTTCGGCTGGACGCGGAAGCGATGCGCTTGTTCCGGTCGGCGGACGGGGAGCTCGCCGGGTTTACGGTCATGATCCCGATCCATGAAGGTACGGTGGAGGAGCTGCGGCGTATGCCGTATTCCAAGGCGTTCTTCGAGAGCCGGACCGAAGCGGAGCTCGCCGCGCTGCGAACCCCTCGGGAACAGCCGGCCGGGTGGTTTATTCGAGCGGTAAATATTAAGGTGCAGGGAGATCCGCGCGGGACGTACACCGCGTTCCAATCGATCTTCTCCCTCCTGCTGCGCGGCGGGCTGATCGTCGTGTCTCCGCCGCCGGTCCCTTTGTTTCAGGGCGTCTTTCAAGGGCTTGGCTTCGAGCAGGTGCCCGGCGTCGTGCACACGGATTACGACGGAACGACGCCGACGCCGACGTTCCTGCTCGACACGCGGGGGAATCGACTGGGGACGTATTTGCGGGGACTCGTCGCGGAGAAAGCGTCCTTCGATGCGCCCCCTGCGGCGGAGACGACGTACCGAACGATTCCCGCCTTGTCGGCCAGGGAGCAGGAGGTAGCGGAGCTCGCGGCGGAAGGGCTGTCGAACGCGGAAATCGCGGAGCGTTTATTCGTCAGCGAAGTGACCGTGAAGAAGCATTTGACGTCCGCGTTTCACAAAACCGGCGCGCGCAATCGCGTGACGCTGGCTAGGCTGCTAAGGAACGGGGAAGAGGTCGAGGGCGGGGCGGCGGGCGACCGGGAGTCATGATCGCGCTCGCATCGACATGGAACGCCAAGGCGGTCATCCGCTTTCGCTCTCGAAGCGCCGCATGTGTCGACTGCTGCGGCATAAGCGTTCTGCGCGCCGGGTTCCCCATTATTTCCCCGGAAATCGACAGCATCCGAGAGCATCTTTCGGGCGATTCCCGAAAAAACGGTTACAGATTTCCATTCCTCGTTTACAATAATAGGATAGATTGATAGCCAGCAAGAACTTCATACGCTAAAGAGGTGAGCCAGCAATGAACGTCCGATTCCTTGCCGTCGCGACCGTATCGATGTCGCTCCTGCTGTCGGCGCTCGCGGGCTGCGCGCCGGAAGCCGCGCCCGTCGCCGAAAGCCCGGTTTCGGAGACGCCGGCCGAAGAAGATACCGCGGCGCCCGTAGAGGCGGAACCCGAGCCCGAACCGGCGGACTTGCCGTTCGTATTTCCGCTGACCGGCTTGCCGACGGAGGAACGAACGACGGATCGGCCGATCGTCGTCATGGTCGAGAATTCTCCCGCAGCCCGGCCGCAGACCGGATTGCATGAGGCCGACTTCGTTTACGAGGTGCTCGCCGAAGGCGACATTACAAGATTTATAGCCGTCTACCAAAGCGTGAAATCCGAAGAGATCGGACCGGTTCGCAGCATCCGTCCCTACTTCGTCGAGCTCGGCATGGCCGTCGACGGCATCTTGGTTCACGCAGGCTGGAGCCAGGAAGCGATGAATTTGATGGCCAAGCATAAGTGGAATCACCTGGATCAGGTGTACGGAGACCACGAATATTACTGGCGCGACAAATCTCGCAAGGCGCCGCATAATTTGTATACGAGCGTCGAGCTCATCCGCAAAGGCGCCGAGGCGCGCAAGTTTCGCGCGGAATGGACGGATCCGGTGCTCACGTTCGCCCGTTCGGACGCGGACGGGGCGGCGGAAGCGAGCGCGGGCGTCGGCACGGTCGTCGGCGGCGAGGCCGCGACGACGGTTACGATACCTTACATACAAGGCTACACGGTTGGCTATGAGTATGATGCTGGGTCGAAAGCGTACTTGCGCACGATGAAAGGGGAGCCGCATCTCGACAAGAAATCGGGTACGCGGCTGACCGCGGCGAACGTCCTCGTCGTGGAGGCGCCGCACCGGATCGTCGACAGCGTCGGGCGCCGCGAGGTGGACGTGAACGGACCGGGGAAGGGCGTTCTTCTGCAGGGCGGTTATAAGCGGGAAGTCATCTGGGAGCTGAAAAACG
>NZ_DASQMZ010000216.1:0-14957 GCF_035645235.1 Paenibacillus sp.
GCCCTGCCGTTCGTCGCGGGGGCCCCCGCGACGGTGCGGCTGCGCGTGAGCGACGCGCACGCGGCCTGGAACGACGGCGCGTGGACGCTCGCCGTCGACGCGGACGGGCGCGGCGCGCTCGCGCCCTCGCCGGTCGGCGCCGCGGACGGCGGCGCCCTGGACGTCGGCATCGGCGGCTTGACCGCGATGCTGATCGGCGCGCGGCGCCCGGCCCTCCTGCATGCCGCGGGCATGCTGACGGGCCCGGCCGACGCCGCGGAGGCGCTCGAGCGCGTGCTGCCCGCGCGCCAGACGTACCTCGCCGACTTCTTCTGAACGTCGGCCCGGCGCGCCGGGGCGGGCAGCCGGCATGAGGCGCCGTCGCCCGCGATCCGAGGGAGGCCCTTCCCGGGGGCCTCCTTTTTTTAGCAGCAAGGAAGCGGGACGAAGGCTATTGGACGCTCGTCGATTTGCTGTTATAATTTTTTATCATATCGGGGAGGGGGGAAGACAACGAAATGACGACGATCAAAGACGTGGCGCTGCGAGCGGGTGTCACGGTGACGACGGTGTCCAGAGTGCTGAACAACCGCGGATATATCAGCCAGGAGACTCGGGAGAAAGTGTATCGCGTCATGAAGGAGCTGCATTACCAGCCGAACGAAATCGCGCGGTCGTTAACGCGCAAGCGCTCGATGATCCTAGGAACGATCATTCCGTCGATCGCGCATCCGTTCTTCGCCGAGCTGACGCATCATATCGAGCGGTACGCCTCGGACCTCGGGTATAAAATATTGGTATGCAACTCGAGACTGGAGCCGAAGAAGGAAAAGGAATACATCGACATGCTCAAGAGCAACCGCGTGGACGGCATCTTTATGGCCAGCCATACGCTGGAAGTCGACGTGTACAAGAGGCTGCAGCAGCCGATCGTCACGTTCGACCGGCGCATCGCGGACATCCCGTACGTGTCGTCGGACAACGAGCAGGGCGGCAAGCTGGCGGCCGAGCTGCTGCTGCGCAAGGGCTGCGAGAAGATCGCGCTCATCTGCGGCAACCTAAGCCTCGACTTATTGAGCAACCGCAGAACGGAAGCGTTCGTCCGCGAGCTGCGGCGCCGGTCGGTCGAGCCGGTCGTGATCGAGCTGGGCCGGGACGTCTTCGAAACCGTCGACTACGGCAAAGCGGTCGGCGCGCTGTTCGACGCGCATCCCGACGTCGACGCCATCTTCGCCACCGGCGATATGGTAGCCATGCATGTACTCAAGTCGTGCGCGCAGCGGGGAATCGGGATTCCGGAGCGGGTGAAGCTGATCGGGTACGACGATATCGACACGGCCGCGCTCGTCAATCCGGGCTTAACGACGATACGCCAGCCGCTGGAAGCGATGGCAAAGTCGGTCGTGGACCTCTTGGACGGCATGGTGGCCGGGAACGAGGTGCCGCTCGAAAACGTGCACCCCGTGACGCTGATCGAACGGGAAACGACGTAGCTCGAAGCCGAATCCGCAGGGAGCCGGCATTTTTATAGTTCCACATGTCAACCGCTTGACATGTCAACCGCTTAACATATATACTCGCTACAAAAGGATGTCTACTATCCAAACAGAGGGGAAGATCGACCTTATGAAACGTTCTCGTCTCGGAATGGCAGCGCTGGTAGCGCTTGCATTGGTTGTCTCCGCATGCGGCGGCAACGGAAACCCTAGCACGAATGAAGGCGGCGCCGGCGGAGATGCGGCGGAGAAAGTCAAGATCACCTTGTTGAATTCGAAGTCCGAAATTCAGCAGCAAATGACGAACGCCGCGGCCGCGTTCATGGCGTCGAACCCCGGCATCGAGCTGGAAGTGATCACGGCGGCGGAAAGCCAATCTCCCGTAGAGCGCGCTTCGTCCTTGTACGCGGCGGGAACGCCTGCGACGCTCGCCATGCTGGACGCCGGCGATATCGCCAAGTTCCAGGATAAAGCGGCGGACCTGTCCGGCGAGAAGTGGGTCGCGGACCTCGCGCAGCCGAATCAGATCGACGGCAAGACGATCGCCTTCCCGTTCGCGATCGAGGGAACCGGCCTCATCTACAATAAAGCGGTGCTTGATAAAGCAGTCGGCGGCGCTTTCGATCCGGCCTCGATCAAGACGACTTCCGCATTGAAAGACTTGATGGCGAAGATCGAAGCGACGGGCGTCGCGCCGATGGTCATCGGCAGCATGGATTGGTCCCTCGGGAACCATTACCTCGCTATCGCTTATGCTACCCAGCCGGAAGGCGACGTAAACGCGTTCCTTGCGCAATTGAAGTCGGGCGGCGCGAATTTGGCGAATAACGCGGTATTTAACGGTCTGCTCGATACGTTCGACGTGCTGAAGCAGTATAACCTCGGCAAAGACGACCCGATAGCGATCGTGCTCGAGCGCAGCGCGGCCGCCGTCGCAAGCGGCGAAGCGGCGATGACGTTCAACGGCAACTGGCTCATTACGGAAATGCAAAAGACGAACCCTGAAGGCGACTTCGGCTTCATCCCGGTCCCGGTCAGCGACGATGCGGGCAACCCGGCGAACGCATCGCTCGCCATCGGCGCGACGAAGCAAATTTTCATCGACAAAGAAGCAAGCACGGAAGCGCAGCAGGCGGCGGCGAAAGCGTTCCTGAACTGGCTCGTCTACGAGGAAGCCGGACAAAACTTCCTGGTGAACGAGGCGAACGTCATCCCGGCATTCAAGAACATTACGCTGGAGCTTAGCAACCCGCTCGCGAAGTCGTTGCAAGCCTACAATAACGCCGGCCATGCGATCCCGTTCGCGGGCAACTACGTGCCGGGCGACCATTGGAAGGTATTGGGCGCGTCGATGCAGAAATATTTGGTCGACAAAGCCGACCGCGCGGCGTTGGCGGCGGAAATCGAAGAGTACTGGAAAAGCGTGAAGTAACCGGAAATCCGGGTGAGTTTCGATGTCGGTGGGGGCGTTCAGACGTCTCCCATCGACATTCCTTATTTTAACGACATATTTCTCGATACCGAATAATGGAGGAACCGTTATGATCTCCGAAAAACATCGGCTAAAGCGATGGAGCAATCAGCTCTTCTTTACCGGACCGACGATCCTGGCGTTCACCGCCGTCATCCTCGTCCCGTTCCTATACGGCATTTATATGACATTCTTTCAATGGGACGGCATCTCGTCCGCCACGCCTTACGTCGGATTCGGCAATTACGCGGAAGTCATCCGAGACGGAAAATTCTGGGCCTCGGTATGGCTGACGCTGAAATACGTCGTCGCCACGGTCGTGCTCATCAACGCGATCGCCTTCTTTCTTTCGTATTTGGTCACGTCCGGCATTCGGGGTCAAAATTTCTTCCGCGCCTCGTTCTTTACGCCGAATTTGATCGGCGGACTCGTGCTCGGTTTTTTGTGGCAGTTCGTCTTTAACAATCTGTTCGTCACGATCGGCAAGCGGTACGGCATCGACCTGTTCAGCAAGACGTGGCTGGGCGACGAGACGTTGGCGTTTTGGGCGCTGGTCATCGTGACCGTATGGCAATACGCCGGGTACATGATGGTCATCTTTATCGCCGGCCTGATGAGCGTGCCGAGAGACGTCATCGAAGCCGCCAAGATCGACGGCACCGGCGCCTGGAAGCAATTGACGCATATGGTGCTGCCGCTCATGGTGCCTTCCTTTATCGTTACTATATTCTTATCGCTGCAGCGCGGATTTATGGTGTACGACGTGAACTACGCGTTAACCGGCGGCGGACCGTTCGGCAGCACCGTGATGGCGTCCATGCACGTATATGACAAGGCGTTCGTCCGATTCGACTACGGCGTCGGTCAGGCGGAAGCGTTCGTGCTGTTTTTCCTCGTCGCGGGCGTCACGCTCGTTCAGGTTTATCTAGGTAAGAAAATGGAGGTGGAAGCCTAATGAGAACGCAGCGGCTTCTACAGAACGTATTCAACTACGCGGTGCTGATCGCCGCGCTGGCGGGATTTATGATTCCGTTCGTATTGCTCGTCTTCAACTCGTTCAAGACGAACGCGCAAATCATCGAGTCGCCCCTTGCGCCGCCGAGCTCGCTCGGGTTCGGCAACTTCGCGGCGGCCGCCCGGGAGATGAACTATTTCGGGAGCTTTTGGAATTCCGGGGTCATCACGTTCGCGAGCGTCCTGCTCATCGGACTGTTTTCGTCGATGGCGGCCCACTATTTCGTTCGAAACAAGACGAAGTTCAACAACCTGTTTTTCTTCGTTATGGTCGCGTCCATGATCATTCCGTTCCAAGCGGTGATGATTCCGCTCGTTTCGATTTACGGCCAGAAGCTCGGCTGGATCCAAGCGGCGCCGGAGCTGACGCTCGTCTTTATGTATCTCGGCTTCGGCAGTTCCTTGGCCGTGTTCATCTATCACGGTTTCATTAAGAGCATTCCGCAGGAGCTGGAAGAAGCAGCGTTCATGGACGGCTGCAGCCGCCGGCAAACGTTCTTCCGCATCGTCATGCCGGTGCTGATGCCGACGACCGTGACGATCGTCATTTTGAACGTGCTTTGGATTTGGAACGACTTCTTGCTCCCGCTCCTGATTTTGCAAAACGCAGGAAGAGACAGCTTTACGCTTCCGTTAGCGATCCAGGTGTTCAAGGGAACCTATACGTCCGACAACGAGAAATTTTTGCCGGCCGTGCTGCTGGTTATCTTGCCGATTCTTGTGGTCTATTTGTTCGCCCAACGGTTCATCATCCAGGGCGTCACCCAAGGCTCGGTAAAATAACGACCGTTTCGTGCGTACGTTAAATCAACAGTCAGGGGTGCAATCTTGGAACAGATGAAGCAACTTGGGGTACTCGGACATCGAGACGCGTTGGAAAAAGCCGAAGAAGCCGTCGAGCGGGGCGTTCGAACGATGCCGAACGATCCGCATCGGCCGCAGGCGCATGCGGTACCTCCCGTCCATTGGATGAACGATCCGAACGGACTCATTTATTATAAAGGCGAATATCATTTGTTTTATCAATTCAACCCGTACGGCCCGGCGTGGGGCACCATTCATTGGGCTCACCTAAAAAGCAAGGATCTCGTGCATTGGGAGCGGCTGCCGATCGCCCTTGCGCCGAGCGAGACGTACGATGTCGACGGCTGCTTCTCCGGCAGCGCCGTCGAGCATGAAGGGAAATTGTATTTGTTTTACACGGCGAACGTCTTTACGACGCCCGTCGGCATTCCGGACGACTTGCTGCAGACGCAATGCGTCGCGGTATCGAAAGACGGGGTCACGTTCGAGAAGCTTCCGAACAATCCGATCATCGAGGCGCCGCCGGAGCACATCGGGCAGACGAATCATTTTCGAGATCCGAAGGTGTGGAAGCACGATGACGCTTGGTACATGGTGCTCGGCGCGAAGAAGGACGGTCGCGGCAAGGTAATCGCGTACAAGTCGAAGGATTTGCTTCATTGGGAATTTTTCCAAGTGCTGACGGAAAGCGACGGTACGATGGGGTATATGCACGAATGTCCGGATTTGTTCCCGCTCGGCGGGAAGGACGTGCTGCTGCTTTGCCCGGAAGGCGTACAATCGACGCCGTTGTCCGGCTATTACGTCGGCGAGTTCGATTACGAAACGGGGCGGTACGCGCACGGGCCGTTCTTCAAGCTCGATTACGGCTTCGACTTCTACGCGCCGCAGACGTTCACCGACGACCGGGGGCGCCGGCTTCTATTCGGTTGGATGCCGATGGACGGCAAAGCGCTAGGGAAGCATTGGGCCGGCAGCATGACGCTCCCGAGAGAATTGACGCTGGACGGCGACAACCTGCTGCGGGTTCGTCCCGCGGCGGAGGTCGAAGCGCTGCGAGGGAACCGCCTCGCGCACGGCGAATATGTCGTGACGGACGATCGCCTGCATGAATTTTCGGGGATGGAAGGCGACGCATACGAATTGATCGTGACCTACGACCTATCCCGTTCTACCGCCTTCGAATTCGGTTTGCTCCTGCGCGCTTCCGAGGATGGGCGGGAGCAGACGGTCCTTGCGTACGACGCCGCCGCCGGGGAAGTGACGTTCGATCGCACCCTCTCCGGCGCCGGCAAGCAAGGGATCAGCGCCTACCGCTTGCGTCGGGACGCGTCGGATACCTTGGAGCTGCGAGTGTTCCTGGACCGCTCGACGCTCGAATTGTTCGTGAACGACGGCGAGGCCGCCATGACCGGCTTTGTCTTCCCCGCGCCGGACAGCCGGGGCGTTCGGCACTTCGCGAAAGGCGGCGCCGCCGCGATTACCCGCATCGATTTTTGGAAGCTGAAGTAAGGCTGGGGCGTAGGAAGGCCGAAGGTCCGCCGCTGCGATTTTCCCCGCGGGTAGCTTTCATCCGCGTGAAATCGTGTTATGATATGGGGGAGAGGCGGTGGACATGCGAGATGGATGACAACAATCCGACGACCCGAAAGCAAATCATGACGATGCTGCGCCGGCGCGGCCCGCTTAACGCGTACGACATCGCGAAGCAGCTGGGCATCTCCGACATCGCCGTGCGCCGCCATCTAAACAATCTCGAGCGGGATCGCATCGTGGGGGTCGAGACGGTCCGTCAAGCGATGGGGCGGCCGACGTTCGTCTACTCGCTCACCGAGCAGGCGGAAGAGCTGTTCCCGAAGCATTATGCGGATATTACGTTGGAATTTCTAAACGACGTTCAGGAGCTGCAAGGGCCGGAGGCGATCGAAGCGCTGTTCGAACGCCGGGAAGGACGTCTAGAGCAAAAATATAAGGAACGCCTTGGCGGGCTGTCGACGCAAGGGGACGCGGACGAGCTCGCGGCGCGCGTCGACGGGCTGGCCGCGATTCAAGAAGAGCGCGGCTACATGGCCGAATGGCGCAAGGAAGAGCGGGACGGCGGCGGGGCAAGGTACTTCATCACCGAGCACAACTGCCCGATCCATGCGATCGCGCACAGCTTCAACCAAGCGTGCAGCAGCGAGCTTTCGCTGTTCCGCAAAGTGCTGGACGCCGATGTCGAGCAGCTTGAGTGCAAGGCGAAAGGCGGACAGCGCTGCGTCTACGAGGTGAAGCCGAAGGCGGAGCCGTAACCGTTAGGCGGCCGCCCGATTGCTTCCCGCCTGGGACAGATGACCATTCGCGCCGCGCCCCCTTCCCATAGACTGTGGGTGTAAGCTGATTCGAAGCATCCGCTGGGGAGGAAGATACGAATGGCATATGTAGGGAAGGGCGTAGAAGCAGGCTGCAACGTATGGACGACGACGGGCGCGATTTTGGTGCTTTTCATCCTGCTCGTCATTATTTCGCGCTCCTTCGGCTTGTAACGCAGCAAGCGACAAGGGAAGGAAAGAGAATCGGACCGAGGCGGCCGCCTCGGAACGGTTCTCTTTTTCATTCCGGGATTTCCATAAAGAAAGTCATCAGAAGACAAGAGAAGACAAAATGTTCTTATGGTTACGTGAAGAGGCACCTCCCATAATCGATGAGTAGGAGGAGGAGACGCGCATGAACCTGGAGGAGATGAAGCGACGCACGACGAAACGGGAAGCCTGGATCGGCAGGGAGGCGCTTCGCACGCTGCGGGAACGGGGCGAGGAGCCAGCGCTGCAAGCCGCGAGGGCGAAGCTGCTGGAGGACGCGGACGCGTGGCTTACCGCGAAGCCGTTCACCGTGTTGGATAAGAAGCATATGCCGCCGTCGCGGGATAAACACGACTATATGAGCTTATCGGTGTACAATTGGCCGAACCCGGACACGCCGGACGGGCTGCCGTACGTAACGCGGGACGGACTCGTCAACCCGGAGGTGGAGGAGTACGACCGCCCGTCCATGGCGCGGATGGTTTCCGCCGTGGAGGCGCTGTCTTTGGCGTACGGCCTAACCGGCGACGAACGATACGCAAGCAAGGCGGCGGGGCTCGTCGACGCTTGGTTTTTGGACCCGGCGACGCGCATGAACCCGCATTTGCTGTATGCCCAGTACATTCCCGGCAACGGCGGCTTCGATCGGATGGAGCGGTATCCGGCCGTCTATGTGCCCGGCGTCGAAGGGGAGGGCATCTATGTCGCGTTCGGCGGGGTTATCGAAAGCACGGTGTTTATTCCGTTCCTGAACGTCGTGCCGCTGCTTGAACCGAGCCCGTCATGGGACGCCCGGAAGGCGGAAGGGCTGCGGGCGTGGTTTCGAACCTACCTGCACTGGCTGCTCGAGCACCAGCACGGCAAAGACGAAGCGGGCTGCCTGAACAATCACGGATCCTGGTACTGCAACCAGATCGTAACGTATGCGTTATTCTCGGGGGAAGAAGAGATCGCGAGGTCGTTCTTGACCGAACGCGTACCCGCGCGCATCGCCATGCAAATTCGGCCGGACGGCAGTCAGCCGGAAGAGCTCGTTCGCGCCATCGCATTCCATTATGTCGTCTTCGGTCTCCTGTCGTTCTTCAACTGCGCGGCGCAGGCGGCGGAGCTCGGCATCGACCTATGGAGGTACGAGACGGCGGAGGGCAGCGGACTGCGGCGCGGGCTCGATTGGCTGGTCCATCATCTGGATCGACTGGACGAATGGCCGTACAAATCTGTGAAGCCGCTCGAGGAGTCCCTGCCCGATGTCGCGCCGTTATTGTCGATGGCGTTTGAAGCGTACGGCGATCCGGCTTACGCGGCCGCGCTGGAACGGCTCCCGGCTTATCCGTTCGATCATCGGTACCGGCTGCTTTTTCCCGCCCGCGCATAATGCACCGCCGGCGCGAACCGGGCGGGGATTGACGACTATGCATCCTTCGGGGCGAAAGGCCCCGAAGGATGTTGTTTTTTTCTATGGGCTGAGGCATTATCTTTAATAGGGTCAACGATGCATGCTTGCGGAACGAAGGGGGGGGGGCCGGATGTTCTCTTACGATCATTTCGTCATCGGCATTACGCTGCTCAATATCGGGCTCGCCAGCTTCGTCATCTTTCTCGAGCGGCGCAACGTCGCTTCCACCTGGGCGTGGCTGGTCGTGCTGCTGTTCCTGCCGGTCGTCGGCTTCGCCGCATATGCGTTCTTCGGGCAAAACCTCAGCAAGCGAAAGATGTATAAGCTCGGCCGGGAGACGGAGGAGCGGCTCCGCGCCGTCATCGACGCCCAGCGCGCGGAATTTAAGCTTCGCACCGTCCCGTTCCGAGACCCGGCGATGAATCGGTACCGCGATATGATGTACATGAACTTAATGAGCAGCTCGGCGGTCTATACGCAAAACAACGACGTTCGCATCTTCACGGACGGGAACGAGAAATTCGAGGCGCTGCTCCAAGATATCAAGGCCGCGGAGCGCAGCATTCATCTGCTTTATTATATCGTCAAAGACGACGAGCTCGGGAACCGGCTGCTGGATGCGCTCGCGGGGAAAGCGGCGGAGGGCGTCGAGGTTCGTTTCTTATATGACCAGATCGGCAGCCACCGGCTGTCCGCGCGGTTTTTCAGCAGACTGACGAAGGCGGGCGGGCAAGCCGCCGCCTTCTTTCCGTCCAAAATTCCGTACGTCAACATCCGGGTCAACTACCGAAATCATCGCAAACTTGTCATTATAGACGGCAAATACGGGTACATCGGGGGCTTTAACGTCGGGGACGAATACGTCGGCCGCAACGCCCGCTTCGGCTATTGGCGGGACACCCATCTGCGCATCGAAGGCAGCGCGGTGCTGCAGATGCAAATCCAATTTTTGCTCGATTGGAACCTTGCATCCCCGTTGAAAGCGGGAGCCGACGAGTCGTATTTCCCGCCCAGCGCGTTCAATGGCGTCGTCGGCGTCCAAATCGTCTCGAGCGGTCCGAACTTCCCGATCGAACATACCCGCAACGTCTATTTGAAAATGATCCACGCAGCCAAGGAAAGCATCTTTATCCAAACGCCGTATTTCATTCCGGACGAGAGCGTGTTGACCGCGCTGAAGATGGCCGTCTTATCCGGGGTCGACGTTCGCGTCATGATCCCCGGAAAGCCCGATAAGCGGATGGTGTATTGGGCCTCGTATTCGTATTTAGGCGACTTGCTCGAGCTTGGGATGCGCTGCTTCTTGTACGACCGAGGCTTTCTCCACGCGAAGACGATCGTCGTCGACGGGGAGGTAGCGTCGGTCGGGACGGCCAACTTCGATATACGAAGCTTCCGGCTCAATTTCGAGGTGAACGCGGTATTGTACGATACGACATCGGCCGGCCGGCTCCGCGATGCGTTCGAGGAAGATATGGCTTACTGCCGGGAGCTCACGTACGAGGAATATCGCAGCCGACGGAAGGTGGAATATTTCCGCGAGTCGCTTATCCGGCTGTTGTCGCCGATCTTGTGACGAGCGGCTGAGCGCCGCGGCCAGCAGGCTACGGGCGCGCTAGCTGCTCCCGATCGGGCGAAAGCGGCGTCTGCTCCAGCCATTTGTTTTTGATCATAAGCTTGGCCCCTGCTTCCGCGTACAAACCGATCTCGGCCGTAAGACGTCCGTACTCGACATGAATATCGTGCCGCTGGCTCCCTGATAATGCCGCCCCGTAATTGAAAATGCCCAACGCGTTCAACCCCGTCACGTGAAAGAGCATGAGTTTGTCCGAAAAGGGGGGCTCTTGGGAGTCCATCACGTCATGATCCCAAGACATAGGAACCGGCAAGTCGTTTTCTTTAAGCTTCTCGCTGAAAACCTCCATGTGATGCTTAGCGATTTTCTTGCCGAGCTTGAAATATTCTCGGATTTCGTCGGACCGTGCGACCTGGCTAAAACCCATAATCAGGGCTTTCCCCAAGGCGTTCGTTTGTATATTGGAAAACAGGTGGGTAATCTCCAGCGCATTGAGAGGGCGGACATCGCCGAAGAAGCCGGCCATGAATTTTGTCGATTCGACGAATTCGACGCCGTGCGAAACCGTGATGAACGGCGGCCTGATAAATATCCCTTTCGACAGGGAGAGGTCTGCGACTCTGTTATATAACTCCGTTAACGAAACGATGCACTCGGACATAAACTCCCGAACGTCGGCGCGGGCGATATTCGGCAAAGCGATCGTGTATAAACTGAATCCGCCTTTCGTCGTTTGATGTATGTAATGTAACACGAAAGTATCGGAAAACAGCTTCGGCGCGTCGAGGTTGACGTCCTGCTCCGTGAAGCCTACCGGTATGGGGAACGCCTCGCTGCGGAAGATGTCCTCGATCGTCGCCACATGCTTCTTCGACAGCGACAGCGCGTACTCTAGGACTTCTCGGATTTGCGAGTCCTCCATATGGCGAAGAAAGTATTGAAGGATGCAGCACCCCATGCTATTCCCTTGATATGCGCCCCATAGGTTGGCGATTTCGGCCGATGTCAATCGGATGTTATGCTCGGTTAGCGTAGCGCTCATGCGATGAATTCCTTCCTTATTGACGGTTTCCTATAGTTTGGCAATCCCGTAGAAAAATTATCACGCTTCCGAGCGAATAAGGACGGCCGCCCCTCGCAGCGATGCAAAGGGCGGCCATTTAGATCGGTATAAGATAATTATTATTTCGCTCGAAGCAGCTCCGTCCACAATTCGCCTGGCTCGTAGCCGAGGCGCCATGCGGCGATGCCCGCCAGATCATGTTTCTTGGCGATTTCGACCCGCTTTAGGATGGAAGGGATGTTTTCCATCCAAAATACGTATCGCTTGCCGTCTTTCGTGTACTCGACCTTCTCGAGCCCGTACCTCTCGTCTTCGGAGCGGACGACGTTCGATGCGGTCGAGAGCGTCGATTCGAGATCTTTCATCCAGGCGGCTTTGTTGGATACCAGCTTGCCGGCCGCATCGACTTCCCAAACCCGGACGTAGAACGGAACGCCGAGCAGCAGCTTGGAGCGCGGGATGCCGTAGCTTAAAAACTCTTCGACGCCTTGCTCCGTCCAGCTCATGCCGGCAACCGGGCCCGGAGAGGCGCTGCCGCTGTAAAACTGGTCGTACGTCATAATCGCTATATAATCGACGTACTGGTGCAGCTTCTCATGGTCGAACGCCGTCTGGTGATTCCAGGCGACGCTGCCCCGCGGCAAGTCGATCGTCAACTGCAGCCCCGCCCCGCGGACGGCTTCGCTAAGCGACTTGACGAAAGCGGTGTACTTGTCTCGATCCTTGCCCGCCATGCTTTCGAAGTCGAGATTGACGCCGTCGACCTTCAGAGCGACGAGGCGCGATACCAGCGCAGCGATGAACGACTGCTGCGCGGCGGCGTCCGCGAGGAAGGCGGAGGTCAGCTTCGAATCGAATTGGTTGTGGACAAGCGGGTGGATCTTCACCCCTTGCGTCTTTAGCCATGCGACCGTCTCCGGATTGCTGTCGTCCTTTAGCGTGCCTTTGGCGTCCGCAAGATAAAACCATGTCGGGGAATCGATATCGAGCCCCTGCGTGTTCGCTACGTGGTTTTGAATCGTCGCATGGTTGGAAGAGCCGTTCCATGCCAGGTACAGCAGGTCCTTCAGGTTATCCCACACGCGAAGACCGTCGAGCGTGACGACTTCGGCGTTCGCGTACCCGCGGCCGAACGAGGCGGCGTCGGCCGGCGAGTCGAACGCGCTTAGCTTCTTGCCGGATTGCAGTACCGCGTAGTAGCGTTCGTTCGACCAGATGCGGCGCGTCTCCCATTCGACGTGCGCGTCCGTCAGCTTCGAGGCCGCGGCGATCGCCGGCGTTACGCTCGGGAACGACGCCTTCTTGATACCGTTCTGATAAACGACGTAGGGGTGTGCGTTCGTGAAAACCGTCGTCATTCGGCCGGTATGGACGATCGAAGCGTTCGCCCATTTCAGCGCCTCGGCAACGGCATCCTCCAAATAAGCGAAGCCCCAGCCTTCAAGCGTCTTGGCGCCTTGGTAGACGCGGTACGTCTCCGGACCTGCGCGAAGCTCCGCTTTGCGTTCGGCCGACAGGTTGTCCCAGACCCACTTGTTGCTCGCTTTGTCGATAATGTGCGCGTTCGCCCACTTCTTCGCCTCCGCCTTCGCCAAATCCAACGTCGGGAACGTCCATGTCGGCAGCGTCTTATCCCCTTGGTACAGCGTGTACCCCGGGTGATCCGGATAATTGTCCCACGCCCAGCCGCCGCCTGCCAGCGGACGGACGCTCGCGTTCGCCCACTTCTTCGCTTCGGCGATCGCCGCTTCCAGCGTGGCGAATTCCCACTCGGGCTTGCTTTTGTCGTTCTGGTACACCTTGTACGACGGGAAGCTGCTCCATACCCACGTGCGGCTGCCGATTCGTTCCACATACGAGTTCTTAAAGCCCCGCGCGTAAGCGATCGCCTGGTTCTGATCGGCGAACTCCTTCAAGGCGTTGTCGTTCTGGTACACCCGAAACTTCGACGTGCGATCCTCCGCCGCGAGCGCGCCCGCCGGCGCCAGCGATCCGAAGAGCATGGAGCAAGCGAGGACGGCGGTTGCCGCTGATTTCCAGTTCATGCGTTGACGGTTCTCCTCCCATACGAACGAGTCTATGAATCTCTAACTCTTGTACGAGAGAAGCTGCCGTATTGTTGCGTTACAAGTTTATCCAACGAGCGGCGTCATGCGCGGACGTCGACGACGATTTCGTCCTCCAGCCGGAAAACAATGTCGTCCCGATAGGCATGGCGTCCGTATCGCGTCAACATATACCTCGATACGGCCTCCGCCATATTCGCTTCGACCCAGACGACGTCCCGCCCTTCGACGCGCAGCTCCGCCGAATAGCCGAGCTCGTCGTCGTAGACGAGCTCGACTTGCACTTGCTCCGGCCGAATGCCGCGGCGCTCCGCCATATGAAGGCAGATCGCGTTGACGAGCTCGGCTTCGGATAACGTCGTCACCGGTAATCCCCTCCGGGACGTCTCCGGTTCGTAAACGCGCGGAACGCTTTGCGCACCAGCACGAACAGCAGGTAGATCGCAAGGACGTTGATCAGCAGACCTAAAATCGAGCCGAAGGCGCCCAGCCCGGACAGCAGTCCGCCGAACATGAGTCCGGCGAGTCCGCCGAGCATAAGGCCGCGCATCAAGCCTCCGCCTCCGAAGCCCCTGCCGGCGCGGCCGGTCGTCGCCCCGGGCGTCGTGCCGGCGCGGTTCGTCGCTCCGTTATCGACATTGTCGGTGCGCGGAGACGTCCGAGCGGGCGCGTCAGGGGTGTACGATCGGGAGGGAGAGCGGTAGCGCTTCGCGTCCGCATGATCGACGAGCGGGGCGCTCGCGGCGAAGACGAGGGTGAAGGCGAAAAACAGCGTCGCGATTTTCTTCCACATTTTCGGTATGGTCTCCTCTATTGGGCAAAGTGCGGCATTTACGGAGTAGTGTGAGCCATGGCTTCGAAATGTATGCCGAAAGTTTGTTATGATGGAGGAAGCACAATCGGGAGAAGGGGGAACGGCGATGCGTTCGGACTATCCGCAAGCGTATGTTCGATTTTTGGCGCATTTCCATGGCGATCGCGATTTCTTCGAATGCCATGAGCTGCTCGAGGAATATTGGAAGGCGCATCCGGAATCGCCGCACCGGGAAACCTGGGTGGGGCTGATTCAAGCGGCGGTGGGGCTGTACCATTACCGGCGGGGCAATGCGGCGGGGGCGGTCAAGTCGCTCGCGGGTTCGCTGCGCCGCTCGCCGCCCGGAGGGCTGACGGCATTGGGCATCGAAGCGGAGCGCTGGCGCGAACGGCTGGCGGAGGCGCTGCAGGCCGTACGCGACGGCGAGCCGTATCGGGACGTCGAGATCCCGCTGGCGGACGAGCAGCTCCTCGCGGAAGCGAGGCGGCTTAGCGAGGCGACAGGGCGCGTCTGGGGCGCGCCGAGCTCGATGGAGGACGCGTCGATCCTCCATCGGCATACGCTCCGGGACCGCTCGGACGTTATCGAGGCGCGTCGGCGGTCGCTCGCGGCGCGTCGCGGCGGTCGATGACAACGATGCCGTTGCCGTAAATTTGTCCGTCCGACGAGAGACGGAACGCGCTCCGCTCCGGCGCGTAGTCGAGGCGAAGCCGCTCC